>NZ_JMPL01000059.1 GCF_000735365.1 Kluyvera ascorbata ATCC 33433 | reverse complement strand
GACCATGAGTCTGTAATGTTAATTAAGGGCGTTTTGAGTGAGTTACGAATAGCAAAAGCTGATGCATTTAAACATGAGAACTCAAAGAAAGTTATCGAAAAAAATGCATTGAGAACCATGGTTTTGATAAAACCAGCCACAAAATGACTGGTTTTATGTCAGCGATTACGGAATGCTGGTCGTACCAGCCCTCGCGGCTTTTTCAAGATAATCTGCATACCACTGCATCATGTCTCTACGTCCCTCCAAATACATGGCATGGTTATATGTACCGCGGATGCTGTTTTTATCAACATGGGCAAGCTGGATTTCAATCCAGGCTGAGTTAAATCCTTCTTCATGCAGAATGGTGCTCATTGTATGTCGAAAACCATGTCCGGTGGCCTTCTTATCGTACCCAATCCGTTTGAGGACCATATTAACACTAGCTTCACTCATCGGTTTATTTACATCATTTCGGCCGCTGAAAATATATCTATAGTTCCCGGTAAGTTGTTTCACCTTGAGCAGAGCGTCAATTGCCTGGTGTGAGAGGGGCACTAAATGGGGCCTTTTCTTTTTCATGCGTGCCTGAGGAATTTCCCAGACAGCGTTTTCAAAATCAATTTCATCCCACTCGGCCATTCGCAACTCAACGGTTCTCAATCCCGTCAGCATTAGCAGAATAGATGCTTGCTGGGTGATTATGCTCCCACTATAGCCCGACAACTTCTGTAAAAATTCCGTAAGTTCTGAAGCGGATAAAAAAAGGGTAGTGCTTTCTGTCGTAAGAATGGAGTGCACTCGCAAGATCTGGTGCAGGGTTGTATTCTGCTCGGCCCGTAACGATGGCATACCTGAACACTTCACCGCAGCGCTGGCGAACTTTGTTCGCAAGTTCTGACGCGCCTCTTTTCTCTATGCGTTGTAATGCTGCAAGCAATTCTAGAGGCTTGATATCCTTAATCGGGCGAGAGCCCAAGTAGGGATAAATATTATTTTCCAGAATTCTTCTGACATAGTCGGCGTAGTCTTCTGACCAACCTGATGATTTTGCTTTTAGCCACTCAGTGGCAATGGATTCAAAGGTATTATCCACTGCAAGCTTTTTAGCAAGCTGTTCAGCTTTTTTGACTTCGCCAGGATCACTTCCGTTAGCCAGTATTTTTCTTGCTTCATCTCGTTTGGTTCGCGCATCGGAGAGGGAAACGTCTGGATAGGTTCCAAAAGATAGTTTTTTCTCTTTACCGGCAAAGCGATACTTCATACGCCAGTACTTGGAGCCATTTGTGTTTACCTGAAGGTAAAGTCCGCCACCATCAGCGAGTTTGTATGGCTTTTCTTTAGGTTTAGTGGTGTCAACTTGGCGTGCATTTAATGGCACTGGGGGCCTCACTTTTCATTGAACACAATAAGCCCCCACATAGGCCCCCAGTTGCATGTTGATTTGCATTGAGGTTGGTAGATGTCTGTTGACATTAACATGCTCTAGCATGATGGTATTTATTGATTATACAGGGTTTTTATTGAGTTCAGTAGACTTCTGAGGAGGGAAATATGGTGTCCCCTGCAGGAATCGAACCTGCAACTAGCCCTTAGGAGGGGCTCGTTATATCCATTTAACTAAGGGGACAAAGTGGCGCCGAGTATAGCGTTTTTTGCCCCCAGGGGTAAGTATGTCGTTGTTTAACTGCTCAAACCGTCGCCACTCAGGGATGATTCTTCTCACCTTTTTGCTGTATTTCTTTCTGTTCTGCCTGTAAACGCGTTTTTTCCTTACGCGCATTGCTCATATCATTGCGAATCTGTGCATGGCTCATCAGGGCGAAAATAAACGTCCCGCCGCAGATATTGCCTGCAAGGGTTGGCAGGGCGAAAGGCCAGATAAAATCACTCCAGTGCAGCGTGCCGCTGAATACCAGATAGAGTATTTCGACTGAACCGACAACAATATGCGTGGTATCACCCAGCGCGATAAGCCACGTCATGAGGATAATGACCACGATTTTTGCCGCCCCCGCAGAGGGGAACATCCAGACCATCGTCGCAATCAGCCACCCTGATATAATGGCGTTTGCAAACATCTCTGTCGGGGTATTCTTCATCACGTCCATGCCGATTTTGGTGAAGGCATCGCGCGTCGGTTCATCGAAAATAGGCATGTACTCAAATGCCCATGCTGCGATGCCCGTGCCGATAATATTCCCAAGAAGTACTACGCCCCAAAGTCTCATCAGTAAGCCAACATTCCCCAGGGTTGGTTTTTGCATCACGGGCAGTACGGCGGTGACGGTATTTTCGGTAAAGAGCTGTTGGCGGGCCATAATGACGATGATAAAACCGAAGGTATAGCCAAGATTCTCAAGAAGAAAACCGCCGGGCACGCCGTCTAGCTGAACATGAAAAATACCTTTTGCGAGTAACGATGCCCCCATCGATAGCCCCGCGGCGATGGCGGACCAAAGCAATGCCATCGCATCGCGTTCCATCTCCTTTTCTCCTTCCTGGCGAATATGTTCATGAATCGCCATGGCGCGGGAAGGGAGCCGGTCTTCATCTACTTCTATTTTTTTCCCTTGCTGTTTTTCTTCGCTTTCTACTGCCAGGTCATCATGGTGGCTAACCATGGTCTCTTTTTTGATTTCGTCCATCGCGGTGGCCCTGAATAAGCACGTATAGCCTAAGCGTAGCGGGTTACAGACAATGCAGGTTTGGCGCTATTCTGAAATACTGGCATGACTGCATAGATTTAATTGGTTTAGTCAGGCGTGGCACCCCACAGCCTTGTCTTTGCCAGGCTATGATAAAAACAACAAAACTTGGCTATATAGACATCGACCGATGGGCTGTTACAATCGCTCACATCTAAACAGGCGGATACGTAAACGTGCCGCATGGATGGCAATCAGCGATAGCCATAATCAACAGGGAGACATTTATGAAGCTTCGCCTGTCGGCGCTTGCGCTCGGGACGACACTGCTGGTGGGCTGTGCGAGTTCCGGTACTGAACAGCAGGGGCGTTCAGACCCCTTCGAAGGTTTTAACCGCACGATGTACAGCTTCAACTTCAACGTGCTGGATCCTTATGTCGTTCGTCCAGTGGCAGTAGCCTGGCGTGACTACGTGCCTCAACCAGCGCGTAATGGCCTGAGCAATTTCACCAGTAACCTGGAAGAGCCAGCGACGATGGTGAACTACTTCTTACAGGGTGATCCGTATCAGGGGATGGTTCACTTTACTCGCTTCTTCCTCAACACTATTCTGGGGATGGGGGGCTTTATTGATGTGGCCGGTATGGCTAACCCGAAACTGCAGCGCGTTCAGCCGCACCGTTTTGGCAGCACGCTGGGCCATTATGGCGTAGGTTATGGCCCGTATGTACAATTGCCGTTCTACGGGAGCTTCACGCTGCGTGAAGACGGCGGTGATTTCGCCGATACTACCTACCCGGTTCTTTCCTGGTTGACCTGGCCGATGTCTATCGGTAAGTGGGTGGTGGAAGGGGTAGAAACGCGCGCTCAACTGCTCGACTCTGACGGCCTGCTGCGTCAGTCTTCCGACCCGTACATTATGGTACGTGAAGCCTACTTCCAGCAGCATGATTTTATTGCCAACGGCGGCAAGCTGAAGCCTGAAGAGAACCCGAACGCTCAGGCGATTCAGGGTGACCTGAAAGATATCGATTCTGAATAACGAATCGGCGGCAATAAAAAAAGGGTGAACATGATGTTCACCCTTTTTTATGTCGGTTAACTATCAGAAGCGATAGTTGAAGTTAGTACCGAACAGCCAGGCTTTACCTTCGGATTTGAAGGTGTAGTCACCTTCATGAATCGTCACGTCCTGTCCGTGCATATAGGATGCACCGAAGTCTAGAGATGCGTCGTCGTTAAAGGCGTAGGTGGTACCGGCGCTAATCCAGAAACGGTCCTGATCCGGAATGGAGATAGAACGGTTATCTGCCGGAACCGGGCTATCATCAAATGCGATACCGGTACGGAAGGTCCAATTTTTATCGTAATAGTAGGTGGTACCCAGAGCGATGCGGTACGCATCTTTAAAGCCTTCTTCTTTATAGAAGAGCTGCTGGCCGTTTGAACCGGTGGCTTTCAGCTCCTGGAACTGACTCCAGCTCGTATAGGCCATGCTGTAGTGGATGGCCCACTGCGGTGCGATGCGGTTATAACCGGAGATTTCCCACATTTCAGGCAGGTTCAGGGTTAGAGAGCCAGGTATGGTACCACCGCTTGTGCCATAAGGTGTGCCAGGGGGCAATGCTCCATTGTATGCGCTGTTAATTGAACTCTTATAATCACCGTCAAAGTCGATTTTCACTTCAGAACGGTAAGTAAAGCCCCAGCGGTTATTTTTGTCCAACTCATACAAGATACCTGCGTTCCAGCCATAACCCCATTCATCACCCTTCAGATAGGCAATTTGAGAATCAGGACCAGTGACGCCAGATCCTGGGACTTGGCTTAACCTAAGGCTTGAATCGCCGGCATAACGTTCAATTTTCGCTTTGGCATAAACGGCATCAAACCCAAGTCCGAAACTCCAGTTACTGCTCAGACGGTAGGCGCCACTCAGATTAAGATTGACCGTTTGTAGGTCTGTTGTGCCACCATACATACCAGCTGCATAGCTTTTATCGAATTCAGTCGCCAAACCATAGTTAGAGGTTACCGAAGCACCCCAACCAAATTGATCGTTAATTGGCATAACGAAGTGCGCGTTAGGTACCCAAGCTGTAGGCGCAATATTATCAGCATTGGTACTTTTGCCTGTATTTGGCGATTTACCCGTAATATTTACATCCGGATCGATAAATACTGCACCGATAGAAAACTCCGGGCGGTCGAACATCATAATCAGCGCCGGGTTACGGCTAGCATTACCCGCATCATCTGCGATAGCACCTTCGCCGGAATAGGCACGGCCCAGACCAGAGGCTGAGAATTCATTAAGCTGGAAGCCTGCTGACCAGGCTTGAGTTGAAACAAGTGCCACTGCGACAGCAAGAGCAGACTTCGTATAACGGGTTTTCTGGCTCATGACCATAACCTCATTGAGTTATTTTTATACAAACAATGTTACATGTAGTAACAGAAGCGCGAAGTGTAGGGGCTGGACTACAACAGAGAAATCAGACCAGTGACGAGAGTATAGGTCTGACCAGATGGTATGTTGCAATATTGTTTATTAAGTTTTTCAAAGATGTTGTTTAAAACGAGATCTGGTTGGCAAAAATGCGGGGGTGGTCATAGGGTGTGAAACACCAAATTTGTTTTAGATCATTTTTAATTGTGATTTCGGTCACTTAAGGGGTTAGATCTCATTATCGACTGGAGGCGTAAAGCGGGCGGACGTAAAATAGGCTCATCGTTTATCTGGCACCTTGAGTGCACAAAACAGAGGAAATCTACAATGAGCAAATGTAGTGCTGATGAAACCCCAGTTTGCTGCTGCATGGATGTGGGTACCATTATGGACAACTCCGACTGCACAGCCTCTTACAGCCGCGTGTTCGCAAACCGTGCTGAAGCTGAAGAGACGCTGGCGGCGCTGTCAGAAAGAGCGCGTAGCGTAGAATCTGAACCGTGCAAAATCACCGCTGATTTCAAAGACGTTGAAGGCGGCGTGCAGCTGGATATTGATTTTGTCTTCGCCTGCGAAGCCGAAACGCTGATTTTCCAGCTGGGCCTGCGTTAATCGCGCCTTTCGCACAACAGCTTTAAATAACGCCCCTGTTACCTGCGTAACAGGGGCGTTTTCTTTTGTTCTCAATGTGTTTTAGCTCTCAATTTTTTCTCTCCCCGATTGGCTAAGTGTAATAAATTAGTTAAAACTGTTATCAGGTCAGACCACTTAGATTTATTTCGTTAACAGGGGAGAGTTATGAGTCAGGCGTTACCGCTTATCACCCGTCAGGGCGATCGCATTGCTATAGTCAGTGGATTACGTACCCCGTTTGCCCGACAGGCGACCGCGTTTCACGGCGTGCCGGCCGTCGACCTCGGTAAAATGGTCGTGGGTGAAATGCTGGCCCGTAGCGAAATCTCCCCTGAAGTTATCGAACAGCTGGTATTTGGTCAGGTGGTACAGATGCCTGCTGCACCCAATATCGCCCGTGAAATCGTGTTGGGCACCGGCATGAACGTGCATACCGATGCCTACAGCGTCAGCCGTGCCTGCGCGACCAGCTTTCAGGCGGTGGCGAACGTTGCAGAAAGCCTGATGGCGGGGACGATTCGCGCCGGGATTGCGGGCGGTGCTGACTCTTCCTCGGTTCTTCCCATTGGCGTGAGTAAAAAGCTTGCGCGTACGCTGGTAGATGCGAATAAAGCCCGCACCCTGGGACAAAAACTCAAACTTTTCTCTCGGCTGCGTCTGCGTGACCTGATGCCGGTACCTCCTGCAGTCGCGGAGTATTCCACCGGGCTGCGGATGGGCGATACCGCGGAACAGATGGCGAAAACCTATGGCATCACGCGTGAGCAGCAGGATGCGCTGGCGAACCGTTCGCATCAACTGGCAGCCCAGGCCTGGGCGGAAGGGAAACTGAATGATGAGGTCATGACTGCCTACTCGCCGCCGTACCGTAATCCGCTAGAGCAGGACAATAATATTCGCGCAAACTCTACGCTTGCCGATTACGCCAAACTGCGTCCAGCATTTGACCGCCAGCACGGAACGGTAACCGCGGCGAACAGTACGCCGTTAACCGACGGCGCTGCGGCAGTTATCCTGATGACGGAATCCCGCGCTAAAGAGCTGGGGCTGGTGCCGTTGGGTTACCTGCGTAGCTACGCGTTTACTGCCATTGATGTCTGGCAGGACATGCTGCTTGGCCCGGCATGGTCAACGCCGCTGGCGCTGGATCGCGCAGGATTGACCTTCGCCGACCTTACGCTTATCGACATGCATGAAGCCTTCGCGGCGCAAACGCTGGCCAACATTCAGTGCCTGGCGAGTGAAAAATTTGCACGCGAAGTGCTCGGGCGCAGCCACGCTACCGGCGAGGTTGACGAAAGCAAATTCAACGTTCTGGGCGGCTCAATCGCTTACGGTCACCCGTTTGCGGCGACGGGCGCACGCATGATCACCCAAACGCTGAATGAACTGCGTCGTTGCGGTGGCGGCTTCGGGCTGGTGACCGCCTGTGCGGCAGGTGGGCTCGGTGCGGCAATGGTTCTGGAGGCAGAATAATGGAAATTAAATCCGCATTTACGCTCACCGTGCGTCCGGACAACGTAGCGGTAGTGACCATCGACGTACCCGATGAAAAGATGAACACCCTGAAGGCTGAGTTTGGCGGTCAGGTACGCGCTATCCTTAAGCAAATCAGAGAAAACAGAGCTTTATTGGGCGTAGTACTGATTTCCGCAAAAACGGATAACTTTATTGCCGGGGCTGATATCAACATGATTGGCCGCTGTCAGAGCGCCCTGGAAGCGGAGTCCCTCGCGCGTCAGGGGCAGCAGGTAATGGCTGAAATTCAGAGCCTTACCATCCCCGTGGTGGCGGCGATTCATGGCGCCTGTCTGGGCGGCGGGCTGGAGCTGGCGCTGGCCTGTCATGCGCGTATCTGTTCGGATGATGGGCGGACAGTGCTGGGGCTACCGGAAGTGCAGCTCGGCTTGTTACCGGGGTCTGGCGGCACTCAGCGTTTACCGCGTTTAATTGGCGTGAGTACGGCGCTGGATATGATCCTCACCGGTAAGCAGCTTCGCGCCCGTCAGGCACTGAAAGCGGGGCTGGTGGATGAAGTGGTTCCGCACTCAATCTTGCTTGAGGCTGCTGCGGAGTACGTGCGCAAGCCGCGCCATGACCATCGCCGCTTGCCGGTTCGCGAACGTATTCTGGCGGGGCCGCTGGGGCGCAATTTACTGTTTAGCATGGCCGCTAAAAAGACCGCGCAAAAAACGCAAGGTAACTATCCGGCAACGGATAAAATTTTAAAGGTTGTTGAAACCGGTCTGGCGCAGGGTCTTAGCAGCGGTTATGAGGCTGAAGCACGCGCCTTCGGCGAGTTGGCCATGACGCCGCAATCAAAAGCGCTGCGTAATGTTTTCTTTGCCAGCACCGATATCAAAAAAGATCCCGGCGCTACCGTAGCGCCTGGCCCATTACGTTCTGTGGGCGTGCTGGGCGGCGGGCTCATGGGCGGAGGGATTGCCTACGTCACGGCGATAAAAGGCAAACTGCCGGTGCGTATTAAAGATATTAATGCCAATGGTATTAACCATGCGTTGAAATACAGCTGGGATCAGCTTGAACAAAAAGTGCGTCGCCGTCATATGAAAGCGGCGGAGCGCGACGCCCAGTTGGCGCTGATTTCCGGCGGTACAGATTACCGCGGCTTTGCCCATCGTGACCTGGTGATTGAAGCGGTTTTTGAAGATTTAGCCCTCAAGCAGAAGATGGTTGGCGAGGTTGAACAATATTGCGCACCTCACACCATTTTTGCCTCGAACACCTCATCTTTGCCGATTGGCGATATTGCTGCCTTTGCTCAGCGGCCTGAACAGGTTATCGGTCTTCACTTCTTCAGCCCGGTTGAAAAAATGCCGCTAGTGGAAGTGATTCCCCATGCAGGAACCTCTGAGCAGACCATTGCCACCACGGTGAAGCTTGCCAAGAAACAAGGGAAAACGCCGATTGTGGTGGCAGATAAGGCGGGATTCTATGTAAACCGCATCCTCGCGCCCTATATCGCTGAAGCCATGCGCATGCTGGTGGAGGGGGAAAGCGTCGAACATATTGATAATGCGCTGGTTAAATTTGGTTTCCCTGTCGGGCCGATTCAGTTGCTCGATGAGGTAGGAATAGACACAGGGACAAAAATCCTGCCGATTCTTGAAACCGCTTACGGCGAACGTTTTAGTGCTCCTGCAAGTCTGATTCAGGCGATTTTGAATGACGATCGCAAAGGCAGAAAAAATGGTCGCGGTTTCTATCTTTATGGGAAGAAAGGGCGTAAAAGCAAGAAACAAGTTGATAGCGCGGTCTATTCCCTGGCGGGAATGGCGGCTCGGCATAATCAATGCTCCGCAGAACAGGTGGCGGAACGGTGCGTTATGCTGATGCTCAATGAAGCGGCACGCTGCATGGATGAAGGTATTATCCGCAGCGCACGTGACGGCGATATCGGCGCAGTCTTTGGCATTGGTTTTCCACCGTTCCTCGGTGGCCCGCTCCGCTATATGGATTCACTGGGCGCGGGTGAGGTAGTTGCCCGGTTGCAACGATTGGCTACGCAGTATGGCTCGCGATTCACCCCAAGTGAGGCACTTTTACTTCGGGCAGAGCGCAGCGATACCTTTTGGCCAGGTGATGAAACAGATTTACCGAACTGAGGTCAAAGAATGTGATCCCAGATGAAACGCGCGGTTTTTGGTTATTTTGTAAACGGATGTTGACTATACTTACGCCAGTAAGGTAAAAATCAGCGTTTCATTCAGTGAATGGATAAGGCACAATGCCCGGCTACCGCGTCACCGTCATGGTGACGCAGGTGCTTCTGGTCAACAAAAGCGGTGCAATATGCAAGTTTTTATTATGCGTCACGGCGACGCTGCCCTCGATGCAGCCAGTGACTCGGTTCGTCCTCTTACCGGTTGCGGTTGTGATGAATCTCGTCAGATGGCAACCTGGTTTAAAGACCAAAAAGTGGATATCGATCGTGTTCTGGTGAGTCCGTATCTGCGTGCGGAACAGACACTGGAAGTGGTGGGGGAGTGTGTAAACCTGCCAAAAGAGGTG
The DNA here is from genome assembly GCF_000735365.1 of Kluyvera ascorbata ATCC 33433. Taxonomy (GTDB): domain Bacteria; phylum Pseudomonadota; class Gammaproteobacteria; order Enterobacterales; family Enterobacteriaceae; genus Kluyvera; species Kluyvera ascorbata. The sequence goes on along the minus strand of NZ_JMPL01000059.1, from coordinate 15,043 downwards.
GATGTCCTGCCTGAGCTCACTCCGTGTGGCGATATCGGGCTGGTTAGTGCCTATCTTCAGGCGTTAGCGAATGAAGGTGTTTCATCGGTGCTGGTGATCTCTCACCTGCCGCTGGTTGGCTACCTGGTTGCAGAACTCTGCCCGGGCGAGGTTCCGCCAATGTTTACCACTTCAGCTATTGCCAGCGTCACTCTGGACGCAAACGGACAAGGTGTCCTGAACTGGCAAATGAGCCCATGTAATCTGAAAATGGCGAAAGCGATTTAATCGCTTTTTACCCGGCTTATGGCCGGGTGACGTCGATTTTTCCTGTAGCCCGGACGAGGCGTTCATGCCGACTCCGGGAGTCTGTCAGGGCAGTTCTGGCGGCAGCCACTCTTCTACTTCAATCAGCACCAGCAACGCGGCATCTCCGCCGTACTCTTTTGACGCCTGATGAAACGCCATCACGTGCGGATGCTGAGCCAGCCACAGCGGCGTTTGCTGCTTCAGAATATGTTTGCCGTGCCCGTGCATCACGCAGGTGCAGAACACATGCTCACGACGACAGGCGGCAATGAGCGCGCCCAGCTCCTGCTTGGCCTGCATCTGCGTTAACCCATGCAGGTCGAGAAACAGCTCAGGGGAATAATCACCGCGGCGCAGTTTTTTCAGTTCAAAATGGCTGACGTCTTCGCGTACGTATTTGACCGGGCCGTTAGTGTTGAGCAACGGCTGGAACTCATCGGAAAAATAGTGGCTGTTGTCGGCCTGCTCCTGGAGCAGACGCTTTGGCGGCACTTCGCTGATTTTTTTTCGTACGGGACGATGAACGATAGTGTCCTGCTTAATTTTACGCGTGCCCGTCATGAGCTGCTGGAAGAGTGCCTGATCCTCCTCGCTCAAAGCGTTTTTGTTTTTCATTGATTCTTCTCAATTCATCTTTTCCCCTAGTTTACCTTTTCACGCCGCTCCCTGCAGCGAAAACGCTTTTTTCCCCGCGGCCTACGCAAGAATGCTGATTTATCGCCGCCTTCATGGCAAACTAGCCGCCGAATTTACCCCGACGCATGCCCCTGGAGGACAATGTGGATAAGATTTTTGTTGATGAAGCAGTCAATGAGCTGCATACCATTCAGGACATGCTCCGCTGGGCGGTAAGCCGCTTTAGCGCGGCCGAGATCTGGTACGGTCACGGCACCGATAACCCATGGGATGAAGCGGTGCAGCTGGTACTGCCTACGCTCTATCTGCCGCTGGATATTCCAGAAGATATGCGCAGTGCGCGCCTGACTACCACGGAAAAACAGCTGATCGTTGAACGCGTGATTCGTCGCGTGAACGAACGTATTCCGGTGGCCTACCTGACCAACAAAGCCTGGTTCTGCGGTCACGAATTCTACGTTGACGACCGCGTACTGGTGCCGCGTTCGCCAATTGGTGAGCTGATTAATAACCGCTTTGCGGGCCTGATTAATCATCGCCCTGAGCATATTCTTGATATGTGCACCGGCAGCGGTTGTATTGCGATTGCCTGCGCCTACGCTTTCCCGGAAGCGGAAGTGGACGCGATTGACGTCTCTCCAGACGCATTGGCCGTCACCGAGTTCAACATTGAAGAGCACGGCATGATTCACAACGTCACGCCGATCCGTTCCGATCTGTTCCGTGATGCGCCGCAGCTGCAATACGATCTGATCGTCACCAACCCGCCGTACGTGGATGAAGAAGATATGTCCGATCTGCCGTCAGAATATCGCCACGAACCGGAGCTGGGTCTGGCTTCCGGTGCTGATGGTCTGCACCTGACTCGTCGTATTCTCGGCTGTGCGCCGGATTACCTCACCGATGACGGTATTCTGATTTGTGAAGTGGGTAACAGCATGGTACATCTGATGGACCAATACCCGGATGTTCCGTTCACCTGGCTTGAGTTTGATAACGGCGGTGACGGCGTCTTTATGCTGACCAAAGCGCAGTTGGTCGCTGCACAGGATCACTTCGCACAGTACAAAGACTGAATAATCCAGCACGCAACAACAGAACAACGATAACGGAGTCGTGATGGCAGGAAATACAATTGGACAACTCTTTCGTGTAACGACCTTTGGCGAGTCGCACGGTATTGCGCTGGGCTGCATCGTTGACGGCGTGCCTCCGGGCATCCCGTTAACCGAAGCGGACCTGCAACATGATCTTGACCGTCGTCGCCCGGGCACATCGCGTTACACCACCCAACGTCGCGAACCGGACCAGGTGAAAATCCTCTCCGGCGTGTTCGAAGGGGTGACCACCGGTACCAGCATCGGTCTGCTGATTGAAAACACCGATCAGCGTTCCCAGGATTACGGCGCAATTAAAGACGTCTTCCGTCCGGGACACGCAGACTACACCTACGAACAGAAATACGGCCTGCGCGACTATCGTGGCGGCGGTCGTTCTTCTGCGCGTGAAACAGCGATGCGCGTAGCGGCTGGGGCGATTGCCAAAAAATTCCTCGCGGCGAAGTTCGGTATCGTTATTCGCGGTTGTCTGACCCAGATGGGCGATATTCCGCTGGCGATCAAAGATTGGGAACAGGTCGAGCAGAACCCATTCTTCTGCCCGGATCCGGACAAAATCGAGGCGCTGGATGAACTGATGCGCGGCCTCAAGAAAGAGGGCGATTCCATTGGTGCGAAGGTCACCGTGGTGGCTGATGGCGTTCCTGCTGGCCTCGGTGAACCGGTGTTCGACCGTCTGGATGCGGATATCGCCCACGCGCTGATGAGCATCAATGCGGTGAAAGGCGTGGAGATTGGCGATGGCTTTGAGGTGGTAAAACTGCGCGGCAGCGAAAACCGCGATGAAATCACCAAAGCCGGTTTCCAGAGCAACCACGCGGGCGGCATTCTGGGCGGTATCAGCAGTGGTCAGCAAATCGTGGCCAACATTGCGCTGAAGCCGACTTCCAGTATTACCGTACCGGGCAAAACGCTGAACCGCTTTGGCGAAGAAGTGGAGATGATCACCAAAGGTCGTCACGACCCTTGCGTGGGTATCCGCGCGGTGCCGATTGCCGAAGCGATGCTGGCAATTGTGCTGATGGATCACTTCATGCGTCAACGCGCGCAAAATGCCGATGTGACGACGTCTATTTCACGCTGGTAAACATGAAAAAAACCGTTATTGCGCTGCTGGCCCTGGCGGTCAGCGGCACGGCGTTGGCAGCAACGCCGTGGCAGAAAATCACTCAACCCATCAGCGGCAGCGCCCAGTCTATTGGCGCGTTTGCAAACGGCTGTATCGTGGGCGCGCAGGCACTCCCGTTGCAGTCTGAAACCTATCAGGTGATGCGTACCGACCAGCGCCGCTACTTTGGTCATCCGGAGCTGGTGCAGTTTATCCAGCGTCTGGGTAGCCAGGTGCAGCAGCATGGTATGGGCACGATGCTGATTGGTGATATGGGGATGCCTGCTGGCGGACGCTTTAACGGTGGACACGCCAGCCACCAGAGTGGTCTGGATGTCGATATTTTCCTGCAGCTACCGAAAGCGCGTTGGAGTTCGGCTCAGTTGCTGAAACCCCAGGCGCTGGATTTAGTCAGCGCGGATGGCAAACGCGTCGTTCCAACACTGTGGAAGCCGGAAATTGGTCAGCTGATTAAGCTCGCCGCCGAAGACCCGGAAGTGACGCGCATTTTTGTTAACCCAGCGATTAAACAGCAGCTTTGCCTCGACGCGGGTAACGACCGTGACTGGCTGCATAAAGTTCGCCCGTGGTTCCAGCATCGTGCGCATATGCACGTGCGCCTGAAGTGCCCGGCGAATAGCCTCGAATGTGAGGAGCAGGCACCGCCTCCGACTGGAGACGGCTGCGGCGCAGAACTGCAAAGCTGGTTTGAACCGCCAAAACCTGGCACCACTAAACCTGTGAAGAAGACGCCTCCTCCGTTGCCGCCTTCCTGCCAGGCGCTACTGGACGAACACGTACTCTAATGGACAGCTTCTCCGCGTTATTTATGGTTGAACCACTGATGCTGGTGGTCCTTTTCTTTACCGCGATTCTGGCGGGTTTTATTGATTCATTGGCGGGCGGCGGTGGTTTGCTCACCGTTCCGGCGCTGATGGCCGCGGGTATGCCACCGGCACAGGCGCTGGCGACCAACAAGCTACAAGCCTGCGGTGGCTCGTTATCCGCCTCACTCTATTTTGTTCGCCGCAAAGTAGTGAATCTCGCGGATCAAAAACTCAATATCCTGATGACCTTTATCGGCTCGATGACCGGCGCGCTATTGGTACAGCACGTGCAGTCAGAGATCCTACGCCAGATTCTGCCGCTGCTGGTGATTGGTATTGGCCTCTATTTCCTGCTGATGCCAAAACTCGGCGAAGAGGACCGTCAACGACGTCTGCACGGCCTGCCGTTTGCGCTGGTAGCCGGTGGCTGCGTTGGCTTTTATGACGGCTTTTTTGGCCCCGGCGCCGGTTCGTTCTACGCGTTAGCGTTTGTGACGCTGATGGGCTTTAACCTTGCTAAATCTACCGCGCATGCCAAGGTGTTGAACGCCACTTCCAACGTGGGCGGGCTGCTGCTGTTTATTATCGGCGGCAAAGTTATCTGGGCAACCGGATTCGTCATGATGGTCGGGCAGTTTTTCGGCGCGCGCATGGGTTCCCGTTTAGTGCTCAGCAAAGGGCAGACGCTGATCCGCCCGATGATTGTGGTGGTTTCCGCGGTGATGAGCGCGAAGCTGCTGTATGACAGCCATGGACAGCAAATTTTGCATTGGTTAGGGATGAATTAATGACGAACACACATGATTATCAGCAGTTAGTGACAATTTTCGACGGCTGCTTTGCCGATGAGTTTAATACTCGTCTGATTAAAGGCGACGACGAACCCATCTATCTTCCCGCTGATGCTGAGGTGCCTTATAACCGCATCGTTTTCGCACACGGCTTTTTTGCCAGCGCGCTGCATGAAATTTCTCACTGGTGCATCGCCGGAAAGGCCAGGCGTGAGCAGGTTGATTTTGGTTACTGGTACTGCCCGGATGGGCGTGACGCTAAAACCCAGGGCCAGTTTGAAGACGTTGAAGTGAAGCCGCAGGCTTTCGACTGGTTGTTCTGCGTGGCGGCGGGCTTCCCGTTTAACGTCAGCTGCGACAACCTGGAAGGTGACTTTGAACCGGACCGGATCGTATTCCAGCGACGCGTACACGCGCAGGTGATGACCTATCTTGCAGAAGGTATTCCGCCGCGTCCGGCTAAGTTTATCGAAGCGCTACAGAATTATTACCATACGCCGGCTCTAACGGCGGAACAATTTCCATGGCCGGAAGATCTCTAACGCCATGTTACCGAAAGAGGAAAGAAGATGATCGCGGAGTTTGAAGCACGCATTCTGGCGTTAATTGATGACATGGTGGAGCACGCCAGTGATGATGAGCTGTTTGCCAGCGGTTATCTGCGTGGCCATTTAACGTTGGCTGTGGCTGACCTGGATGAAGGTGAAGTCCATAACGCTGATGCGCTGTATCGCAATGTAACTCAGAGCCTGGAAACCGCTATCAGCGCCGGTGAACTCTCCCCGCGCGACCAGGCGCTGGTGAAAGAGATGTGGGATAACTTATACCAGCAGGCCTCCCACTAAGTGCTATTGCCCGGTATCGCTGCCGGGCAATTGCCTGATGCGGGATATTGTAGGCCGGATAAGCGCAGCGCCATCCGGCGGCCTCTGCCGATTGCCGGATGGCGGCGTAAACGCCTTATCCGGCCTACCGTTTGCTACTGAGCAATGGCCTTGTTCATTTTACCGCTTTTCCCTTGAGCAGTTTTCTTACCCATAGCCGATTTGGATTGAGCGCCGCCAGCGTTTGTGCATCCAGCGGCAGCGGTTCATCGCTCATCTGTGCCGCAAGCACTTCCGCCGTTAACGGTGCCGTACACAGCCCTCGAGACCCCAGTCCACCCAGCATAAAAAGATCCTGATAGTACGGCGCAGAAGCCGCCGCTTGTGGATCTTCATTAAGCGTCGCGTATTCCGTAAGCGTGGCGGCATAATCCGGAACGTTACCCACCATCGGCAGATGATCGCGCGTGGCACAACGTACGCCGCAGCGGGCTTCATTGGCGCTAACGTCCACTTCTTGCACCCAGTCTTGCTGTGGGAAACAGTCAATCAGTCGCTGACGGTTATGCCGTTGGTCTTCCTCGTTAAACACCATGTCGCGCTGCCCGCGATGGTAGCTTGCGCCGATACAGTGCTGCTGGTTATTGGGATTTTTCGGCGTTAAATATCCGTCATAACACAGCACCTGGAGTAGGTTTGTCAGGTGTTCGCTGGTGGGGATATGGCTGACCTGACCACCGACGGCATACACCGGCAGCGCCTCTGTCTGGACTAGCTGATTGATATTATGCCCGGTTGCCAGTACCACGGCAGGTGACGAGGCCGTTTGCCCATCGGTAAAGCTGAGCTGCCAGCCCGCGACATCACGAGTGAGAGCCGTCAACTTTTTCCCCCAGTGCGTCTGAAGACCCTGTTGGCGTGCCAGCTCAAACGCCCCGGTAGTCAACTGCGCCGGGCACAGCCAGCCGCCCAGTGGGTATTGAATACCACCACAGCCGGTGTTCAATCCTACGCTGGCAAGTACTTCCTCAGCTGTCGCCGCATGGGCCACCTCGGCAGGCAGAACCATTGCCAGCATATTGGCGATTTTCTCCGCGCTTTTCTCATCAAAGCCAAGCTGAGTCACTCCGCACCACTGGTGATCAAACGCCACGGGCAGTGTGCCGTAGAATCGTCGGGCGTAGAGAAACGCCGCCGGGAAGAACTGTGCCAGCGCGGCATCATGGGCGCTTAACAGGGGATAGAGCGCGCCCTGGCGATTGCCTGATGCGCCATGAGCAGGGGCTTCATCGGCACAATAGAGCGTCACTGCCCAGCCACGACGCAGCAGAGCGAGAGAAAGCAGGGCGCTGGCGATGCCGCCGCCGACGATCGCCACTTCACGCGTCTCGCTAGCTGTACGTGCAAACCACGGCGTACGCTTCACGTTGGGTTGTGCGGTGGTCATTTCGCCGGTCAACATTTCACGTTTGCGGCCAAAGCCTTTGGTCTTATGCATGGTGAACCCAGCTTCCTGCAAGCCACGGCGGACAAATCCTGCCGAGGTGAAGGTGGCGAGCGTGCCGCCTGGTCTGGCTGTTCGCGCCATTGCGGCAAAAAGCGCCGGGGTCCACATGTCCGGATTTTTGGCGGGAGCGAAGCCATCAAGGAACCAGGCATCAACCTGCTGGTTAAACGTATCATCAAGCTTATCGGTCAGTTCATTGATATCGCCAAACCACAAATCCAGCGTAACGCGCCCCTCATCAAGCAGCAAACGGTGACAGCCTGCCAGCGGCAGCGGCCACTGCGCTTGAAGCTGTTCGGCCCAGGGTGCCAGCTCCGGCCAGTGCTGATGCGCCAGGCGTAGGTCGTCAGCCTTCAGCGGAAATTTTTCAAAACTGACGAAATGTAATCTTTGTAGCGTAGCGTCAGGATGCTGGCGGCGAAAGGCGTCAAACGCCTGCCATAGCGTCAGGAAATTGAGGCCGGTACCAAAACCACTTTCTGCCACGACAAACAGCGGGCGGGGGTGGGTTGGAAAGCGTTCATCCAACTGGTTACCACCGAGAAAGACGTAGCGAGTTTCTTCCAGACCGTTGTCATTAGAGAAGTAGACATCGTCGAAATCTCGGGAAACAGGTGTACCCTCACTGTTAAATTCGAGGTTGGCAGATTGTATGGTGTTATGTTTCACGTAAGTTACTCGTGCGGCAAGGAGTCTGAGGATCTTAACGATGCGGGCTCGAAGGCGCAAATTTCTGCATAAAATTGCTGATCGGACTTGTTCGGCGTACAAGTGTACGCTATCTTGCGACTCGAAACTTTAAAATAGTGATGACTTACAGAGGTATTGAATGAAACGTGCAGTGATTACTGGCCTGGGTATCGTTTCCAGCATCGGTAGCAACCAGCAGGAAGTCCTGGCATCTCTGCGTGAAGGACGCTCGGGGATCACTTTCTCTCAAGAGTTCAAAGATTCTGGTATGCGTAGCCACGTATGGGGTAACGTCAAACTGGACACCACCGGTCTTATCGACCGCAAAGTGGTCCGTTTCATGAACGATGCCTCTATCTACGCTTATCTCTCCATGCAGCAGGCGGTTGAAGACTCTGGCCTGAAAGCAGAAGATTATCAGAACAACCCGCGCGTAGGCCTGATTGCCGGCTCCGGTGGTTCTTCTAAAGCTCAGGTATTCGGTGCTGACGCAATGCGTAGCCCGCGTGGCCTGAAAGCGGTTGGTCCATACGTTGTGACCAAAGCGATGGGTTCTGCGGTTTCCGCGTGCCTCGCAACACCGTTCAAAATTCACGGTGTCAACTACTCCATCAGCTCCGCATGTGCGACCTCAGCACACTGCATTGGTAACGCGGTAGAGCAGATTCAGTTGGGCAAACAGGACATCGTTTTTGCTGGCGGCGGCGAAGAGCTGGGCTGGGAAATGGCCTGTGAGTTCGATGCAATGGGCGCACTGTCCACCAAGTACAACGACACTCCAGAAAAAGCATCCCGTACCTATGACGCACACCGTGATGGTTTCATCATCGCTGGCGGCGGCGGTATGGTTGTGGTTGAAGAACTGGAACACGCTCTGGCTCGCGGTGCGCATATCTATGCAGAAATCGTTGGCTACGGCGCAACCTCCGATGGCGCAGATATGGTTGCCCCATCCGGTGAAGGTGCAGTGCGTTGCATGAAGATGGCGATGCACGGCGTTGATACCCCAATCGACTACCTGAACTCCCACGGTACTTCTACTCCGGTAGGCGACGTGAAAGAACTGGGCGCCATTCAGGAAGTGTTCGGCGACAACAGCCCGGCAATCTCCGCAACTAAAGCAATGACCGGTCACTCTCTGGGCGCTGCTGGCGTACAGGAAGCTATCTACTCTCTGCTGATGCTGGAACACGGCTTTATCGCTCCAAGCATCAACATCGACGAGATGGACGAGCAGGCTGCTGGCCTGAACATCGTGACTGAACCAACCGAGCGTGAACTGACTACCGTCATGTCCAACAGCTTCGGTTTCGGCGGCACCAACGCCACGCTGGTCATGCGTAAGCTGTAATTTTTACAGTTGGTGAGAAAAAGGAGCCCGTGGGCTCCTTTTTTTATGCGTTGACAATCGCCTGAAATAACAGGCAAACTCCTGGCTCAACATTATCATCACGATAATGCGTAAGCGTTCAACGTCAACCAACGCACCTTAATCCTGATTCACAGGTAGAGGGGGCGTGGCTATAGCACCTCGCCTTACTCATTTTCTGGAGTAAAGCATGACAGCAGTAACTCAAACTGAATCAACATCTTCCTCGAACGGGTCGTTATTTCGTATCGCTTTTGCGGTGTTTCTGACCTATTTAACCGTCGGTATTCCGCTGCCGGTCATTCCGCTATTTGTGCACCAGGAGCTGGGCTACGGCAACACCATGGTGGGTATCGCCGTGGGCATTCAGTTCTTTGCGACCGTGCTGACGCGCGGCTATGCCGGGCGCCTGGCGGACCAGTATGGTGGTAAGCGTTCGGCATTGCAGGGCATGGCCGCCTGCGCGTTTGCCGGCGCTGCCTGGCTTGGTGCGGCGCTGCTGCCGGTGGATGCGATGGTCAAATTTGGCCTGCTTATCGTCGGGCGCTTGATTCTGGGCTTTGGCGAAAGCCAGCTGTTAACCGGCACCCTGACCTGGGGCATGGGGCTGGTGGGGCCGAAGCAGTCCGGCAAAGTGATGTCCTGGAACGGCATGGCTATTTTTGGTGCACTGGCCGCGGGCGCACCGCTGGGTCTATTTATCAACGCTCGCTACGGTTTTGCCGTGCTGGCCGGGGTCACCATGGCGTTGCCGCTGCTGGCCTGGGCCTTTAACGGTTCGGTGCGTAAAGTCGCCGCCATGGCGGGGGAGCGCCCGTCGCTGTTCAGCGTGATTGGGCTTATCTGGAAGGCGGGGATGGGGCTAGCGCTACAGGGCGTGGGCTTTGCGGTGATTGGCACATTTGTCTCGCTCTACTTTATGAGCAAAGGCTGGTCGATGGCTGGCTTTACGTTGACGGCATTCGGCGGCACTTTCGTGCTGGTGCGTATTCTGTTTGGCTGGATGCCGGACCGCTTCGGGGGCGTTAAGGTTGCGGTGGTTTCCCTGTTAGTCGAAACGGTGGGTCTGTTGCTGCTATGGCAGGCACCGAGCGCATGGGTGGCGCTTTCCGGCGCGGCGCTGACCGGCGCTGGCTGCTCGCTGATTTTCCCGGCACTTGGCGTGGAAGTGGTCAAGCGAGTACCGCAGCAGGTTCGTGGTACGGCGTTGGGCGGCTACGCCGCGTTCCAGGATATCGCACTGGGCGTATCCGGGCCGCTGGCGGGGATGCTGGCAACTTCGTTCGGTTATCCGTCCGTCTTCCTCGGCGGAGCCATTTCCGCTGTACTGGGGATAGTGGTCACCCTGTGGTCATTCCGTAAGTAATCGTTCTTGCCCGGCTCTGCGCGTCTGGGAGCCGGCAACCGCTTTACGTGGCAGGAAGTACTTCACCTGAAATTCAAACATATTGGTGTACAGAATCGAGTAATCGATAGGGTTTGACTGTTCATCAATAGCCTGTGTTTGCATTCGAATAATCGGGTCTAACGCGCTGATATGCAGCAGGTTGGCGACATCCGGTGACGGCAGAATGGGTTGAATAGACTCGTAGCAGCCAAGAATTTTTACTCCGCATTCATTCTCAATATACGCAAACTTCGACTTCTTCATATGCGCAATCGTCAGGTCCGGGAAGCGGCTGGCAGAGAGCCACGTTTCCTCAATCTGCATGGCAATATTGTCGATTAAACGCAGGCGTTTGGCGTAATAAACCGGTTCGCCGTGCATCACCCGCAGGTTATTGGCGATTTCATCAGAAGCCGTCTGAAGCTCAAATTTTAGTATCTGGCTGGTGGGCGTTTTACCCTCGTTGCGGGCGATTTCGGTAAAGCTATCGAGATGAGTCACGGAGGCTTGAAAATGCTTGTTTCGCAAATAGGTGCCTGAACCATGCCGCCGTTCAATCATCCCTTCCTCTTCCAGCGTTTTTAGCGCTTTGCGTAAAGTATTGCGCGAAACATCATAATGCTCTGCCAACTCTTTTTCCGACGGTAGAAGATCGCCGATATTGTAGATCGAGCTATTTAATCTGTTTTTAAGCAGATTAATGACGTTCTGGTAGATCACTTTTGAACCTCCTTAAATCCTTTTTAAACAAAAGGTTACGAATCCGTTTTCGCAATAATACACCAACACGTCCATCTATCAGTCAATTGTTGAACAACTTTGACACCGTTAACTGTGATCGGAATGCTGGTTACGAAAATTAACAATTATTAAAGTGGTCGTCAATTAATGGCATATTTTATTGAGAAAGGAAGATGGGGATGCAAAATATATTATTGGTCTGTGCGGCGGGAATGTCGACGAGCATGCTGGTGAAAAGAATGCGCGAACATGCTGAGGCGGTTAATATTCCAGCGAATATTAATGCGTTAGCTATTTCTGAAGCTAAAGAACAAATTAAGAAAAATGCCGTAGATGTTGTGCTGCTAGGTCCGCAGGTTCGTTTTCAAAAGAGTGAAATTGAAGCAATTGCACAGGGGAAAATTCCTGTTGCGGTCATCGATATGAAAAGTTATGGCCAAATGGATGGTCAGGCGGTGTTTGAACAAGCTCGTCAGTTATTAAATCAATAATTATTTTTTATTTCATTCGAAAATTAAGGGACCATTATGGGGTTAATGAATTCATTTGAACGCGGGATGGAGAAAATCCTCGTTCCGATAGCCATTAAATTAAACTCTCAGATCCACGTTTCGGCCATTCGCGATGCCTTTATTTTGTCATTCCCAATCGTCATGGCTAGCTCACTAATTATTCTGATTAACTTCGCGATCCTCTCGCCGGACGGCTTTATCGCCAGTATCCTGCATTTGGGGACGATATTCCCGAACCTCGCCGACGCGCAGCAAATTTTCACTCCGGTGATGAACGGCTCGGTCAATATCATGGCGGTGCTGATTACCTTCCTCGTGGCGCGTAACATGGCGATAAGCTATCAGCAGGATGACCTGCTGTGCGGCCTGACCGCGATTGGCGCGTTCTTCGTGGTCTATACCCCGTATACGATTATCGACGGGCAGGCTTATCTGAGCACCAAATATCTGGGGCCACAGGGGCTGTTCGTCGCGGTGATCGTTGCTTTGTTGGCGAGCGAAATTTTCTGTCGCCTGGCGCGTAACCCGAAGGTCACCATCAACATGCCAGCGGCGGTGCCGCCTGCTGTGGCACGTTCTTTCAAAGTGCTGCTGCCGATCTTCTTCGTGATGATCTTCTTCTCTGTACTGAACTACCTGCTATCTAAAATCTCGCCAAATGGCCTGAACGACCTGATCTACACCCTGATCCAGGCACCGCTGAAGGATATGGGCACCAACATCGTGACCGTACTGATTCTGGGGCTGGTGGCGAACTTCCTGTGGATCCTCGGTATTCATGGGCCGAACACCGTGGCGGCGATTCGTGAGACTATCTTCTCGGAAGCGAATCTGGAAAACCTTTCCTATGCCGCCTCTCATGGTTCCACCTGGGGTGCGCCGTATCCGATTACCTGGACGGGTATTAACGACGCCTTTGCCAACTGCGGCGGCTCCGGGATGACGCTGGGCTTGCTGCTGGCTATCTTTATTGCCTCTCGCCGCAAGGACTACCGCGATCTCGCCAAAATGGCCTTTGTGCCTGGCCTGTTTAACATCAATGAGCCGGTGATGTTCGGCCTGCCTATCGTACTGAATCCGATTCTGGTGATTCCGTTTATTCTGGTGCCGTTTATTAACTCACTGATTGGCTACTTCTTTATTACCCTGGAAATCATCCCACCGATTGCCTACGCGGTGCCGTGGACCACGCCTGGGCCGCTTATTGCCTTCTTTGGTACCGGTGGTAACTGGATGGCGCTGTTCGTCGGCATACTGTGTCTGGTCGTCGCAACGTTAATCTACCTGCCGTTCGTGATTGCCGCCAACAAAGTGAATATGTCGGCCGCTGCGGAACAGAATTCGTAATTCCTCAAAGCATATTTCCCTCGCGGAAAGACGGATTACTTAAACCATCCTCTGTATTAGCATTTCACCTTCAGTCAGTAATGGCTGAAGGTAATATTATAATTATATTTTAAGGGTGCCCTATGAATTCAAGTATATTGAAGGTTAGCTTATTGTCCTTATCTATCCTGGCCGCATTATCTCCACTTGATGTGATAGCAGCGAAATTAACTGTTGAACAACGTCTTGAAATGCTCGAGGCGGAATTATCTGCAAATAAAACGGCATTAAAACAAACGCAGTCAGAATTATCGAATTATAAAGATAGAGTCGCGACGCTGCAAAAAAGTATTCAAGAGAATGAGCAGCGTAACGTCATGGCTGCCAACGTGACGGCACAATCACCGGTGGCGGAAAATATTGAAAATGAGAATAGCGAAAAAGTTAAACACGCGCCTAAGCCAGAGGTGAAAGCGACTCAACAGGTGGCGATGATTAATACCGAAGGTAAGAAGCCGACGGTGGAAAGTGTCACCATGAAGGACATCAGTAAATTTGTTAAAGAGGATATTGGCTTCAGCTATGAAGGCTATTTCCGATCCGGTTGGGGAACCTCTAATCACGGTTCGACGCAAACCTATGCCGCAGGTTCGCTCGGTCGTTTCGGTAACGAAATGAGTGGCTGGTTTGACCTGACTCTTAATCAGCGGGTTTACAACCAGGACGGGAAAACGGCGAACGCCATCGTGACCTACGACGGTAATGTGGGAGAGCAGTATAACGATGCCTGGTTTGGCGACAGCGATAACGAAAACATCATGCAGTTCAGCGACATTTTCCTGACCACCAAAGGCTTCCTGCCGTTTGCTCGCGAAGCCGATTTCTGGGTTGGTAAGCATAAGCTACCGGAATACGAAATCCAGATGCTGGACTGGAAATCGCTCACCACCGACGTGGCGGCGGCGGTGGGTATTCAGAACTGGAATCTGGGGGTAGGTCAGCTTGATGCCTCGTTAAGCCGCAACGACGTAGACGTTTACTCGCGTGACTTTAATAACACCACCCAAATGAACACCAACTTGGTGGATCTCCGTTATCGTAATATTCCGCTGTGGCAGGATGGTTCGCTGTCGTTAATGGGCAAATATGCCTTTGCGAATAAAACCGATGACCAGAAGCGTAACGAGAGCAACAACAGCTATTTTGAGATGAAGGATACCTGGATGGCGACGGCGATTGTCCGCCAGGAGCTTGACCGCAAAGGGTTTAATGAATTTACCCTGCAGGTGGCAAATAACTCCTACGCCAGCAGTTTCTCCAACTTCTCCGGTGCCAGCAACTCAATGGCGCAGGGGCGTTATTACTACGGCGATCATACCAACGGCGTAGCCTGGCGTTTAATTTCACAGGGGGAGATGTATCTGGCTGACCGCATCATCATGGCGAATGCGCTGGTCTGGTCGCACGGGGAAGATGTCTATAGCTATGAAAGCGGGGCGCGTAGCGACTTTAATAGCTTACGCGCGGTTATCCGTCCGGCGTGGATTTGGGATACCTGGAACCAGACGGGCGTCGAGCTGGGCTGGTTTGCCCAGAAGAACACCACCCAGCAGGGGCAGGATCTGAAAGAGTCAGCGTATAAAACGACGCTTTATCATGCTCTCAAAGTTGGGGAAAGTTTGCTGGGTTCGCGTCCGGAAATCCGTTTCTACGGGACCTATATCAACATCATTGATAATGAGTTGTCGCAGTTCCGGTTTAACGACAACAGCAAAAATGAGTTTATGGCTGGGGTTCAGGCTGAAGTGTGGTGGTGAGTTTGCTGAATTAGTCTGGTGGCGAAGGGGGAGATATATTTAGATTAATCACCCGTTGCGCTCTCTTCTTGTGCTAGCCATATAAGTTGCACTGGCACTGAG
>NZ_JMPL01000058.1 GCF_000735365.1 Kluyvera ascorbata ATCC 33433 | reverse complement strand
CGGTTTGAGAAGTGGGGCAAGCCAGCGCACGATAACGTCCAGTACACCGCGCACTTCCAGATATTTCATGACAATGAGCATAACCACCATAATCGGCAGCAGCGTATAAAGCGCTACGTCGACGGAGGTCTTCCCTGCCGACATAATAATGCTGATGAAGTCCATCTAATTCTCAATCACTGCGGGAAGTAAGGATAGTTAGCGCCATCATAATACCAGCGGCAAGGAAGTGAAATCACCGTCGCGTATTTCTCTGTCCTGGAATTGGGTGCTAACTGTACTGCTCATCCCGCGCGTTCAAAGCGTAATGACTTTTTTCATCACCGAATGGGATAGCACCAGCATTGAAATGGCGACGGAAAGAATAAATGTCAGCACTATCAGCATTAATTTCGTGCCTAACGAGCTAATGGGGATAAGCGCCGTCAGCAGGTGGAATACCGAGTAGTGAAGGATATAGACGCCGGTCATTGTTTTACTGATGGTGGCCAGAATGGTCTCTTTAAGCTCGCTGTTTTTGCGAAATTGCACGCCGTTCGCGGCAATAACCAGCGCTAAGACCAATATATAGATTTGTGAGCCGGTAAGAATGAACGCATTTCTGTCGGCCTTAAACAGCGCGAAAAAGAAATGACGCTCATAAAACCAGGTGAAGAGGTAAATAAACGGTATGGCGATCATCGCGGCCCTGACGACTTTTTTACTGGTGAGCCATTGGGTCACCATTGGATCGCTGAACAGCTGGCCGGTCAGGTAAAAAAGTAACCAGGTCCACAAACGGTACTGCGGTGCCAGGCTCAGCTCGTGAACGTTAGGGTAGAGTGCAGCCAACAGGTCGTAGGCGTAAGAGAACAGCAGCAGCAAAAATACCGTGATGAAGAACAGCTTGCGTCGTTGACTGAGCCACTCAATTAACGGGTGAAAGGTGTAAATCACAATAAAAGAAAATACAAACCACGGCTGAATGAGATAGCCGCGCTGGTAGGGTTCCCAAAGGTAGTAAATTGTCACCCAGAACAGGAAGACGATGACCACGCTTTTAATTTTTCCCATTTGCCACTGTGCATTATGCCGGGATTGAGAATCCAGATACCCGGCGACCACAAAAAACAGCGGTGTGGCAATGGTTGAAATAAACGTCAGAAAGCCGAGGATCCAGTGATAGTCATAATCATAATGATCCCAGGTGTTATAGATAGTAAAAAACGTTACTGCCGTCATGCATCCCAGCGTTTTTATGATGTTCAACCCAGTCGTATTCATTGTTGTGGCTTTATATCCTTATGATGGAAACAGGCGTAAATCACTGGCAGCACCAGTAACGTCAGGATTGTCGCAAATCCGAGTCCAAACATAATAACCACAGCCATGCTCTGGAAGAAAACATCCAGCAGCAAAGGTGCGAGGCCGAGCACGGTGGTAAACGCGGTTAGCAGAATAGGGCGCAGGCGCGACGTTGCGGCATAGATAATGGCTTCCTGCTGCGCTTTTTCCTGCTTTTGCTGCTCAATTTCTTCAACCAGGACGATGCCGTTACGAATTAACATGCCGCTCAGGCTGAGCAGGCCTATCAGCGCCATAAAGCCGAAAGGGATCCCGGTAATTAAAAAGCCCGGCGTGACGCCAATCAGTGCCAGCGGGACGGTAAGCCAAATGGCAATCGCATTCTTCAGCGAGCTGAACATCAGCACGGTGATGACAAACATGACCAGATAGCCCAACGGTAGCGTCGTGAACAGCCCCTGCTGCGCTTCGCTGGAACTCTCGGCGTCACCGCCCCATTCAATGCTGTAACCGTGGGGAAGGGCAAGCGCATCAATCTTTGGCTTCACGCGGGCCAGGATATCGCCCGAGGTTTGGTTACTGAGCGGGTCTGGATCGGTCTGAACCGTCAACACGCGGCTACGGTCGCGGCGCAGAATGAGCGGATCTTCCCATTCAAGGTTAAAGCCGCTCACCACGTTGCTAAGTGGAATGTATTGCTGACGGCTTTGGCTCCAGACCAGGACATTGTTCAGATGGTTGGCATCCTGACGTTCAGCGGCGGGTGGGCGCACAATGACCGGTAGCAGATCGGCCCCTTCACGATAAAGTCCAGCGCGGCTACCGGAGAAGTTCATCTCCAGCGCGTTATCGATATCCTGTTTATCCACGCCCAGCTCGCGGCCTAATGCGGCAGAATATTGCGGGCGTATCACTTTGCTGCGGTTTTGCCAGTCGTTACGCACGCCGTCAGTGGCCGGGTCTGCGGATAAAATATCGCTCACCTGACTGGCAAGCAGGCGAAGCCGGTCGGGGTCAGGGCCTTTAATACGTACTTCAATTGCGCTATCCCCGGAAGGGCCGAACATCACCCGTTTGGTACTGGCGTTAACCTGTGGGTAGTTGCGCGCAATATAGCTATCAACGTGCTGCGTCAGGGCGGAAATTTTGCGCTGATCGTCCATCCGCACCATGATCTGCGCGTAGTTGCTGTATTGCCGTTGGCCGCTGTAGGTGAGGATGAAACGCATACTGCCCTGACCGACGGTAGCAATCGTGGTGACGACACCCGGCTGACCGTTAATTGAGGTTTCAATATCGCTGGCCATCTGCTCGGTTGCAGCAATATCGGTGCCGTAGGGCAGCCAGAGATCAACGAAGAAAATGGGCGTATTAGAGGAGGGGAAAAAGTTCTGCCGTACTGAACCAAACCCCCATATTGAAGCCGCCAATAGCACAACC
Source organism: Kluyvera ascorbata ATCC 33433 (assembly GCF_000735365.1). GTDB lineage: Bacteria > Pseudomonadota > Gammaproteobacteria > Enterobacterales > Enterobacteriaceae > Kluyvera > Kluyvera ascorbata. The sequence goes on along the minus strand of NZ_JMPL01000058.1, from coordinate 23,043 downwards.
ATCACCGCCAGAGTTATGGCTTTACGCATCAACAGCGTGCGCAGAATTTGCTGATAAAGGCGATAAAAGCGCCCCGCGTACGGGTCGGTATCCGTTTGCTCTGTGGGCTGAGGTTGATCTTTTGATTGCCACCATTTAATCAACACCGGCGTAATGGTCAGCGCGGAGAACCAGCTCAGCATGAGTGAAATCAGCAGAACCTGGAACAGGGATTTACAGTATTCACCGGTGGAGTCCTGCGACAGGCCAATGGGCGCAAAAGCAAGAATGGCAATGACGGTGGCCCCAAGCAGCGGCAGCGCCGAGCGGCGAATGACGTAGTTAATGGCCGCGAGCTGCGTCAAACCCTGCTGGCGGGCAATCATCACCCCTTCGACGATAACGATAGCGTTATCGACCAGCATACTCAGCGCGATGATGAGCGCCCCCAGAGAAATACGCTGTAGTTCAATGCCCCAGAGATACATGATAAGCAGCGTGCCCAGCACGTTGAGCGCCAGCGACAGGGCGATGATAATACCGCTGCGGATGCCCATGAAAATGAGCAGCACGCCGACGACTATCGCCAGCGCCATCAGGAAGTTAGTAATAAAACCGTTCACCGAGTGGGCCACTTCTGCCGCCTGGTCGTAGAACAGGTCAATCTTAATGCCTGCCGGTTTTTCCGCCGACATCTGCTCAAGTTTCTGCTCGAGCGCGCGACCAACATCCACCACGTTAACGCCGGGAATAAACGAGACCCCCATGGTGACGGCCTGTCGCCCATTGGCGTGGTAAATGCTTGATGGTGACTCACTGAGCCCGCGCGACAGCGTGGCAATATCGCGTAGCCGCGTTGCGGCACCGGAGCCATGCGGGCTGATGAGCAAATCGCTAAGCTCATCAATATTTTCAAACTCGCCCGTAGGATGCAGACGAATGGACTCGCTGCCGGATTTTATCTCCCCGGCGTTGGATACGACGTTCAAACGGCTAAGGGTGGCGGCTAACTGGTTTAGCGTAATACCGCGGGCAGCCATTTTCGCCAGCGAAATATCAATATTGATTTGTTGGGGAATGGCGCCGCCGATAGCGACTTTGCCTACTCCGGGAACCAGCACCAGTTCGCGTCTGAGCTGCTCGGCGTAGCGAACCAGCTCTGGATTGCTGTAGCTATCTCCCGAGAGAGCAAAGAAAAAGCCGAAGACATCACCGAAATCATCGTTCACAAAGGGAGACGCCACGCCGGGAGGGAAGAGGCGCGCGGCGTCGCCGACTCTACGGCGCAGTTCATCCCAGATTTGCGGCAGTTCGCTGGAGTGATAGTTCGATGCGATATTGACGGTGATTTGTGATAGCCCATTGGAGGAAATTGAACTGACGTTATCCAGATAAGGCAACTGCTGCAGCGCATTTTCCAGCGGTAACGTCACCTCCTCTTCAACCTGTTGCGCCGATGCGCCCGGATAGTGGGTGACGACCACGGCGGTTTTAATGGTAAACGCCGGGTCTTCAAGGCGACCAATGTTCAGCAGGGCGAAAATGCCCCCGATGCCCAGCAGTAAGATAGTGAGCCAGACGCGCACGGGGTTGTTAATAAACTGGCGGGAGATATCCATTACAAACCTCGTTCACGCGTCCAGATTCTCACCGGCTGCTGCGCATGCAATTCGCTGACGCCTGCCGCCACGACACGATCGCCGACGCTCAGCCCATCGGTAATCACTACGCCCTGTGAGGTCACCTGGCCTACGCTAACTTTTCTGTCTTCGAGATGGAGCGCCTCGCCTTCACCTTTGACCAGCCAGACGTGCGGCTCATTGCGCTGGCGGTTATCAGGATTAAAAACGGCTTCAACCGGCACCACCACGGCGTGTTCGCCCTCGCTTGCGGGAAGATTTGCCAGGTTCACCGTGACGGTACCGCTGACGCCGCCGACGGAGGGGAAATCATCCGGGCGCGGCATGGTCAGGATAATTTGCCAGGTCAGGGTGCTGGCGTCGCTGCTGCCAGTGTGCTCTTTATATTCGGCGGTGAACTGCCTGTCCGGCAGGGTGTTGATCCTGACGACCGGCCGGTACTGCGCATTACGGATATCAATGGCGGTAAACAGATTTTCCGGGACGCTGAAAACAACGTCCAGCAGATCGGTTCGCGTCAGGGTGACGATAGGCTGCCCGGCGGCCACCACCTGGTGGTTTCGCACTGGTACACTGGCAGCCACACCGCTGAACGGCGCGGTCAGCGTCATCTGAGAGAGTTCTTCCTGGGCGATTTTTAGGGCGGCGTTGGCGGAGTCACGGCTCGCTCGCTGGATATCCATTTCTGCTTTTGAAATGGCCTGACGGCCAGCCAGCGTCTGGAAGCGGTCAAACTGCCGCTGGGCGAGCGTTGCGGCGGTCTGCCGTTCGTTTAACCGTTGCTGTGCCTCTCTGGCATTCAGGCGGGCGAGTGTCTGCCCCTGAGTAATGTTGGCTCCCTGGCGTACGTCGAGCGCTTCTATCTGACCGCCCCGCTTAAACGACAGGTCGGTAGAGTCGCCAGACTCAATGCGGGCAGGGAAAATACGCTGCTGTGAAGCACCAATGGCAACCACTTCCGCGACTTTCACCATCTTCGGTTGCGGTGTAACTTGTGGCGCTTTCTGGTCGCAAGCCGTTGTTATTAAAATAACAATGGGAATGAGAGAAAAATAACGGTTCACAGTATTCCCCTCGGAATTTAAGGACGTATTTTACATATTATTCACAATCACTGATTTTATTTAGCCAATGCAGATACCACGAAATAGGTGAATAAACCTGAAGCAGTGCAGGCAATTATTGCTAGTGCAATAAAAAAGGCCAGGCGAAATAAACTGTAGCCGAACATTATCCCTCCTCCAGCACCAATCGTTTGATGATTACATTCTTATCTACATAATTATTGGATGATTTTCGCAAGACGCAGTGACGCCTGTTAATGAGCATAGTCGCAGAAAATCGAAAATGTTAAAAATAGTAAAATTTGCGGCAATGTCGACGATTTGGCGGGTTTTATAGTTGAATTGACTGGCGCATGCTGCCGCCATGATATTTTTCAATATATTAATTGGTGTCTTAATTGTATCGCACGCCGTGTGCTACGTTTAGTTATGCCCTCATACCTCAATTCGAGATGTCTTTATCAGCGCCTTTCGTGGGCCATTTTTACTACCTGACATATTGGTTTATAAAAGGATTCTCTATGTATAAAAATATTCTTGTGCCGGTTGATGTGTTTGAAACTGGCCTCGCAGATAAAGCTTTATCCCACGCGCATTTTCTCGCACACAGTTCCTCCGGGAAAATTCATCTGCTGAACGTTATCCCTCCTTTTTCACCCGCACTGACGCGTGGGTTTATCGCCGATGCGAGAAAGATGGAAGAGTATCTAATTAAAAATTCGAAAGAAAAGCTTGCCGAGCTCATTAACAAACTCTCGATTAAAGAAGATGAGGTGCAGATACATGTCCGCAGCGGCAACGTCCGCGATGAGGTGACAAAACTGGCCGATGAACTGAAGGCCGATGTCGTCATCGTAGGCTCTCGTAACCCCAATATTCAGACTCATCTTCTGGGATCAGAGGCCTCCGGTATCGTGCGCTATGCTCATGTGCCGGTATTTGTGGTGCGTTAAGAGCAGCCAATAGCTGTCCTGATTTCCGTTACAGGAGTGAGGAGATACGAATGAACACAGACAAACCGGGCAGCCCGTATTACCAGCTCTCCGTAGATGAAACCCTGACCAGCACCAACAGTGCGCCGGAAGGGATTAGCAGCGCAGAGGCCGCCGCACGATTGCAGCAATACGGCGAAAATGCGCTGCCGCAAAAAGCGGGTAAACCGGCGTGGCTGCGCTTTCTTGCCCACTTTAACGATGTGCTGATCTACGTTCTGCTGGCGGCGGCGTTGCTGACCGCCGTAATGGGGCATTGGGTCGATACGCTGGTTATTCTTGGCGTGGCGGTCATTAACGCCCTGATTGGTCATATTCAGGAGAGCAATGCGGAGAAATCGCTGCAGAGCATCCGCAATATGCTTTCCAGCGAGGCGGTGGTGATTCGCCAGGGGAATCATGAAACCATTCCCACCACGGCGTTAGTGCCTGGCGATATTGTGGTTATCCGCGCCGGTGACCGTATCCCGGCTGACCTGCGGGTAATTGAGGCGCACAATCTACGAGTAGAGGAGGCGATCCTCACCGGTGAGTCGACGGTAGTAGAGAAAAACACCGACGCGCTCAGCGGAGAACTCCCGCTGGGTGACCGTACTAATCTGCTGTTTTCGGGCACGACGGTGAGCTCCGGCGGCGGTAAAGGTCTGGTGGTGGCCACCGGTGGTGATACCGAGCTTGGCCATATTAACCAGATGATGGCGGATATCGAGAAGCACCGAACCCCGCTGCTGGTGCAGATGGATAAGCTTGGTAAAGCGATATTTATCATCATTCTGGTGATGATGGCGGCGCTGTTTGTCTTTAGCCTGCTGTTCCGCGATATGCCGGTTTCCGAGCTGATGCTGTCGCTGATTAGCCTGGCGGTGGCTTCGGTACCGGAAGGGCTGCCGGCAATTATTTCGATTATTCTCTCGCTCGGCGTACAAACCATGGCGCGGCAGCAGGCGATTATTCGCAAACTGCCAACGGTGGAAACGCTGGGGGCCATGACGGTGATTTGCTCGGATAAAACCGGGACCCTGACCATGAACGAAATGACCGTTAAAGCCGTTATCACGGCGGACACGGTCTATCGGGTTGAGGGGGACAGCTACGAACCGGTGGGGAATATTCATCCGGTTGATAGTGAAGAGCCTATTACCGTGGCGCCCGATACGCTGCTGGCTCGTTATCTACGGACTATCGACCTCTGTAATGACAGCCAGCTTATCAAGGATGAAAGCGGGCTATGGAAAATAACCGGTGGGCCAACGGAAGGGGCGCTGAAGGTGCTAGCGGCGAAAGTGACGTTACCGGCCGTCTCGACCGAATTACGCAGTAAAATTCCTTTCGACTCGCAGTACAAATACATGTCAACGCTCTACCGCATCGGCGATGAGGAGTTGATTCTCATCACCGGCGCGCCGGATGTATTGTTCCGTCTGTGCCAGCATCAGCAAACCGACCATGGGCTGGAGCCGCTCAACCAACCGTACTGGGAAGCGAAAATTGAGGAGTACGCGCGGGAAGGGCTGCGTATGGTCGCAGCGGCATGGAAACCGGCAGCGGAGGGGCAAACGGAGCTCACCCATCAGGATCTGCAGCAGGGCGTTATTTTGCTGGGGATTGCCGGGATGATGGATCCGCCACGGCCTGAAGCTATTACCGCGATCGGCGACTGTCTGCAGGCGGGGATCCGCGTGAAGATGATAACCGGCGACCACCCGCAAACCGCGATGAGTATTGGCAAAATGTTGGGGATCGGCAACGCGGGCAACGCCATTACCGGGCGCGAACTGGAGGTGATGGACGATATCCAGTTGAGCGAAGCAGCGCAGAAATTTGATATTTTTGCCCGTACCAGTCCGGAAGATAAATTCCGCCTGGTCCAGGCGCTGCAAAGTAAAAAAGAGGTGGTCGGGATGACCGGTGACGGGGTGAACGATGCCCCAGCGCTGAAGCAGGCCGATGTCGGTATCGCCATGGGGATCAAAGGCACTGAAGTGACCAAAGAGGCCGCTGATATGGTGCTTACCGACGATAACTTCGCCACGATTGCCAGCGCGGTCAGGGAAGGGCGCCGGGTTTACGATAATCTGAAGAAAACCATCCTGTTCATTATGCCGACGAACCTCGCGCAGGGGTTGCTTATCATTATCGCGCTGCTGGCAGGTAACTTAATCCCGCTCACGCCGGTGTTGATTTTGTGGATGAATATGGCCACCTCCGCCACGCTGTCGTTTGGCCTGGCGTTTGAAGCGGGTGAAAAGAACATCATGCGGCGTCCACCGCGCGATCCTAAGCTGCACGTCATGGACGGATTTGCTATCTGGCGCGTGATTTTTGTGGGCTCAATGATTGCCGTGAGCGCCTTTGTGCTGGAGGCCTGGCTACAGCCGCGTGGCTATTCACCTGAGTTTATTCGTACCGTGTTGCTGCAAACATTGGTGACCGCGCAGTGGTTCTATATGCTCAACTGTCGAGTCGCGGATGGTTTCTCGCTGAGTAAAGGCCTGTTGGCCAACCGCGGGATCTGGATAGTGAGTGGCGTACTGCTGGTGCTGCAATTGTTGATTATCTACGCGCCATTTATGCAGGTGTTGTTCGGTACCACAGGGCTGCCGTTCCGCTATTGGGTCATCACCTTTATTATCGGGTTTGTCATGTTCCTGATAGTCGAAGTGGAGAAACCGCTGACCAGGAAATGGCGTACGACCTGATAGGTCGATTTCTGAAGCGTAGAAAAGCAAAAAGCCTGCTTAGTTTCCTAAGCAGGCTTTTTAAATTTGGCTCCTCTGACTGGACTCGAACCAGTGACATACGGATTAACAGTCCGCCGTTCTACCGACTGAACTACAGAGGAATCGTGTGAACGAGGCGCATAGTACTGGCACCCGATATTTGTGTCAACACTAAATTTAACTTGCTGATTCAAATGAATGAATTTAGCGCAAGATGCCGTTTTAGTGAACTACTGGTGAGTTTTTACCCAGTTCGCTGTTATCACGCAACCGCTGTAGAGGATCCTGGCGGTAGAAGCCGCAGAAACGTTGCCACAGGGCAGGGAAGCGTGGGGCGAAAAGTTCTGGCGCGCTGAAAAAATACTCAGATAAGACGGCAAAACATTCTGCGGGGTCGGTCGCCGCGTAGGCATCAATACTGGCAGCGTTTTCGCCAACTAAATCAATCTCATCCTGAATATTATTCATGGCTGCATGGAGGTCGTGTTCCCATCCTGCGACCTCGCGAAGCGGGATAAACGGCACGCCGCTGGCGCGGTCGCCATTACGGGCATCGAGCTTATGCGCCACTTCATGAATAATCAGATTAAAACCGGAGGCATCGAAAGAATCCTGAATATCGAGCCAGTTCAGCACGATGGGCCCCTGTTGCCAGCTCTGACCGGACTGCACCACGCGTTGGCTGTGGACCAGGCCAATATCGTCTTCCCACTCATCGTCCACGATAAAGGGAGCAGGGTAGATGAGAATTTCATTGAATCCATCCAGCCATTCAAGCCCAAGTTCGAGTACGGGCAGACAGAAAAGCAGGGCAATACGCGCCTCAATAATCGGCTCAGCCGTCAAACCTTGCAGAAACACCAGCCGTTTTTGTTGTAAAAAACGGTCGGCGAGCTGCACCAGCTTGAGCTGCTCGTCGTCAGAGAGAATGGCTAACAGCGGAATAGCCAGAGCCTGCGCCCATGGCATATTGCTTATTTCGACGGTATCACTTGCTTTCCAGGGCCATTTAATCATCGTTTTGCTCGCAAACTCGTCACTTGAACGCAATTGAGGAGACTGGGTCTGTTAAAATGCCAAATAACCTGGCATGATGGCAACCATCAAAACGGAGAGATGCCAGAGCGGCTGAATGGACCGGTCTCGAAAACCGGAGTAGGGGTAACTCTACCGGGGGTTCAAATCCCCCTCTCTCCGCCAATTTTCAACAAGTTATACTCCTCTCGTGCCCGTCAGACTTCCTTTTTTTAAAACGTCCACAGGATATTTTCGTAACCGCCGAGCGTCACTTCATTATGTCTGCAATTGTGACATTGGGCACAGGAATATCGGATTCGCGACCGATTTACCGTACCTGGCGTCGGCCCAAGGCAAAGCACATCATCGGCAGCGGTAGCGTGACAATCAGCAGCATCCACAGCAGCGTATAGACGGCATCTACACCATCATTTTGCAGGTTAGTGTATAGCTTGACGGGGATACCCTGGGGGAAATAGGCGAAGATCATGACGATGCCAAACTCGCCGACGGCACGAACCCAGGCGAGCGTGACGGCGGAAGCCAGGCCGGGGAGGGCGATAGGCAGCGTCAGATAGCGAAAGCGATTCCATCCGGAGGCGCCAAGCGTCTGGCCAGCTTCAAGAATGTCTTTTGGCACTGTAGAGAACGCCGAACGCGCCACCACGATGAAATAGGGTAGTGAACCGTAAATCTGCGCCAGCACAAATGCCGCCGGGTTGTTGACCAGAGTTATCCCTATTTTTGAGATCCAGGAACCGACCAGTCCATAGGGCCCCAGGGCGGAAACCAGCAGTATCCCCATCGCCAGCGGTGGGGTAAGCAGGGGGATCATCACCAGCATCTCGGCAATTAACCGCCGTCGCCCCGTTGCCTGCGACAACCACCAGGCTGCGGGCAAGCCAATCGCGACCGTGATGCACAGCGCGAACCCACCCAGACCCATTGATACGGCAATCGCATTATCGTCACGCCATGCCAGCTGTAAATGTTGCCAGGGTGTGACGCTGAGCAGCGTCACAAACGGAATGCTGAGCAGGAGAATAGCGGGCAGCGAAAGCCAACCCGCTATTTTGCCAGGACGGCTTAGCGAGCGTATAGCGCATCCCCTTTCGGTTCCGCGTAGCCATACTGTTTAAACAGCGCCTGACCTTGTGGGCTTTGCATAAATTTGACGAACTTTTTGCCTTGTTCAACGCCGTTAGGTGCATTTTTCAGCACGGCAGCGTAAAACACCATTGGCTGAGTATGCAGAACCTGGTCTTTGCCCTTGCTGTCTTTAATGGTGAAGCTGACGGTGTCATACCACTGCTTTTCCATCGCTGGGTTACTCAGGTTAATTTCATCCGGCAGCGCAACATACGGCAGGTGCGCGGAGCGAATTTCGCTCTCATACGCTGCGGCGGCATCGACCTGACCACTTTCGAGACGGGTTAACAGACCACCTTCCTGGTTCGTTTGCTGCGGGTTCTGGAGGCTACCGAGGATCTTCATCGCGATACCCGGTTGCTGATAATATTTTTCAGCCAGCATCAGGGTGAAAACGATATTCTGGCCTTTCGGATCGACATACGGGTCGGTGCGGCCAAAACTAATATCTTTTTTTGCCAGCAGATTGAGCCATGAGCCATCGCTCTTTTTGCTGGCTTCGGCAAACTGCTCGCCATATTTACCTTTTGGGTTGTACGCCAGCACCATACTGGTGCTAGCCACAGGCACAGCATCGTCAATCAGCCCTGCATCCTTCAGGATCTGCATTGGACCTGGGTTGATAGAGACGAAGACATCGGCCTCAATCTTGTGGCTGGCGAGCAGACGAGCCATCCCGTAGGCCCCTTGTCCTTGCCCCTGATATTCACCGTTATCTGCTTTGCTGAACGCTGGGCCCAGGCCCTGATCCATCACTTTGCCCATTGAACCGGCATAGGTGACACGGATGTCTTTGGCGAAAACCGCCGGGGTACATACCATCAGCGCTAAAATCCCGTACTTCATTTTTCCTGAAACCATTGCCCTGCCTCGTTATGTATTTTTTTACATATCGATTTTTCACGAAAAGGAGAGGAGGGGCAATGATGATGAAACGGTCGTTGAGCTTAAATTGAAAAAATACTCACTCTGGGGTAAATCTTGTATGTATTTGTTTCTGAATATGAAGGATTTATGCTCAGAACCGTTTAACGATAATATGGACGGCGAAAACCGTAGCCTGCGCGAGGCGTTCACGCCGCCCCCGGGGATCTGGCGCCAGAGGTGCAGAATAAGCGGGAAGGGAATGTGCTGGCGGCTTCTCAATCCGCAAAGATAAGAAGCCGCGCGTCGGAAAGTATCAGAAACGATAGCCTACGCCGATGTTAAAACCGTTGATGCTGTACTTGTCTTCGATATCGGCGGTGGTTCCTTCGTAACCGACGTTCACGGTCAGATTTTCGATTGGGTTAATGATGATGCCTGCGCCGTAAGCGAAAGAGGTTGAATCACGGGATTCGCTTTCACGATAGACTTCGTTGTTGCTCGATTCCAGCCATTTGACATCGATATCGGCTTTGGTACGCGCCGCACCGCCCAGCGCATACAGGGAGACATATTCGTTGATGCGGTAGGCTGGGCCGACTAACAGCGAGTAATACTTGACGTCGATATTGGTGTTGACGGAATCAGAGTCGACATAATAGTTCTGGTCCTGACTGCCGCTCATATAAGTAAATGAACCTACGACGCTGAATGGAGAATCAAATTCATAGCGATATTGCAGGTTAACACCGCGGATATTTTTGAAGTCCTGTACGTCTGCTTGAGCATAACCAATGGAAACGCTTTGGCTATCCGCAATGGCCATTCCACTTGCCAGACTCCCCAGGACCAATACTGCCAGAGATAGTTTTTTCAATTTATAAAACCCTTTAAAATTATTGTGTTGTGTTAATCAATGAGTTTGAAAAGCGCGGGGATTATATCGGGAATGTTTTTTCTGATGAACTACCTGAATTTATGGGATAAAACGGGAATAACGATCTGGAGATGTTTCTGCGAGCGGGCTGTGGTAATTAATTGCTTTACTAGGATGTTTCTTAAAATAGATTTGCCACTTAGGATGGAGCGATCTCTTATACACAACTTCCCAGTGGGATACTGATATTTGCCAGTGAGGTGTAGCTGTTCCGTTCACTGTACGCCAGGTGGAATATGAAGGCTTTGCGCCTGAGCCCGGGTGCGCAAGGGGCGGCGACGATTGGCCGCCCCTTGCGCACTCTCTGCGCCAATGCATTTTATATGGCTAGCACTAGCCGAGAGGAAAACTTATCGCTGAGAACAACCCGCACACTGCTTGTTCTGAATCTGCTGGAAGAAATCATTCCCTTTATCATCCACCAGAACAAACGCCGGGAAGTTCTCCACTTCAATTTTCCAGATAGCTTCCATACCCAGCTCAGGATAGGCCACACACTCCAGGCTCTTAATGCTGGTTTGCGCCAGCACCGCCGCCGGGCCGCCGATGCTGCCGAGATAGAAACCGCCGTGTTTATGACAGGCGTCGGTCACCTGCTGGCTGCGGTTGCCTTTTGCCAGCATCACCATACTGGCGCCGTGAGACTGCAGCAGGTCAACGTAAGAGTCCATACGTCCCGCGGTGGTTGGGCCTAAGGAACCGGACGCGTATCCTTCTGGCGTCTTGGCTGGGCCTGCGTAGTAGATTGGGTGATCTTTCACGTACTGCGGCAGTTCCTCCCCGTTATCCAACAGCTCTTTCAGCTTAGCGTGCGCAATATCGCGGGCAACGATAATGGTGCCGTTCAGCGAAAGACGAGTGGATACCGGGTGAGCAGAAAGCTGCGCTAAGATTTCGCTCATCGGCTGGTTGAGATTGATGCTGACCGCAGCGCCTTCACCCTGCTGACGCAGTGCTTCAGGAATGTACTGCGCCGGGTTGTGCTCCAGTTTCTCAATCCAGATACCGTCGCGGTTGATTTTGGCTTTGATATTACGGTCAGCGGAACAGGAAACGCCCATGCCGATCGGACAGGATGCGCCGTGACGTGGCAGACGGACGACGCGGATATCGTGAGCGAAGTATTTACCGCCAAACTGTGCGCCGAGGCCGAGATTCTGCGCCTCGATCATCAGTTCTTTCTCCAGATTCACGTCTCGGAATGCCTGGCCGTGTTCGTTCCCTTCGGTTGGCAGTCCGTCGTAATAACGGGTTGAAGCCAGTTTGACCGTTTTCAGCGTCACTTCAGCAGAAGTACCGCCAATCACGAACGCGATATGGTACGGCGGGCAGGCCGCGGTACCCAGGGTACGCATTTTTTCCACCAGGTAGTTTTTCAGCTTCGCTGGGGTAATCAGCGCTTTGGTTTCCTGATAGAGATAGGTTTTGTTCGCCGAGCCGCCGCCTTTGGCGATGCACAGGAATTTATACTCGTCTCCGTCGACGCTGTAGAGGTCAATCTGAGCGGGCAGGTTAGTCCCGGTATTCACCTCTTTATACATATCCAGCGCGGCGTTCTGCGAATAGCGCAGGTTGTCGGAGATATAGGTGTTGTACACGCCCTGAGACAGCGCGGCTTCATCGCCACCGCCGGTCCAGACGCGCTGGCCTTTTTTACCCATAATGATGGCGGTGCCGGTATCCTGACAGGTTGGCAGCACGCCTTTGGCGGCGATTTCGGAGTTACGCAGGAACTGTAGGGCGACGTATTTATCGTTTTCACTGGCTTCCGGGTCATTCAGAATGGCGGCAACCTGTTTCTGATGAGAAGGACGCAGCATAAAGGCGGCATCGTGGAAGGCCTGCTGGGCAAGCAGCGTCAGCGCTTCAGGTTCAACTTTTAAGACGTCCTGACCGTCAAACTGGGCCACGGAAACGTGCTCACGACTGAGCAGATAGTATTCAGTGTCATCGTGAGACAGTGGGAAGGGGTTCTGGTAATAAAATGATTTATTCGACATAGCGCTTCACTCCATAAAAATAAAACCGCCGGAGGTTGCCCGCCGACGGTTATGAATCAGAACATCATAGACATCCATGGGTAGCCGATGACTAGCAGCGCTACCAGGAAGATGCCCCCAAAGATGGTGCCGAGGCGCCAGTAGTCTTTGGTCGGCAGATAGCCACTGCCGTAGTAAATTGGGCTTGGGCCAGTACCGTATGGGGTGATGATCCCCATGATACCCAGCGAGGTCACCATCAGCAGCACGAAGACGTTCATGTTCATGCCCGGAATGGTTGACGCGATGGTCAGCATCGCTGGCAGCAGCGCAGTGGTGTGCGCGGTGGTGCTGGCAAACAGGTAGTGCAGCAGGTAGAACGCCAGCAGCAGAACGATGGTCGCCACGCCCGGGGAGATACCGCTCATCAGCATGCCGCCCTCTTTACCCAACCAGCCGATAAAACCGGTAGAGGAGAGGCCGTCGGCCAGAGCCACCAGAGTGGCAAACCACACGAAGGTGTTCCACGCGGCTTTATTACCGGTGATGTCGCTCCACTCCAGTACGCCGGTCCACAGCATCAGGCCGATAATCAGCAGGGCGGCCATGGCGGGTTCAATCCACGCGGCGGCGAAGATCCACATCATCAGCGCACAGCACACGAACACCAGCAGCAGAATTTCGTTACGAGACAGTTTGCCGAGTTTTTCCAGCTCGCGTGCGGCCCACAGCGGCACTTCGTCGTTCACCTTCACTTCCGGCGGGTAGAACCAGTAAGCCAGCAGCGGCATGGTAAGAATCAACAGCAGACCCAGCGGCAGGAAGGCGATAAACCAGGTACCCCAGGAGATGTTGATACCAACGATGCTTTTCACCAGCGCCAGCGCCAGCAGGTTAGGTGCCAGTGCGGAAAGGAACATGGAGCTGGTAATACAGGCGGCGGTAATCGCCACCCACATCAGGTATGAACCAATTTTACGCGCGCTTGGGTCGTTCGGTTTTGAACCGTACAGCGGCGGCAGGTTAGCGATAATCGGGTAGATGGTCCCGCCGCTACGTGCGGTATTGGACGGCGTAAACGGTGCCAGCAGCAGGTCAGCCAGCGTGATAGCGTAGCCGAGCGTCAGGCTGCGGCGACCGAGGTATTTCACCAGGATCAGCGCCAGGCGGCGACCGAAGCGGGTTTTATCGTAACCGGCGGCGAACATAAACGCGCCGAAGATAAGCCAGACGGTGGAGTTGCCGAAGCCGCTGACCGCCCATTTAAAGGAGGCACCCGCCAGCTGGAACTTCGGTGCCGCCATCTGTTCAGGGCTGAACAGCACCCACTGGCTGCACAACGCGATGGCAACCACCCCGGTCAGGCCGATAACGGCACCCGGAAGCGGTTCAAAGATAAGGCCAACAATTACGCCGACAAAGATAGCGAAGTAGTGCCAGGCATACGGTGGAAGCCCGTCAGGAACCGGGACGAAGAGGAGAAGCACCGCCACAATAATAGGCAGCGCCATCATCACAAGACGGTTTTTCTTACCATCTTTTGGTTTACTCACCGGGGTCGGTGAGTGCGATGTCGCAGATTTCTCGTTCATATTACGCTTCTATAAGTAGTTAATAATTCGATTGACTAAAATTGCCGCTTTGCTTTTTTTAGTTTTTTACTTTTTTTATATTTCAAAAGTACGGCTGGCAATTTCAAAAGTTAGGTGCTTAACGCTATTTTATTTAGCGCTAAGTTTTAAAAATCTTATATTCATATAATGCGCTTTTGGATGCTATTACAATTGATCGGGATCAAAAAATCACAATCGCCGTATTAATTTTACGCATTGATAAATAACCCTATTGGCTTATTGGGTATTATGGTGGTTAGGTTAAATTAATTTTTATATTAGACGGTGTTTTACTTGTTTTTAATTGCATTAAGTTACTGTTTTTATTGAATTTATTTTCGGCTCCGTACTGGTTTGACCACCGTTAACAAAGTTGCATTTGTATCGATATTTATTAAATTATTGTGAATAAAAAAGAATTAAATTAGTAACACCATGGGGGTATGTGTGTTATTTAGGGGATTAAATAGTTTTATAACTAACGTAATTACTTTAGTAACTAAAATTATCGTTATATTAATACCATGATATCGGCATAACAAATAACTCAAATACCGCCCGATCCCGAATTCTTAAATTTTAATTTTTAAAAAGTTTGGAGTTAACCCTTATGAACAATCAACATCGCGTACTGAGCTCTTGTACATTACCGAATGGTACCGAGCTTAAAAACCGTCTCTTTATGGCACCGATGACAACCTGTTCAGGTTATTACGATGGTTCCGTCAGCAGCGAGCTGGTGGAGTACTATCGTGCTCGCGCCGGTCTTATCGGTACTATCATCGTAGAATGCTGTTTTGTTGACGATTTAGGTCTGGCTTTCCCGGGCGCACTCGGCATTGACAGCGATGACAAAATTGCCGGGCTGGCAAAAATCGCTGAAGCCATTAAATCGAAAGGCTCTAAAGCACTGCTGCAAATCTACCACGGCGGCCGCATGGTCGATCCGAAACTGATTGGTGGCCGTACGCCGGTTGGCCCAAGCGCCGTAGCGGCCCCGCGTGATGGCGCGGCAACACCGGTAGCCCTGACCACTGAAGAAGTGGAAGGGATGGTCGGTAAGTTCGGCGATGCCGTACGTCGCGCTATTCAGGCCGGTTTTGATGGCGTCGAAATCCACGGCGCAAATACCTATCTTATCCAACAATTCTACTCGCCAAACTCCAACCAGCGTGACGACGAGTGGGGCGGCAGCCGCGATAACCGCGCGAAATTCCCGCTGGCGGTGTTAGATATCACCCATAAAATGGTGCGCCAGTATGCGGACGACGCCTTCATCATCGGCTATCGTTTCTCGCCTGAAGAGATGGAAGTTCCAGGGATTCGCTTTGACGACACGATGTATCTGCTGGAAAAACTGGCTGCTCGTGGGCTGGACTATCTGCACTTCTCCGTTGGTGCGACGTTGCGTCCGTCTATCGTCGATACGACCGACCCGACCCCGCTGATTGAAAAATACGTTGCGATGCGTTCTGAAACGCTGGCACAAGTGCCGGTAATGGGCGTGGGCGGCGTGGTGAACGACAGCGATATCGAAAGCGCTATGGACCACGGTTACGACCTGATTGCGGTTGGCCGCGCCTGTATCGCTTATCCTGACTGGGCTGAACGCATTGCCGACGGCCAGACGCTGGATCTGTTTATCGACAGCACCCAGCGCGAAGCGCTGAACATCCCTGAACCGCTGTGGCGTTTCTCGTTGGTGGAAGCGATGATCCGCGATATGAGCGTGTCGGTGTCTAAATTCAAGCCGGGCGTGTTCGTTGAAAAAGTGCAGGATGAAGCCGGTGAGCTGGTTATCAACGTTAGCCTCGAAACCGACAGAATCGCCGACATTGAACTGATCGGCGGCGTGGATCAGGACGTGGAGTTCGTCACCAGCTTTGAAGAAATTCGCTCACGTATTCTGGATGCGAACACCCCACATGTGGATGCCATCTCCGGGGCAACCAGCCAGAGCGAAGCGGTGAAAAAAGCGGTCTCCAAAGCGATGGTGAAATCCAGTAAAGCGCTGGTGGCTGAAGAAGGCGGCGATACCGCGGCACCAAAATCTTACGATGTGGTGGTAGTCGGGAGCGGCGGTGCAGGTCTGGCGGCGGCTATTCAGGCGCACGATGACGGTGCCCGCGTGCTGATCGTTGAGAAAATGCCGACTATTGGTGGGAACACCATTAAGGCATCCGCTGGGATGAACGCTGCAGAAACGCGCTTCCAGCGGGTGAAAGGGATTCAGGACAGCAAAGAGCTGTTCTATGAAGAAACCCTGAAAGGCGGCAAAAAACAAAAATAATCCTGCGCTGCTACGCCGCTTTGTTGAAACGGCACCGCAGGCCATTGAATGGCTGGCGGATCGCGGCATCATGCTGAACGACATCACCACTACCGGTGGGATGAGTATTGACCGTACGCACCGTCCAAAAGATGGTTCTGCAGTGGGTGGCTACCTGATAAGCGGTCTCGTGCGTAACGTCACAAAACGCCAGATTGATGTCATGCTCGACACCTCCGTGGTCGATATTGTAATGGAAGGGGGCGAAGTCGCCGCCGTACGTCTGCTGACCGATGAGCAGGAAACGGCCACCATTCAGACCCGCAGCATCATTGTGGCGACAGGTGGTTTCAGCGCTAACAGCGAAATGGTGGTGAAATACCGTCCTGACCTGGCGGGCTTTGTCACCACTAACCACAAAGGGGCGACCGGCGGCGGTATCGCGCTGCTTGAACGCATTGGTGCTGGTACGGTAGATATGGGCGAAATTCAGATTCACCCAACCGTTGAGCAGAAAACCTCTTATCTGGTCTCTGAATCTATTCGCGGCGGCGGGGCTATTCTGGTGAATCAGAAGGGTAACCGATTCTTCAACGAGATGGAGACCCGCGACAAAGTGTCCGCGGCGATTATCGCGCTGCCGGAGCACTATGCTTACATCGTGTTTGATGAACATGTTCGCGTAAAAAACAAAGCGGCGGATGAGTATATCGCGAAAGGGCTGGTCACCAGCGCCAGCACGCCTGCGGAACTGGCTGCAAAACTGGGGCTGGACGCTGAAGCCTTCCAGGCAACCTTAACGCGCTATAACGGTTTTGTGGAAAAACAGGACGACGAAGAGTTCGGTCGTAAAACCGCACTGCGCGCACCGTTGAATGAAGGGCCGTTCCACGCGATTCAGATTGCGCCGGGTGTACACCACACGATGGGTGGCGTAACCATCAACACTGACACCTGCGTGCTCAACGCCAACAAACGGGCAATTCCTGGCGCTTATGCCGCCGGTGAAGTGGTCGGTGGTATCCACGGCGGTAACCGTATTGGCGGGAACGCGGTGGCAGATATTATTATCTTTGGTACGCTTGCCGGTCGTCAGGCCGCGCAGCGCGCGCAGCAGGTACCCTGGGCGATGCTTGAATCCGCATAATTAACCAGCATCGAATTGCCTGATGGCGCTGCGCTTATCAGGCCTTCAAAACCCAACCCGTAGCCCGGCCGAGCGTAGCGACGCCGGGTTGTTACCATCAGCAAAGGGGGATATCGATGTCAGACAGCACAAGGGTTTATAGCTATTCTGCCGTACTGATGGGCTCACCCATCCTGCTTAAGCTTTTCGCGCATAACGAACCGCTCGCCTCACGCGTTTTCCGCCTTATCAAACACTATGAAGACCTGCTCACCGTTAACCGCGCCCAGTCGCAGGTGATGGATATCAACCATGCGGCGGGTCAGCATCCGGTTGTTGTCAGTACCCCCGTTTACACCCTCATCAAATGCGCGAAAGCGGCGAGCCTGCTGCCGCAAAGTGCCTTTAACTTTGCCATTGGTCCGCTGGTTAAGCGCTGGCGCATCGGTTTTAAAGGCGACAGCGTGCCACCGGCTGATGAAATTACCCAACTGTTGACGCTGACCAATCCGGAACAGGTCGTGCTTAACGACGACGATATGAGCGTGTTTCTGGCACAGCCCGGTATGGAAATCGATCTCGGCGCGATTGCCAAAGGCTTTATTGCCGACCGCGTGCGTGACTATCTTCGCCAGGAAGGGGTGGAGCAGGGGTTAATTAATCTCGGCGGTAACGTTCAAACGCTGGGGACGCCGGAAGGGGGCTGGTCAATTGGTTTAAAAAACCGTTCTCAACCTCTGGCGCGATGATTGGTACCCTGGAAATTGAGAATAAATCGGTGGTGACTTCTGGCGTATACGAGCGTTTTTTCGAACAAAACGGCCATCTTTATCACCATATCCTCGACCCACGCACGGGATATCCGCTGGATAATGAACTTGATAGCGTCACCATCATCAGCGCGGATTCAATCGACGGCGATATCTGGACTACGCTGATGTACGGCATGGGTGTCGAAAAAGGGTGCATGGCGCTGCGGTCACGCCCGGATATTGAAGCTATTTTTGTCACCAAAAACAAAGAGGTGGTGCTTTCATCGTCCCACCTCTATCGTTTCACGCTGCTGGACAGCGATTACCGGCTTACTGGCAGTACTGTTTGAGCAAGCCGTATTGCTCGGCCTGTAGGCGGTAGCGATAAACCGGGCGGCCGGTAGCACCATAGTGAATGCTGGTAAACAGAATATTAATTTGTG
Organism: Kluyvera ascorbata ATCC 33433; assembly: GCF_000735365.1. Taxonomy (GTDB): domain Bacteria; phylum Pseudomonadota; class Gammaproteobacteria; order Enterobacterales; family Enterobacteriaceae; genus Kluyvera; species Kluyvera ascorbata. The sequence continues at coordinate 4,499 of NZ_JMPL01000058.1, read as the reverse complement.
CCAGCCAGATCAGATATTTACGGCAAGACACGCGTGAAATATTCACCGCCTGCGCCAGATCGTCGGTGGAGAATTCGGTCTCCGGGTGAGCATCAATCCACTGGCACAGCGTGCGCAGCGTCTGCGGCGTTAAGCCCTTCGGCAAGCGCTTGGTATCCGCCAGTTCCGGCGTACCGCCGTGCAGCAGACGGTCAACGTCGGCCTGCTCGTAGTAGGCGTGGCTGCCCATCAGCTGTTTTTTCTCACGCCAGCTCAGCAGCGCCTCTTCAAAACGCGGGAACTGGAACGGTTTAATGAGGTAGTCCACCACGCCGTAGCGCAGCGATGTCTGGACGGTGGCGGCATCTGAAGCGGATGAGATCATAATGACGTCGATCGCGCGGCCAGAATCGCGCACGATGGGCAGCAGATCCAGACCGTTATCTTGCTGCATATAGACATCCAGCAAAATAAGATCGATAGAGAGCGTGGCATCCTGCACTTTCTCTTTTGCCTGTTGGAGCGTAGAGGCAATGCCGCAGCAGACGAACCCGTCGACCCGCTCGATATAGCAGCGGTTAAGGTCGGCCACCATGGCATCATCATCGACTATCAATACATTCATCACGCGCTGTTCCTCTCGCTATCCCAGGGAATTTGTACAAAAAATTGCGTAAACACGCCAGGCTCAGACTCGACGGAAAGGGTGCCGCCGAGATTTTCCGTTTGCTGGCGGGCCAGAAATAGCCCGACGCCCCGGTTCTCGCCTTTGGTTGAAAATCCTTTATTAAAGATGGCATCGATACGATCGGCCGCGATGCCGGGACCATCGTCGCTAACCTCGCCGCTGAGCCAGCCATTCTGGTAGTGCAGCAGCAAACCAATCTCGCCTTCGCCCTGATCTGCCATCGCATCCAGCGCGTTTTCTATCAGGTTACCGAGCACCGTCACCAACACCGCAACCTGCTCTTCATTAGGGTTATCCGGGATCAGACTTTCTTCGGCCAGCGTCAGGGTAACGCCTGCGTCGCTCGCACGGTTAATTTTACCCAACAGGAACCCGGCAATGATCGGTGATTTGATTTTATGCTGCAACGTGCCGATATCCGTCTGATAGTTCTGCGCGGTCTGGAGGATGTAGCCTTCCAGCTTGTCGTAGCGCTTCATGTGCAGCAGCCCCAGAATCACGTGCAGTTTGTTCATAAACTCGTGGGAGTGGCTGCGAAGCGCGTCAACGTAGTTCACCAGCCCGTCCATACGCTGCATCAGTTGACTGATTTCCGTTTTGTCGCGGAAAGTACTAATGGCGCCAATAACCCGTTTATTGTTGAGCACCGGGACGGTGCTGCACAGCAGCAGACGCCCGTTACAGCCAATCTCACGATCCTCAATAGGCGTGCCGCTGACCAACACTTCTTTCAGGCTATCCAGCAGCGGCGCGTGCTGCACGGCACCGAGGGCTGGTGCATCGACGGAAAACAGTATTTGGCGAGCCGCCTGATTAATTAGCGTCACCCGACCTTGACCATCAACCGCAATCACCCCTTCGCGAATTGATTGCAGCATGGCCTGACGTTGCTCAAATAAGCTGGAGATTTCGTGAGGCTCGAGACCGAACAGGATATTTTTGAGCACCCGCACCAATCCCCAGACCCCGAGCAGGCCGACAATCGCGCTGAACAGGACAAACCAGACCGCGTTCCAGCGTGCGGCGCTGATTTGCTGATCGACCTTTTGTAGAGAAATACCGACGATCACGACGCCAATCTGTTGATGCTGGCTGTTATAAATCGGGGTGAAAACGCGCATCGCTTCAGCCAGCACGCCGTGGTTGATGGAGAGGTTCTCTTTTCCTTGCAATGCGGGCTTAAGATCCGCGCCGATAAAGTGCTGACCAATCAAATGCGCATTGGGGTGTGAGTAGCGGACCGCGTCCATATTAGTGACGACGGCATAGAGCAGGTCGTTTTGCTGCTGCGCCGCGCTGGCGATAGGCTGAATGATGTTGCTGTCAGGCGATTGCGCCAGCCCGCGCTTTATCTCGGGCGAGTTGGCAAGCGTGCGGGCGATGGCAAACGCCGTATCTTCCACGCCTGCGCGTGTTGCTTTGGTTATCTGTACAAAGTAGAAGGCGTAGACCACCAGTAACACGGAGGCAATGACGCTGCAAACCATCAGCGTCACCAGCGTACTGAGCTTCATGGGGCGCTTGGGGTGGGGCTGATTGTGCGGCATGCGTACGTTAATACCTTTTATTATCGGAGGTCAAAAAACCATTATCGCCGATGTGCCTGATTTCATAAAGCTATCCTCCCTTACAAAACCAAACCTCTCTTTGTGACCGTTCTCGCAGAGCAATCCATACAAAACACTTTAGTATTGCTTAAGAACCCATAATAAGGAGTCCGTTTATGAGCATTAAGCTTACCGGTTCAGTCATGGAACGACGCAATTCAACGACGGCTGAGATTGATAGACTGTCTACTCTCGATATGTTGAGCGTTATTAATCAAGAAGATAAGCGCATTGCTGATGCGATAACCCCTTGTCTCGACAACATCACCCAACTGATTGATAACGCGGTGGCGACGTTAAGCCACGGCGGGCGCGTGGTGATAGTGGGAGCCGGTGCCTCTGGGCGTAACGCGGTGATCGCGGCGAATGAGTTTTCGCCGGACGAAAAGCACCCGGTAATGGGACTGATTGCCGGTGGGGCGTTGGCCATGCTGCATGAAATGAGCGGCGCAGGGCAGGATTACGATCGCGGGGTACTTGATCTTCAGGCTATCGGGTTCACCCAAAAAGACATGCTGGTGGCGCTTACGGTGAGTGGGAAAACGCCATGGCTATGGGGGGCATTACGCCACGCGTGGTCCTTGGGGGCGATGCGGGCCGTGATTACCCGCAATCTGCACAGCGAAGCGACCGATCTTGCCGATATCGTAATTGCGCCGCAAACGGGGGCTGAAGTGGTGGCTGGCTACGGCGAGCCTAAGGCGATGGCCGCACAGAAAATGGTGCTCTCTATGCTGACAATCGGGCTGGCTATTCGCAGTGGCCGGGTTTATAGCAATATGCGCGTGGATATCCGTGACACGGATACGCGTATGGCTGAGCGGCAAATTGCGATAGTGATGGAAGCGGGTGGGTGCAGCCGCGCGGTGGCGAAAGCGGCGCTGGAAAGCTGCGATCACCAGTGTAAGACGGCGGTGCTGATGGTACTTACCGGGCTGGACGCCTGGAAAGCGCACGAGCTGCTGGCGCAGAATAATGGTTTTGTGCGGGTGGCGCTGCAGGAAGCTCCATAATGCTAAGTGAATAAAAAGCCCGCATGATGCGGGCTTTTTTATGACGTACAGATTAGAACTGGTAGGTCATACCTACACCAACAATATTGTCGGTAGATATGTTGTTATTACCGTAGAACTCAGAATCTTCATTTAGCAGGTTGATTTTGTAGTCAATGTAGCTCGAGAAGTTTTTGTTGAAGTAGTAGGTTGCGCCCAGATCGATGTAGTTCACCAGATCCTTATTGGACAGGTCCGTACCGTTGCTGTTCGTGGCGACGTCAACACCGCGAGAGTACACCCATGCTAAAGATGGACGCAGGCCGAAATCGAACTGATATTGCGCGGTGATTTCGACGTTCTGCGTTTTGTTGGCAATACCGTCATCGCCATACGGTGTCATATTGCGCGTTTCTGCATACATTACCGCCAGATAAATGTCATTGGCGTCATATTTCGTGCCAATAGTCCAGGCGTCAGCTTTATCACCGTCGGCAATTACGCTGCGGCCCTTATTACCAGCATAGGCAACCTGATCGTTAGTACGATCGGAGGTCGCGTAGGCTGCCCCAATGGTTAAGCCTTGTAATTCCGGAACGGCATCAGCAAAGTCAAAGGTAGTGGACATACTGTAGCCGTCACCGTTCTGGAAGCGAACATCGTTATGGCCGTTTTTGGTCCCTTCCTGGTTGTTTGAACCAGATTCGTTAGCTCCCTGATACTGCAGCGCGAAGTTCCAGCCATCAACCAAGCCGAAGAAGTCACTGTTACGGTAGGTGGCGACGCCGTTGGTACGACCAACCATGAAGTTGTCGGTCCAGGTATAGGAGTCCCCCCCCTGAACTGGCAGCATATCTGTCCAGCCTTCAATGTCGTATACCGCACCGTAGTTACGGCCGTAATCGAAAGAGCCCAGGGTGGCGAACTTCAGACCGGCGAACGCCAGACGGTTGAAGGATTTATCACCAGCGCCTTCGGTATCGTTCGCGTAGGTTTTGTATTCCCACTGGCCATAGCCAATCAGATCGTTAGAAATCTGAGTTTCGCCCTTGAAACCAATCTGCACGTAGGTTTCATCGCCGTCATCGCCAGCGTGGTCGGAGAAGGTATGACGCGCGTCAACCTTTCCGTACAGATCTACTTTATTACCGTTTTTATTATACATTTCTGCCGCATTTACTGTGCCAGCCATGAGTAAAGCAGGGACTAACAGTGCCAGAGCTTTCATTTTCA
>NZ_JMPL01000057.1 GCF_000735365.1 Kluyvera ascorbata ATCC 33433 | reverse complement strand
CCTGCCGAGCTAATCAGCGGCACCAATATGCTCCCTCTCCCTTTTTAAGGGTAGAGGTTTTTTATTTCTGCCCCAACCGCTTCGCCACGCGCTCCAGCTTCATCATCAACAGCAGCGTCATTGCCACCAGCACAATGGTCAGCGCCGCGCCGTCGGCGATATTGCCGCGATCGGTCAGGCTAAAAATAGCCACCGGCAGCGTGGTCCAGCCCGGCGGGTAAATCATCATCGTCGCGCCCAACTCCCCCATCGATAGCGACAGACTCAACGCCAACGCCGACACCATCCATGGCATCAGCAACGGCAGCGTGACGTGGCGCAGGCGATACCATGGCGATGCGCCAAGACTTGAAGCGACGTTTTCAATATCCGCAGAAACCCGCGCCAGCCCAGTGGAAACGTTGCTAAAGGTGAACGCGGAGATCAGCACAAAGTGCGCCACCAGCACAATCCACAGCGTACCGTTCATCTGCAGCGGCCCCTGGCTGAAGGCCACCAGAATGCCAAGTCCGACGGAGACCGAAGGAATGGCGCTCGGCAAGTAGAACAGCATACTCAGCCCCTTTTGCACCTTACCGCCGTACTGGCGCAGAGCCAGCGCCGCCCAGACGCCGCATAGCAGCGCAAACAGGCTGGCGCAAAAACCGATAATCAGGCTGGCGAGCAGCGCATCCCACGCCGCGCCGCGAAAGGCATTCACAAAGTGGTTCAGCGTGAAGCCGCTCGGCAGAATGCCGTTCCACTGCTGGCTCAGGCTGGACATTAAAATCACCGCCAGCGGCAGGAAAAAGAAGACGCTGGCAAGCGTGGTAGCCACTATGCCTGCCGCGACGCGCCCTTTGCGCGACCAAATCAACATGGTTAACCCCTTACGCCCGTGCGCGCGGCCGCCAGGCGATAGAGCGAGAACAGCCCCAGCGACAGCACAATGTTAATCAACGCGATCATACAGGCGACGCTGTAGTCAGATTCCAGAATCGCTTTGCTGTAAACCATCATCGGCAGCGTATTGACCCCTTTCGCGCCGATAAACAGCACGATGCCGAACTCGTTGGTGGTTAGTAGCAGACACAGACTGCCGCCCGCCATCAGTGCCGGTAGCGCCGCCGGAAAAATCACCTGCGCAATCACCCGCAGCGGGTGCGCGCCGAGAATACTGGCCGCCTCAAGCTGGCTTTTATCAATCTGGCGCAGCGCCGCCATCAGCGGACGCATCACCAGCGGCGTGAAGACGGTGATCTCCGCCAGAATCACGCCCTGCATCGAATAGAGGAAATCGACCGGCGGTAGGTCGAAGGCGAACAGATGCATCAGCGTGCCGTTGAGCAGCCCCGCCGAGCCATAAATAAAGGTGAAGGCCAGGGTAATCAGAAACGTGGGCAGCGCGATAAAGGTGTCCACCACCCGACCAATCAGTTCGCTGCCGGGAAATGGGATAAACACCAGAATCAGCGACAGCACGCTGCCCAGTAGCAGACAGCCTGCGGTGGCGGTCAGCGCAATTTGCAGGGTGTTCATCAGTGCGCTGACAAAGCGCCGGGAACCCACCACCTGCCAGAAGGTGTCCAGACCGACGTTGCCGTTGACGTCGCGCAGCGCCTGCTCGACGATAAGCGACAGAGGCCAGAAGAACAGCGTGGTCAACACCAGCAGCGGCAACAGCAGCCATAACATTGGGCGCAGGTTGGGCAGCGGTTTGGTCTGGGTCAGAGAGAGCGACATCGTTATACCTCAATCAAAACCGCATCATCGGGTTCAAACCACAGTGCCAGCTTATCGCCGGGCTTCGGCAGCGGGTCCACGTGCGTCAGGACGATACGCACCGCTTCACCCGCCACATCGCACAGCAGATGGGTGAGATCGCCCTGCCAGTGCAGCGATTGCAGCGTGGCGTTAAAGCGGTTGCTGGCGGCGGAGCGCGGCGTCAGGCTCAGGTGCTGTGGGCGAATGCACAGCAGCTTGTTATAGCCGTGGTGGCTGCCCTGGCTGAAGGCGCGGATTACCGTGCCGCCGCAGCTCACGTCCACCAGCCCTGGCGCATCCGTGATGCCCAGCGCCGTGGCGGAGAGAATATTGGCGCGCCCTAAAAACTCGGCGGCAAAGCGATTCGGCGGATGACGATACAGCGCGCGGGTTTCGCCGTGGGCGATCATCGAGCCGTCCTTCATGATGCCGATTTTATCCGCCAGGGTGAGCGCTTCGGTCTGGTCGTGGGTGACGTAGAGAATGGTGAGTTCCGGCAGTTCACGGTGCAGGCGGGCAATTTCTTCCACCATGTTGTGGCGAATCTGCGCGTCCAGCGCCGAGAGCGGTTCATCCAGCAGCAGCACCCGTGGGCGCACAGCAATGGCGCGGGCAATTGCCACGCGCTGCTGCTGGCCGCCGGAAAGCTGATGCGGATAACGGGTGGCGTAATCGCTCATGCCGACCGTTTTCAGCGCCTGGGTCACGCGTTCATTAATCAGCGCCTTGGGCTGCTTTTGTGCCCGCAGGCCGAAGGCGACGTTATCTTCCACCTTCATATGCGGGAACAGCGCGTAGTTCTGCACCACCATCGCCAGCCCGCGCTTGTAAGGCGGAAGCTGGGTCACATCCGTATCGCCGATAAGAATGCGACCGCCCGCAGGCTGGACAAAGCCCGCCACCGCGCGCAGCACCGTGGTTTTTCCGGAGCCGGAAGGGCCAATCAGCGCCAGTACTTCGCCGGGTTCAATCGTCAAAGAGAGCGGTTTAAGCACCACATTACCGTGGTACGCCACACGCAGCGAGTCGAGGACTATCCCCGAGGTCCCCTGCATGGCAGGGGTCGGAATGGCGGTCGTTTTCATCAGCATCAGACTTACTCGCTATCGGTCACTTTATGCCAGCGGGAGATGTCTGCCGACAACGAGACAGCAACGTCATCCCAGTTTGGCTGCCAGCTCTGCACGCCCGCCATCGCGGCGGTTGCCGCTTTGTAGTGGTCGTCGCTCGGCGTCACGTCGCTACGCACAGGCATCCCCCAGGAGAGTGCGCTGACGCTGGTTTGCGCCTCTTTACTCAGCAGGAAATTAATCAGCTTTTTGCCGTTTTCACTCTCCGGCGCGCCCTGGACTAAGCCAACCACGTACGGGATAGCCAGCGCGCTGCGCTCGCCTTTGTCGTTTGCCGGCCAGAAGATTTTCACGTTCGGGTTACGTTCCATCTGCGCGAGGTTCATCTGCAGGTCGCCGTTTGCCACATACAGTTCGCCTTTATTGACCAGCGCGGTCAGCTTGCCGGTAGAGGCAGATGGCCCGACGTTGTTGGCCTGTAGCTTGCCGAGGTAATCAAACCCGGCGTCTTTGCTGCCGAAGCTGTGGAAGGCTTGCAGCATCACCGCCGTGCCGTCAGCGGCCTGGCCTGGGGTGGAGTACTGCAGTTTGTTTTTGAACTGGCCGTCGAGCAGGCTCTGCCAGGTGGCCGGGGCGGTTTTCAGCACCTTGCCATTGTAGATAAAGCTCAGGTAGTTCTTCACCAGCGGCGAATAGAAGTCGTTGGCATCCGGAATCGCACTGGCGGCGTCGGTTTTAAAACTCGCCAGCAGTTTTTCAGACGCGGCGCGCTGAATGAACGGCGGCGCAGTCACCAGCACGTCGGCCTGCGGGTTGGTGCGCTCTTTCGCCAGGCGCTCAACCACCACGCCGCCGCCGCCTTCAACGTAGCGTACGGTAATGCCGGTCGCTTTGGTGAACGCGTCGAACTGCGCCTGATACCAGCTGTTGTCGCCATCGTGCAGCCCGTCGATGGAGTAAACCGTAACCACCGATTCCGCCCATGTCGGGGCGCTGGCGAGAGCGAAAACAGACAGCAGAGCAAGTCGGGAAAGTTTCATCGTGTTAGCCTCATAGCGTGCGTTTTGTGTTTCTGGCCTATACCAGATTTGCTTTTTACGCTAAACGGCTTTTGTGACAATACGATGAAGGATTTGTTGATAGACGAATCGGTAGGATCGTTTGTAGGCCGGATAAGGCGCGCAGCGACGCCATCCGGCAAGCAGCGGCTAGTGGGTATCCACCTCAATACGCAGGCTATCGTGACGCCAGTATTCGATATCCAGATCGAGCACGCGCCCGTGCTGATCGTAGTTTAGACGGCGCAGCAACAGCGCCGGGCGCCCTTCCATCACCCCCAGTGCCTGCGCGGCCTGCGCTGGCATCGCGGTCGGGTAGAACGACAGGTGCATGCTGGTATAGACAAGGTTGTAGTGCGATTCGTACACCTCGGTCAGGCTGCCGTTGAGATCGTACTGCAACAGCTCCGGCACGCGGGCGGGCAGACAGTGGTTTTCGCTGTAGCAGACCGCGCGACCGTCGGCGTAGCGCAGACGGGTCAGCAGGTAGATCTGATCAAACGGCTGGAGCTGCAACGGCTCCATCGCCTCTACCGGCACGGTAGTCAGCACGCCGCTCAACAGCGCCGTTTTCGGCTCACGGCCCTGCTCACGGCATAGCTTGTGGAAGTTGGTGTTCTGGGTCGGGTCCAGCCACAGGCGTTCCGGGGTGACAAACCAGCCGCGACGGTCAGCGCGCCAGATAAGCCCGCTGGCCTCCAGCTGCGCCAGGCTTTCGCGAATGGTAATACGCGTGGTGTTGAAGATAGCGCACAGTTCCCGCTCAGACGGCAGCTTATCGCCGCTTTTCAACGCACCGCTCTGGATGCGCGCCTGAAGCTGCGCCTTGATCAACAGGTACTGTGGGACATCGCCCGGAATCGCTTTCATAGTCACTCGCTGTCACTTTTCTCTGCCGCCATTATACAGACGCAGATGAATTTTTTGTTGCAGAGCCATTTTCCCTTTGACCCTTTGCCGAAAAGATCGTCATGATAAATGCAAATCTGGTATAGACCAAAGGTAAATAACATGACTTCGCGTAACTATCTGCTGCTGACCCCTGGCCCACTGACCACCTCTCGCACCGTGAAGGAAGCGATGCTGTTCGATAGCTGCACCTGGGACGATGATTACAATATCGGCGTGGTGGAATCTATCCGCCAGCAGTTGACCGCGCTGGCGACGGCCGCTGAAGGCTACACCTCCGTGCTCCTGCAAGGCAGCGGCAGCTACGCCGTGGAAGCGGTACTAGGCAGCGCGCTCGGCAAGCAGGACAAGGTGCTGATTGTCAGCAACGGTGCCTACGGTGCCCGTATGGTGGAGATGGCGGGGATGATGGATATCGCCCATCACGCCTATGACTGCGGCGAAGTTTCCCGCCCGGACGTACAGGCGATCGCTGAGATCCTCAAGGCCGACCCGGCGATCACCCATATCGCGATGGTGCACAGCGAAACCACCACCGGGATGCTCAACCCGATTGACGAAGTCGGCGCGCTGGCTCGTCAGTACGGCAAAACCTACATTGTGGATGCGATGAGTAGCTTCGGCGGTATTCCGATGGACATTGCCGAGCTGAATATCGATTTTCTGATTAGCTCTGCCAATAAATGCATTCAGGGCGTGCCGGGCTTTGCCTTCGTGATTGCCCGCGCGGACAAGCTCGCCGCGTGCAAAGGCCGCTCCCGCTCGCTATCGCTGGATCTCTACGCCCAGTGGCGCTGCATGGAAGATAACCACGGCAAATGGCGCTTCACCTCACCAACCCACACCGTACTGGCGTTTGCTCAGGCGCTGAAAGAGCTGGCGGAAGAAGGCGGCGTGGCAGCGCGTTATCAGCGCTATCAGCAAAACCAGCGCAGCCTGGTTGCCGGTATGCGGGAACTGGGCTTTACCACCCTGCTGGACGATGCGCTGCATTCGCCGATCATCACCGCGTTCTATTCACCCGAGCACCCACAATACCGCTTTAAAGAATTTTATAGCCACCTGAAAGATCAGGGGTTTGTTATCTATCCTGGCAAGGTGTCACAGAGCGACTGCTTCCGTATCGGCAACATTGGCGAAGTGTACGGCACCGATATCGCCGCCCTGCTGACCGCCGTTCGCCATGCGATGTACTGGACAAAATAAGGAGCCATCATGAACCGCATTAACGCTGTTATTCTCGATTGGGCGGGTACCACCGTCGATTTTGGCTCTTTCGCACCAACGCAGATTTTTGTCGAGGCTTTTCGTCGCGCGTTTGGCGTGGAGATAACGCTTGCCGAAGCACGCGTGCCGATGGGGCTTGGCAAGTGGCAACATATTGAAGCGCTGGGCAAACTGCCGTCCGTCGATGCCCGCTGGCAGGCAAAGTTTGGCCGTGCCATGAACGCGGCGGATATCGATGAGATTTATGCCACCTTTATGCCGCTGCAAATTGCCAAAGTTGTCGATTTTTCCGCACCGATCGCCGGGGTTATCGACACGATTGCGGCACTGCGTAACGCCGGTATCAAGATTGGCTCCTGCTCCGGCTACCCGCGTGCGGTAATGGAACGCCTGGTGCCTGCCGCCGCCGAGCACGGCTACGCGCCGGATTGTTGGGTCGCCACCGACGATCTCGCGGCGGGCGGGCGTCCGGGGCCGTGGATGGCGCTGCAAAACGTGATTACGCTGGGTATCGATGCGGTCAGCCACTGCGTGAAGGTAGATGATGCCGCGCCGGGCATTACCGAAGGGCTTAACGCCGGGATGTGGACCGTGGGTCTTGCGGTATCGGGCAATGAGTTCGGGGCGACGTGGGAAGAGTATCAGGCGATGCCTGTTGCAGAGATTGCCACCCGCCGCGAGCATGCGGCCAGCAAGCTGTATGCCGCCGGGGCGCATTACGTGGTGGATTCGCTGGCGGATTTACCGGGCGTAATTGCCGAGATTAATGCGCGTCTGGCAAAGGGCGAACGCCCATAAACAGGTAACATCTGCGCCGTTCCCGGCGGCGCTTCGCTTGGCCGGGCTACATGGATGAGCCGGTAGCCCGGGCGAGGCATTTATGCCGACCCCGGGGAGGCACCCGGGCCTCATCCGGCAATAGCATGGTTATTTAATCCGCACTTTCACCGTCACCAGCAGCGCGGTCAGCAGCATCAGCGCCCCGGAAATCATCAGCGGCGACGTCAGCCCCAGACGATCCAGCGCCAAACCGCCAATCGCCGCGCCGCAGGTATTCGCCAGCTGGATAACCGCCACCTGGATCGAACCGGCTTTCTCTGCCTGGTCGGCCAGCGAACGGGTGATCCACGTCGACCAACCTACCGGCACCAGCGCGAACGCTAACCCCCAGATAATGGCAATACCTGCCGCCACCGCCTTTTCGCTTCCCCATAGCGCCAGCGCCAGCGCACTTAGTGCCAGAATCAGCGGCGCACCGGCCAGCGCCAGCTTAACCGAATGCTTAAGGATAACCGCCGAGAATGAGGTGCCGACAAAGCTGGCAATCCCGAAGCTCAGCAGGACTAAGGTCAGACCATCCACGCCAAATCCCGCCAGATTCATATAGATTGGGCGAATATAGGTGAAGAAGGCGAACTGCCCGGCAAAGGACATGAAAATGGCGATCATCCCCGCCATAACGCCGGGGCGTTGCAGCAGGCTAAACATATTCTGCTTCTGGTGCGCCGGTTCACCCGGCAGCGACGGCAGTGCTTTCAGCACCCAAAAGATGCACAGTACGCCCATCACCGCCGCGGCATTAAACACGTTGCGCCAGCCAATAATGCCGCCTAGGAAGCTGCCGAGCGGTGCGGCAATCACCAGCGCGATAGAGACCGCGCCAAAGATAACCGACAGCGCTTTCGGCACCGTACGCGCCGGTACCAGCCGCATCGTCAGCGAAGCCGACATCGCCCAGAACCCGCCCAGCGCCAGACCCAGACAGGCGCGGCCCATCAGCAACAGCGTAAACGAGTTAGCAAACGATACCAGCAGGCAGGAAAGCGTCAACAGAATGGAGAACAAAATCACCACGTAGCGACGGTCAAGGCTGCCGATAATCTGCGTGACAAACAGGCTGGAGAACATGGCGACAAACGCCGTTACGGTGACCGACTGACCGGCGACACCTTCTGAAATACCCAGGTCTTCCGCCATCGGGGTCAGCAGGCTGACCGGTAAAAATTCCACGGTAATCAGACAGGCCACGCAAAACGCCACGGCAAAAACCGCCGACCAGTTCGGCCGCAGAACGCCCTCTGTGCGGGGCTTCTCTTCACTATGCTCACTCATTTCTTGTTACCTGCGCGGTGTTTTTGCTGAAAGGGTGCGCAGTGTAACATTTTAAGTGTGATGGATTTAACGTTTTGGCAACGGTTAAAGATGAAACGCTATCTTCTTTCCCGTTGGCAGCGTGACATCAATGCTGATCTCACCGCCGAGTGCAGCGACGTAACGCCTCAGTGTCGACAAGCGAGGATCGTTTTCCGCCTGCTCCATCTTCGCCACGGTGGGCTGTTTTACGCCCATTGCGGCAGCCAACTCCGCCTGAGACAGGTTGAGCTCTTCACGCAACATGCTTAACGTGACGGTCTGGCGTAACGCTTCGACTTTTTCAGCAATTCGCGCCTGACTTTCCGGGCTCTGTTTAGCCATTAGCTCTTTAAGGGTCGCCATCATTACTCCTCACTTATTCAGGTGCTTACGGTACTCGGCGTCAGCAAGTTTGATCATCTCTTTATAAAACCGTCTTTCGTTTAATCCTGTTTTATCTCCTGCACATAGCACGATGGCGCAGCGAGAAGGATCAAACGCAAAAAAGGCCCGAATGGGATTTCCCTGATGCTGTATACGAAGCTCTTTCATATTTGAAAAAGCGGAGCCATTAACCGTATCCGCAAACGGGCGCGACAACTGCGGTCCGTACTCGGATAAAATCACCATCGCTGCAAGCACATCTTCCCTCAAGGCTTCGGCCTGTTCCTCAAACCAACTGTCGAAAACATCCGTTGTTTCCACCGACCACATCTGCGATCCCTCATAGCCAATAAGCTATCAATAAATTATAGCTTACTGGCTATTAAAACAAGACCTGTCTCTACCCGATCGTTGCTTACCGGGTGGCGGCTTCGCCTTATCCGGCACCCACCAACTCACTCCCCGCGCGCCGATTTCACCAGCCCGGTAATCCACTCTTGATGGCCGTTGATCATCGGGTTCGGCACGGTACGCGCCAGCTCCTGCGCCGGGACGCCAACCTGTGATTCCTGGGTCAGGATGCGTACGCGGTTGCCGGGAAGGTCTTCGAACAGCCAGGCGTGGATCACGTCCAGACGGGTCGTTGCGTCGCCTTCCGCCCAGCCGTGCCAGGCTATGCGCGCGGCTTCACCGTCGACCGGTGGGACGTATTCAGTTATCTGTGCTTCAATTGGGAAGCCGAAAGTCGAGAAACGAAAGCGGGCGTTAGCGCTCAGCATCGGGCCGCTGCCGTCGTGAAAATGAATATCCGCTACGTTGCTGTAGTAGGTTGGCCACAGCGTGGTGTCGTCAAGCTGTGCCCAAATCTGTTTGGCGGTCAGGCCGCTGACGATGATTTCGTTAGAGGCAAAGTTGTCGGTGGTGCCCGGCAGATAGCCTTCCGGCCAGACGATTGCGCTTTGCTGCATGGACTGTTTCATGATGAACCTCGTGAATGATTATGTTGACGAGGTAAATCATGCGCTCGGGAGTGATATAAATATAATCATCAATATTGATAAACAACATCACTCAATGTGATATCAATGCAGCCAATGCACGCCGTTTTCATCATGGAACAGCGCGTTATAGCGGTACTGGAAGGCGTTCAGCTCGCTGATTTCCGGCTCCAGCTCGCGCAGGAAGCTCAGCGCCAGGCGAACCTGGGCGTCGGTAATCGGTGCCGCCAGACGGGCCTTTTGCAGCCGTCGGTGCCAGCTCAGCATGTTGGATTCGCTGCCGTCGACAATACACACCTGCCAGATAAGCAGCATCTGCGCCGCGTTCTGCAAATGCGCTTCGTTCGGCCGCTCCAGATAGTGTAAATATTCTTCGCCCTGCGCTTTCCCTAGCTGGTCTACCATCGACTCCACCGGCTCTGGCGTAATGCCGAGCCGCTCACTGAGACGGCGAATTGCCCGTCGGGAACTTGAGGTCAGGATCCGAAATCCTACAACAAACACCACCACCAGGGTGGCCAGAATCAACCAGATCATGCACGCTCTCACCTTAGCTAAACCCCGACATAATAATGGGATTTCGCGCCCTGTCGATATTCGAACATGCCATAATGTGCGTTACCTCCCTGAAGGAAGCCGCCGATGAAACCGGATCTCAGAACCCTCGACCTCAACCTGCTGAAAACGCTGGATGCGCTGCTCGATGAACGCAGCGTAACGCGAGCGGCCGCGCGGCTGTCGCTGACCCAGCCCGCCGTCAGCGGGATGTTGACCCGACTGCGGGATAATTTTGGCGATCCGCTGTTTATCCGCGCCCCGCACGGCATGGTGCCGACGCTGCGCGCCCAGCAGTTGGCACCGGTGGTCAAACAGATCCTGAACGATATCAACACGCTGCTACAGCCAGCCCGGTTCGACCCGCTTACCGCCGACTTCACCTTCACCCTCGCCGCCACCGACTACGCGCTGAAAGCGGTGGTGGTGCCGTTTATCGCCGCGCTGAAGGTGCGCGCGCCGAATATTCGCGTACGGGTGATTCCCGTTGAACCGGAGCGGCTGACCGCACAGTTTGAGCAGGGGAAAATCGACCTCGCGCTGCTGACCCCCAGCACCACGCCGGGCGACCTGCACAGCCGCACGCTGTATGAGGAACGTTATGTCTGCATGCTGCGCGCCGACCATCCCGATGCCCGCGCACCGCTGAGTCTCGACCGTTTTTGCGCGCTGGAGCATATTCTGGTCTCTTACGAGGGCGAGAGTTTCTGGGGCGTGACCGACGACGCACTGGCAAAAGTCGGCCGCAAACGCCGGGTAGGGCTGTCGGTGAGCAGCTTCCTGGTGCTGCCGGAAGTGCTGGCCGTCAGCGAAATGATTGCCGTCGTGCCGAGCCGTCTTGCCAGCGCGCGCGCGTCAATCTGTGTGCAGGAGCCGCCGGTGGCGATTCACGGCTTTACCAAAAGCATGGCCTGGCACGAGCGTACACATCGCGACCCGGCGCAGCAGTGGCTGCGTGAATTGCTGCATGAGACCAGCCAGCAGGCATAAAAAAGCCCGGTGCAGAACCGGGCAAAGAAGTTACCAAACACACTTACGCCATTTTTAACTGCTGAATCTTCTTCTCACGGCGAATTTTACGTTCTTCAAATACCGCGACGATGGCCATCAGGCAGATACAGCCGATGGCGGCGGTATCCAGCGCGGCGAAGGTGCCCGCCCAGCCGGTGAGGCCGAAGATTGGTGTACCATCGGCAATCATCCCCAGACCCAACTTGGCAAAGCTGTCGCCAATCAGATAGGCAAAGGTGCCTTTGATGCCATCGGCCGCGCCGATCGCTTTTTTAGGAACGAAGCCAACCGCTGCCACGCCAATCAACAGCTGCGGGCCAAAGACCAGGAAGCCGAGGGCAAACAGCGACGCCAGATAGACGTACTGGTTGCTGGCATGCTGGTAAACGCCCAGCGTGGCGATGATTAATGCCAGCGCCACGCAGGCCACCAGCGCACGACGACCGTTGGCGAGGTCGGAGAGCCAGCCCCACAGCAGGGTGCCCACCAGCGCGCCGACTTCAAACAGGGTAAAGCCCTGAATCGCCACCTCTTTAGAGAGCTTCAGCTCCTGGAAGGCGTAGACCGTAGACCACTGGTCAATACCGATACGCACCACGTACAGGAAGATGTTGGAGAAGCACAGCAGCCAGATAACTTTGTTTTTCAGCACGTACTCAACAAAGATCTGCCACTTGGTCATGTCGTTATCTTCGGTCTCTTTGTCCTCTTCACTGATCTCTTCACCGAACAGCTCTTCCGCTTTGCCGAGGCCATAAGATTCCGGGGAGTCGCTACCAAAACGCAGGCCGATAAAGCCAACAATCAGCGCAATAATCGACGGGAAAATAAACATGCCGATGACGTGACCGTCGAACAGAACGTTAGCACCGAACAGCGCCACGCCTGCCGCGCCCGCACCGCCGAGGTTGTGGGAGATATTCCACATGCCGAGGTAGGAACCGCGCTTACGGCGGGGCGTCCACTTGGTGATGGTCGAATAGCTGCACGAGCCGCCGGTACTCTGGAAGAAACCGCTCAGACCGTAGAACGCAATCATCAGGAACAGGCTGGTTGAGCCCGGCCCCATGCTGGCGCTGAAGCCGAGCATACAGATGGCGGAGAGGATCAGCATCAGCGGCAGGAACTGCTTGGTGTTCTTACCGTCGGCATAGTAGGAGACCAGCGTTTTACCCACGCCGTAGGTGATGGAGAAGCCGAGGCCAATCATCCCGAGCTGGGTCATGCTCAGCCCGTAGGTGGAGATCATGTCGTTCTGCGCGATGTTAAAGTTCTTACGAATCAGATACATCGTCAGGTAGCCGATAAAGACCACCAGATAGGACTGCATGAACGGTTTGAACCACATTTTACGCCGCACTTCGAGCGGCAGATCCAGGGTCGGCTTGCGCACCTGGTTTAAGAAGGCCAGCATGGGTATCTCCTGATTTTTATACCTGCGTGATAGCCGGTATTGTAAAAATCAGCGGCGCGTCTGGCCTGAGACAGCGTCCAGGTGAAACCGGGAAAATTTCCTAGTTTTAGGTCATTCGTCTTAGAAAGGTGAAGCGGGTCACGCTTCTCGCGGCGCCTGGGCGTTTAAGAACGGCAGCAGCAGCAGCGCGGAGATGCCCGCGGCAATGGCGATCACCACGAAAAAGCCCGTCCAGTGCCACACTTCCATCACCTTCGCCAGCGGCCAGCCGGAAAGCGACGCGCCGAGGTAGGCAAACAGCCCGACGAAACCGGTGGCGGCACCCGCCGCCTCTTTGTGCGAGCACTCCGCCGCCGCCATGCCGATCAGCATCTGCGGGCCGAAGACGAAGAAGCCAGTGGTGAAGAAGCACGCCGCCTGCATGACATAGCTGGCAAACGGCATCAGCCACAGCGAGCCGACCGAGAGCAAAATCCCGGCGGCGAAGATCAGGTTCATCGGCCCACGGTTGCCGTTGAACAGTTTGTCCGAGCCCCAACCCGCCACCAGCGCGCCGATGAAACCGCCCAGCTCAAACATAGTCACCGCGGTATTCGCCGTAACCAGATCAACGCCCAGCGTTTCGGACATGTATAAATTGCCCCAGTCGTTGATCGCCGCGCGCACCACGTACACCAGCACATAGCACAGCGACAGCAGCCAGATGTAGGGGTTGAGCAGCACGTAGCGGGTGAAGATCTCTTTGCGCGTCAGCCCGGCCCCTTCCTGCTGTTGGGCTATCTCCAGTTCGTCGTGCCGCCAGTCGCCAATCGGCGGCAGGCCGATGGCCTGCGGACGGTCGCGCAGTCGCCAGCAAAGGAACAGGCCGACCACAATCGCCATGGTTCCCGCGATAGTCATCCCCGCACGCCAGCCGTAGTGCAGCGCCGCCGCGCCCATCACGATAGGGATTAGCGCCCCGCCGACGTTGTGCGCGGTATTCCAGATGGACCACCAGCCGCCGCGCTCGTTGCGTGAGTACCAGGCGGTGAGCAGGCGGGCGCAGACCGGCGCGCCCCAGCCCTGGAAGAAGGCGTTCAGCGCCCACAGCAGGGCGAAGGCCCATAACGAAGTGGAGAAGCCGAACAGAATATTGACCACCCCGGTGGCAATCAGCCCGATCCCCATAAAATAGCGGGCGTTAGAGCGGTCGCTGACGATGCCGGAGATAAACTTCGACAGCCCATAGGTGATGTAAAACAGCGTCGCCAGCAGGCCAATATCGCTGCGGGTCAGCACGCCAGTGGTGAGAATTTCCGGCACCGCGGCGTTGAAGCTTTTACGGGTGAAGTAAAACAGCGCGTAGCCAAGCCAGATGGTCAGCAGGATATGCCGCCGCCAGTAGCGGTACTGGGCATCTACCTCCTGCTTGTCGGTGATGCGCGGGGCGTTAGCCGGAGCCTTGAGAAATTGAAACATCGCCGTTCCTTACACGTAGCGCAGAGGCAAAGAAACACTGACCCGCGTGCCGTGCATGCAGGAAATCGTGAGCGAGCCGCCGAGCGCGGTCACACGCTCGCGCATGCCGGTGAGGCCAAAGCCCTGTTGATTCGACCCCGGCGGCAGGCCGCTGCCGTCGTCTTCCATCACCAGCATCAGCCGTTCATCCTGCTGCCAGCCCTGTAGCGTCACCGCGCTGGCGTTCGCGTGCTTCACAATGTTGTTGAGCCCTTCCTGACAGACGCGGAACAGCGTTACCCGCTGGCTTTCGCTCAGCGTTGACTCATCAATTCGCCAGTCGAGGTGGCTGACGATGCCCCGGCTTTCCAGCTCCATTTCACGCATCAGCGAGCGAATGGCCTGTTCCAATGAGAGGTCGTCGAGCTGGCGCGGGCGCAGCCGACCCAGCAGGCGGCGTACGGCGTCGTAAACGCCCAGCGAAAGCTGCTCAATATGCGCCCCGCTCTGCTTCACGCCCGCGTTCTCCGGGGCCAGACGCTGCACGATCCCGGCCTGAGTGCGAATGGCGGTGATGGTCTGGCCGATATCGTCATGCAGCTCGCGCGCCACGTCGCGGCGTACGCTCTCTTCAGTTTCCAGCAGGCGCTCCGCCAGCCGGTGGTTGCGCGCCAGTTCGTTTTGCAGCGACTGGTTTAGCTCGCGCAGTCGCTGAATGCCCGCGCCGAGCAGCAGCCCGGTCAGGCTTTGCGCCAGCAACGAGAGCAGTAAATCAACGGGGTGATCGTGCCAGGTCTGGCTGGCAATCAGGGCGATGGCGTTCATCAGGGTGGCGATCAGCGCCCCCTGCCAGCCGTAGTGCCAGGCCAGCGCGATAATCGGTAAGGCGAGACAAAACGGGGTAAAGCGCGAAAGTTCTGCGGGCAAACCGAGCTGTAGCCACAGGCTGACGGTAAACAGCAGCAGATACCAGACCAGATGCCGCCCGCGCCAGTTCACCGGCTGCGACACCAGCGCCGGGCCAAGCGGTAGCCAGGTGGTGCTGGTGAGGTAGTGCCAGAACACGAGGCAGATAGGGGCCAGCGTCAGCCCGCCGGTTAAGGTCAGCAGTAAGGCGTTAAGCGCCGCCTCCCCTTGCCATAGCCAGGGTAAAGATTGCAGCAGCGCCGCCGCGGTAAGCGCCGCCCCCTGGAGCAGCAGCGTGCGCCAATCGCGCTGATGGCGATAGCGGGAAATCAGCGCTACCGGCAGCAACGTCAGCGCGCTTCCGGTCATCAATAATAATGCGTGACTCAGCGCCACTTCCTGCGCCAGCCAGTAAATCAGCAGCCACTCTGCGCCCACCAGCACCGGCCAGTAGCCGCGCGGGCATTGCAGCATTAACCCCAGACGCAGGCCGAACGGGAACAGCAGCACCGCCAGCTCCGGACGTTCCACAAGGTGCAGGCTGATACTCCACAGGCAGAACCACGCGGCGGAGAAGATAAAGAAACAGGCGACAACGGTAATACACCGCGAAAAGACGCTATTCATCACCAGCCGTCAAACATGCGGCGCGCCAGCTCAACGTCGTTGCTGACGCCCAGCTTTTCCATCAGGTTAGCGCGATGAACGTGTACCGTTTTCGGCGACAGCCCCAGCTCGGCGGCAATCTCTTTCACCGCCAGGCCCTGCGCCAGCTTTTCCGCCACCTGACGTTCACGCTTGGTCAACGGGTCCTGACGGCCCGCCGCCAGCTTGACGGCGATATCCGGCGTTAAGTAGCAGCCACCGGTCGCCACGGTATGTACCGCCGCAATCAGCTCGTCCGGGCTACAGCGTTTGGAGAGAAATCCGCGCGCGCCCGCGTTCAGCGCCTGCTCGACCAGCGCCGGGCTATCGTGAACGGAGAGCATGATGGTAGCCATGCCTTTCGGCAGTTGGCCGAGCAGCTCAAGGCCGGATATGTCCGGCATGGAGATATCGCAGATACAGACCTGAACGCCGCGCCCCGGTAGCCCCGCCAGCGCTTCGCGCCCGGAACCAAACTCGGCGACCACCTGCAAATCAGGCTCAAGGCCAAGCAGTTGGGCAAAGCCGGAGCGAACGATAGTGTGGTCGTCGATAAGGGCTATGGTGATCATGGGTTTGTCCTGGCGGGTAAAAAAACGCGCCTACCTTAACGATAAGCGCGCGACTGTTCAAGTCTTGAGCGGACTACTCGAAGAAGACGGTTATCTTGTTGAACATCGACGGGTCGGACTGGTTGCGGGTTACTTTCACCACGTCTTCCAGCTTGTCTATCTGGCTAATCATCTGCTCTAGTCGCTGATCGTCGTTGACCAATAGCCAGATGCGGCTCTTATCGCTGTCATGAATCGGTAGACAGAGAATGCCTTCCACGTTGAAGGCGCGACGGGCAAAGAGCCCGCAGACGTGGGTCATTACGCCCGGGTGGTTGCGCACGGTGAGTTCCAGAATAACGTTGTCATGAGTCTGTTGTTGCATGGCTTATTCCCCCACCATTTCGGTATTTGCCGCACCCGGCGGCACCATCGGATACACTTTTTCTTCTGCGTCGATACGCACATGAATCAACGCCGGGCCCGGACGATTGATTATCGCCTGCAGCGCCGCCTGCGGGTCTGCTTCATTGTTCAAATCGCAGGTTTCCAGACCGAAACCGGCGGCAATCTGCATAAAGTTAATCATGCCTGGATAGGTGGCGGCAAATACGCCCTGTTTGTAGAACAGGCTCTGCTGCTGGTGTACCAGACCCAGCGCCTGGTTGTTCATCAGGATGATTTTCACATCCAGCTGATTTTCCGCCGCGGTCGCCATCTCCTGAATGTTCATCATCAGGCTGCCGTCACCGGAGAAGCACAGCACTTTTTTTGTCCGGGTTCGCCAGCGCCGCGCCGATGGCCGCAGGCAGGCCAAAGCCCATGGTGCCGAGGCCGCCGGAGGTCAGCCACTGGCGAGGACGGTTCAGCGGGTAAGCCTGCGCCACCCACATCTGGTGCTGACCAACGTCGGTGGTAATAATCGCCTTGTCGTCAACGCAGGCCGCCGCCGCGTTAATCAGGCCGTAGTGGCTGAGCGGGTCGCCTGCTTCAGGAATGGCGCCCGGGAACTCTTGTTGCAGCTCAGCCACTTTACCGCGCCACGCGTCACGCGGCTGGGCGTCAATTTGCGGCAGCAGCTTGGTCAGCACGTCGTCCACGTCCGCCTGAATCGCCACGTGTGCCTGTTTGATTTTACCCAACTCTGCGCGGTCGATATCAACGTGGATAATCTTCGCATTCGGGCAGAACTCCGCCACTTTACCGGTCGCCCGGTCATCAAAACGAGCGCCTAAAACCACCAGCAAATCAGATTGTTGCAGGATGAAGTTGGTGCTACGCGCGCCGTGCATTCCCAACATGCCTAACGACAACGGGTGCGCTTTTGGCAGCATGCCCAGCGCCATCAGGGTCATGGTGGTCGGCAGGTTGGCTTTTTCCGCCAGTTCACGCACGCGTTCCGGCGCGTTGATAACGCCGCCGCCCAGATAGAGCACCGGGCGCTGTGCGGCGTTGATCATCGCCGCCGCTGCGCTCACGCTCTCGGCGCTGAATTCTGGCGTTGCCGCGCGGCCACCGGGTTCCGGCAGTTCGCTGATATCGATTTCCGCGGTCTGAACGTCCTTAGGAATGTCTATCCACACCGGGCCTGGGCGGCCAGACTGTGCAATCCGGAAGGCATCAGCAATAACCTGTGGTAATTCATTGATGTTACGGACTAAGTAGTTGTGTTTGGTGATGGGGATAGAGATACCGTAGGTGTCGACTTCCTGGAAGGCATCGGTGCCGATTAACGAGGAGGCCACCTGACCGGTGATACACACCAGTGGAATCGAGTCGAGGCGCGCATCAGCAATGGCGGTCACCAGGTTGGTGGCGCCAGGGCCGCTACAGGCCATACATACCGCTGGTTTACCGTGGGTACGCGCCATACCCTGGGCAATAAAGCCCGCGCCCTGCTCGTGTCGCGCCAGAATATGACGGATCTGGGTGCTCTGGCTTAAGGCGTCGTACAACGGCAGAACCGTGCCGCCGGGAATGCCGGTGACCATGGTAATACCCTGACGTTCCAGTAAATGAACGATTAATTGCGCGCCGGTAAAACGCGTTGTCTGTGATGTTGTGCCCGAAATTGCCATGCTCCAGTCCTTTCAACTAGGCCGACTATCCGGAGGGGGCTAGAAACTAAAAACCCCGCCCGGTTTGCGCCGGCGGGGTTTGGAATCGTGTGTGTTCCTGACCCTACGGCGCATTGCCGACGACCACCACCACACGCACGACGACCACCGCGGCTGGTAGCGCGGTTTTTAGTAGGGTCGAAGTCAGCATTGATGGGGTCATTAAGGGTCTTCTCTCAATTCGTTTAGTGAATTTATACAAACACAGCTTTTCCGGGCTGACAATGGAAATATTTTCATCCGCACAAAAATGCAGCAAAGATCACATTATCGTGATCAGGGAAATTATCCAGGCTGTCCCATTTATCCCCTATTTCTGGCCTTGGTCACCGCCCGTGGGTTGTGTTAAGTTTTGGTGAAATCTCCCTGAGCAACGCATTATCATGACGCTTTCTGTTTTCTGCATTTTGCTGTTTGCCGCACTTTTACACGCCAGCTGGAACGCCATTGTTAAGGCAGGAAACGACAAACTCTATTCGGCTATCGGCGTCACCGGCTCCGCCGCGCTCATCGCGTTGCTGCTTTTACCCTTTGCGCCTGCGCCCTCGGCCGCCAGCGTGCCGTTTATGGTGGTCTCCACCGTCTTGCAGGTGATTTACACCGTACTGGTGGCGAAGACCTATCAGATTTCCGATATGAGCCAGACCTACCCGCTGATGCGCGGCACCGCGCCGCTGCTGGTAGCAATCATCAGCGTGCTGTTTCTTGGCGACCATCTCTCCACGCTGGCGTGGTGCGGAATCGCGGTTATCTGTACGGCGATCCTCGGCATGGCATTCAATGGCCGAGGTGGTTCGCAACGTGGCGTGATGTTAGCGCTGCTGAACGCCTGGATTATTGCCGGTTACACCCTGATCGACGGCACCGGCGTGCGCCTGTCGGGCACCGCGCTGGGCTATACGCTATGGTCGTTTTTCCTCAATGGCTCCAGCCTGCTGTGCTGGGCGATGATCGCCCGCCGCCGTGAAGCGTCTCGCTATCTGGTGCAGCACTGGAAGAAAGGCGTTCTTGGCGGCATGGGGACCATGGGCTCCTACGGTCTGGCGCTGTGGGCGATGACCCAGGCCCCGCTGGCGGTGGTCGCCGCGCTGCGTGAAAGCTCGATTCTGTTTGGCGCGCTGATTGCCTGGCTGCTGCTCAAAGAACGGGTGGCCGGGCTGCGTCTGCTGGCCGCTGGCGGTATCGCCGCGGGTGCCATTCTGTTACGCCTCTCCTGACTAAACTGGCAACTATTGTTGCCGTTTACGTGTATAAATCCTGCCTGCATCACACATTTCATTTACATGACGTATGATTAAATCGTCACCTCATTGTGGTAGATTCCTCTCGCTTTTAGCGCAATTCCTGGACATTTATTCTTATAAACCTAATTTTTATAAAGTTATCAGCGAAATGAAAAGAGATAGAAACGTCAATATCCTGGTGATGCTGGTGTTGCTCGTCGCCGTCGGTCAGATGGCGCAAACCATTTATATTCCCGCAATTGCGCAGATGGCGAACGACCTGAATGTCCGCGAAGGGGCGGTGCAGAGCGTGATGGCGGCCTATCTGCTGACCTATGGCGTTTCACAGCTGTTCTACGGCCCACTTTCAGACCGCGTGGGTCGCCGCCCGGTGATCCTCGTCGGGATGTCGATTTTTATGCTGGCGACGCTGGTCGCTATCACTACGCACAGCCTGACGGTGCTGATTATTGCCAGCGCGATGCAGGGGATGGGGACCGGCGTGGGCGGCGTGATGGCGCGAACCTTGCCACGCGACCTCTATGAGGGCAGTCAGCTTCGCCACGCTAATAGTCTGTTAAACATGGGGATTCTGGTGAGTCCACTGCTGGCACCGCTGATTGGCGGCGTGCTGGAGACGCTCATCAACTGGCGTGCCTGCTACGGTTTTCTGCTGGTGCTCTGCGCGGGCGTCACCTTCAGCATGGCGCGCTGGATGCCGGAAACGCGCCCGACCGGCGCACCGAAAACGCGGCTTATCAGCAACTACAAAACGCTGTTCGGTAACAGCGGCTTTAACTGCTACCTGCTGATGCTGATTGGCGGCCTGGCCGGTATTGCGGTGTTTGAAGCCAGCTCCGGCGTGCTGATGGGCGGCGTGCTGGGCTTAAGCAGCATGACGGTCAGCATCCTGTTTATTCTGCCGATTCCGGCAGCGTTCTTTGGCGCCTGGTTCGCCGGACGGCCGAAAAAACGCTTCCCGACGCTGATGTGGCAGTCGGTGGTGTGCTGTCTGGCAGCGGGCGTGATGATGTGGATCCCCGGTCTGCTCGGCGTCATGAATATCTGGACGCTGCTGGTCCCTGCGGCGCTGTTCTTCTTCGGCGCGGGGATGCTGTTCCCGCTGGCGACCAGCGGCGCGATGGAGCCCTTCCCGTTCCTCGCCGGTACCGCCGGGGCGCTGGTTGGCGGCCTGCAAAATATTGGTTCCGGCGTGCTGGCCTGGCTGTCGGCGATGATGCCGCAAACCGGGCAGGCCAGCATCGGGCTGCTGATGACGCTGATGGGGCTGCTGATTTTCCTCTGCTGGCTGCCGCTAGCGTCGCGCTTTGCGCATCAGGGCCAGGCGGTGTAATCGCGTCCGACCGTTGCCTGATGGCGCTTCGCTTATCCGGCCTACATTGGGCATGAGTAGGCCGGGTAAGGCGGAGCCGCCACCCGGCGTAAAACGCCTATTTAACCTGCTCCTGAAGCCAACCAATAAACGCCTCAATTTTCGGCCACTGCCTGCCGGGCAGCGTGGTTACGTAATAATGCTGATGACATTTCAGCGCCTTATCACCAAAAGGAGCCACCAGCTCCCCGCTGTCGAGGCGCTTTTGTACCAACCGCTTTCGCCCCATCGCCACGCCGATGTGGTTCATCGCCGCAATCACCGCTAAATCAGAACGATCGAAACCAATGCCAGACGATGTCGGCAAATTCACCGCATACTGCTGCGCCCAGCTGTGCCATTCATCGGTCCCTGAGTCGTTGCTCCACGCCTGTCTGTCGTGCAGCAGCGTACAGTGCGGTAGGTTCACCAGCGAGCCGGTCAGAGCGTAGCGGCGGGCGTATTCCGGGCTGCATACCGGCAGAATTTCTTCATCCATCAGGAAGTGGTGCGCAAGCTGTGCGGAAGGCGCATCGTCAAAATAGAGAGCCAAGTCGACCCCAGCGCGCTGTAAATTGACGTTGTCGTTGCCGGTCAGGATGGTCAGTGAAATGGACGGGTAGCGGCGGGTAAAGTCGCCGAGCGCCGGAACCAGCCAGCACTGGGCGATAGAAGGCCGCGAGTAGACGGTGAGCGTCCCCGAGAGCTCCTGATTCTTGATATCAAGAATCTCCTGGTTGAGCGTATCCAGCGACGATTTCAGCGCCCAGAACACGCGTTTACCTTCGTGAGTGAGCTCTACTTTACGATGCGAGCGGACAAAGAGCTGAATACCCAGCTCCTCTTCCAACTGGTTAATACGGTGGCTGACGGCGCTGGGGCTTAATGACAGTTCATCTGCCGCCAGCGCAAACGACTGATGCCGGGCCGCCACTTCGAAGGTATACAGCTTTGATAGCTGCCAGCCGTTCAGCAGACGATTTCTGCCCTCGCGCAGGGGTTCCATATTCCTCTCCGTATTGCCTGTATTTCGCCGGAGTGTAAAAAAAATCATAGGTAAAATCAGCACAAAGATGAATCAGAATGATTCATGTCGCATAAATCACCGGTAATAAGACGCAAATCACGCCCTTGATTCAATCTGGCTCATGTGAAGGACGATTTATATCGTTTGTCAGCGGGTGCCTTATTTTTGTCCAATAAACCCATATTAATCACAGGGCAAGGTGAGCTATGCACTCTCAGATCTGGGTTGTGAGCACGCTGCTGATAAGCATCGTGTTAATCGTTTTGACCATCGTGAAGTTCAAATTCCACCCGTTTCTGGCGCTGCTGTTAGCCAGTTTCTTCGTGGGGACGATGATGGGCATGGGGCCGCTGGATATGGTCAATGCCATCGAGAACGGCATCGGCGGCACGCTGGGCTTCCTCGCGGCGGTTATTGGCCTTGGGACTATCCTCGGAAAAATGATGGAAGTATCCGGCGCGGCCGAACGCATCGGCCTGACGCTACAGCGCTGCCGCTGGCTTTCCGCCGACGTCATTATGGTGCTGGTCGGGCTGATTTGCGGGATCACGCTGTTCGTTGAAGTGGGCGTGGTGCTATTAATTCCACTGGCATTCTCTATTGCCAAAAAGACCAATACTTCGCTGCTGAAGCTGGCAATCCCGCTGTGTACCGCGCTGATGGCGGTGCACTGCGTAGTACCACCGCATCCGGCGGCGCTGTTCGTGGCTAACAAGCTGGGCGCGGACATTGGCACCGTGATTGTCTACGGTTTACTGGTGGGCTTAATGGCATCGCTAATCGGCGGGCCGCTGTACCTGAAGTTTCTCGGTAATCGTCTGCCGTTTAAGCCAGTACCGGCTGAGTTTTCCGACCTGAAAGTGCGTGATGAAAGCACGCTACCATCGCTGGGCGCGACGCTGTTTACCGTACTGCTACCAATTGGCCTGATGCTGGTGAAAACCGTCGCGGAACTGAACATGGCGAAAGGCAGCACGGTGTATACGCTGCTGGAGTTTATTGGTAACCCGATCACCGCGATGTTTATCGCCGTTTTCGTGGCCTATTACATTCTCGGCCTGCGTCAGCACATCGGTATGGGTGCGCTGCTGACCCACACCGAAAACGGTTTTGGCTCCATTGCTAACATTTTGCTGATTATCGGCGCAGGCGGCGCATTCAACGCTATCCTCAAGAGCAGCGGGCTGGCGGATACCCTCGCGCTGATCCTCTCGAACATGCATATGCACCCGATTCTGCTGGCCTGGCTGGTTGCACTGATTCTGCACGCGGCGGTAGGTTCTGCCACGGTGGCGATGATGGGTGCGACGGCAATCGTGGCACCGATGCTGCCACTCTACCCTAACGTGAGCCCGGAGATCATCGCTATTGCCATCGGTTCTGGCGCTATTGGCTGCACGATCGTCACCGATTCCCTCTTCTGGCTGGTGAAGCAGTACTGTGGTGCCACCCTGAATGAGACGTTCAAATACTATACGACTGCGACATTTATCGCGTCAGTGATTGCACTGGCATGCACATTCCTGCTTTCCTTTATTATCTAAGCGCAAAGAGACTGACTATGGAAAACATTCAAACACTTATCGCCCAGCATCCTTTAGTGGAAGACCTGGTCGCTCTTAAGGAAACGGTCTGGTTTAACCCCGGCACCACCTCTCTTGCGGAAGGTTTACCGTATGTAGGCCTGACCGAACACGACGTTCAGGACGCCCACGCTCGTCTGACGCGCTTCGCGCCGTATCTGGCACAGGCATTCCCGGAAACCGCCGCCACCGGGGGCATTATCGAATCTGAGCTGGCCGCGATCCCGGCCATGCAAAAAAGGCTGGAAAAAGCGTTCGGGCAGCACATTAACGGCGAACTCCTGCTGAAGAAAGACAGTCATTTGCCGATTTCAGGCTCGATTAAAGCGCGGGGTGGCATTTATGAAGTACTGACCCATGCGGAAAAACTGGCGCTGGAAGCCGGTCTGTTGACCACTAAAGACGATTACCGCGTGCTGCTTTCGCCGGAGTTCAAACAGTTTTTCAGCCAGTACAGCATCGCGGTTGGCTCCACCGGCAACCTCGGGATGTCGATTGGCATCATGAGCGCCCGCATCGGCTTTAACGTCACGGTGCATATGTCCGCTGACGCCCGCGCGTGGAAAAAAGCCAAACTGCGCAGCCACGGCGTAACGGTAGTGGAGTACGAAGAAGATTACGGCGTGGCGGTTGAACAAGGTCGTAAGGCGGCGCAGTCCGATCCAAACTGTTTCTTTATCGATGATGAAAATTCCCGCACGCTATTTTTAGGGTATGCGGTCGCCGGTCAGCGTCTGAAGGCGCAGTTTGCGCAGCAGGGACGCGCGGTGGATTCAGACCATCCACTGTTTGTTTACCTGCCTTGCGGCGTCGGCGGTGGCCCTGGCGGCGTGGCGTTTGGCCTGAAGCTGGCATTCGGTGATAACGTACACTGCTTCTTCGCTGAACCGACTCATTCACCGTGCATGCTGCTGGGGATTTACACCGGGCTGCACGATACCATTTCCGTGCAGGATATCGGCATCGATAACCTGACGGCGGCGGATGGGCTGGCGGTCGGTCGCGCCTCGGGCTTTGTCGGCCGGGCGATGGAACGTCTGCTCGACGGTCTTTATACGCTGGATGACCAGACCCTGTACGACATGCTGGGCTGGTTGGCGCAGGAAGAAGGCATTCGTCTTGAACCGTCGGCGCTGGCAGGCATGGCTGGCCCTCAGCACGTTTGCGCCTCCACGGATTACCAGCAGATGCATGGCTTCAGCGCAGAGCAGCTCAATCACGCCACCCATCTGGTGTGGGCGACGGGCGGCGGCATGGTACCAGAAGCCGAAATGGCGCAGTACCTGGCGAAAGGACGCTAAGTCGCGTTAACCTCAAGCAGCATCGCCGCCATTACGCGATGCTGCTGCATGACAATCGTGCCACTTCTCCCCCTATTGTGGCATCTCAGGTCAAAGCGTATTGCCGCACGTCACACTCCTCTCTCCTGCCGCCAACGTTAAGAAATGGCATCGATATACTCCGACCTACCTCGTATCCCTACGATAAACCGGAGAACACAATGCAACAGGCTGAAAAATCGGTCGGCCGCGGCGGTTTTACCCTGCTCATCTGGGTACTGCTTCTGCTCCTCGGCTGCGTGCTGTTTTTCTTTTCGCTCGACCGGCAAATAGTTTCCATCCTCAAAACCACGCTGATGCAGGAGCTGGGGCTCGATAATAGTGATTATTCGGTGCTGATCAGCGCCTTTATGATCCCCTACACTTTCATGTATTTCTTCGTCGGCGGCATCGTCGACCGCTTCGGTAGCCGCTATGTGCTGTGCGCGCTGATGGTGCTGATGTCGATTGCCACGCTCATTACCGGTCTGTCGCACTCGATGACCGGGCTTATTGTCGGGCGCGTGATGCTGGGACTGGCGGAGTCCGGGATCGTACCGGCGCTAACGCTGGCGGTCTTTACCTGGTTTCGCGCCGAGCAGCGCGCCTTCGCCTTCCAGCTCACCAATATTATTCAGTCATTAGGGCTGATTCTTGCGCCACCGTTTGTCGCCTGGGTGACGATATCTACCGGCTGGCGCTGGGCGTTCTTTATTCCAGCAATGGCAGGCGTGGTGGTCGGGGTGATGTGGTATCTCTCCAGCCGTAAAACGCCGCCTGCGGCCGACGACACGGCGCAGGTAAGCGCCGTCAGCGTGCCGCTGGTTGAGCGCTACAAGATGGTGCTGACCTCAAAACCTATCTGGGCGCTGCTGATTGCTCGCTTGCTCACTGATCCGTTCTGGTTCTTCTACCAGTACTGGCAGGTGGGTTTTATGCAGGAAAAAATCGGCCTGACGCTGGCGGAAGTCGGCAAGTTAATGTGGCTGCCGCCGCTGGTTGCCGTGTTTGGTGTGCTCGCGGTCTGCTGGGCCTCTGACCGTCTGGTGGCACGCGGGATGGACGCAACTCGCGCCCGCTTAACCATTATCTGGTCCGTCACCTGTCTGGCACCGCTGGTGTTCCTGCTGCCGTCCATTAGCAACGCCTACGCGGCGGTGGCTATCATGACGGTGATTAACTTTATGTGCACCGCCTGGCTCAGTATGGCCACCATCATGATGGGCGGGCTGGCACCGCGCGTAGCCATCGCCACCGCTATCGGCGTGATGAGCGCGCTGGGCGGGGTGACCTCCATTATCTTTAACGGCTTTGTCGGCACCATTATCGACCACTTTGGTTATTCGATGCCGATTTATGCCGGTGCGACCCTGCATCCTATTGGCGCGCTGGTGCTGGCCGCCTTCTTCCTACGCCGTAAAAAATCGTTTGTTTCTCGTCCGGAGACCGTCTGATGACCGATATCGTTGTTGCGCCCGTGGCTCACGCCTGCGCAGATTTCACCGTACTTTACTGTCTGATTAATCACGGCAATCACCAGTTCGCCGCCTGGTATGACGCAGAACACCGTATCACCGTGGGCCAGCGCGAGCTGCCCGACGGCTCATGGCAGACGTTTCAACCAGAGGGGCTCTGGCTGCCGGAGCGCGAACGTTATTCACATATCACAGAGTTTGATTCGCACAATTATCTGACGATGGCTGTAGATAGCGCCGGATACCTGCATCTTTCCGGCAATATGCACGTGGATCCGCTTATTTACTTCAGAAGCCGCGCGTCGCTGGACGTCACCACCCTGGAGTGCGTGCCGTCGATGACCGGCGAACGCGAAGCGCGGGCCACCTATCCGGTGTTCTTCAAAGACGTGCAGGGCCGCCTGCTGTTCCGCTATCGCGACGGCTGCAGCGGTAATGGCGATGACCTGTACAACATTTTCGACGCCGAGCGTCAGCAGTGGTCGCGCCTGCTGGAGACACCGCTGCTCAACGGAGAAGGCGCACGCAACGGCTACGCCCGCCAGCCGCTGCTGGGGCCGGACGGCTACTGGCATATGGTGTGGATGTGGCGCGAAACGCCGCACTGCGAAACCAACAATAACCTCTCGTACGCACGCAGCCGCGACCTTCAGCACTGGGAAAATCAGACGGCACGCCGCTCACGCTGCCCATTGCCCGTCATCAGGGCGAGAT
>NZ_JMPL01000056.1 GCF_000735365.1 Kluyvera ascorbata ATCC 33433 | reverse complement strand
CCCTCATTTTCAGGTTTTTCTCTTCAACCGAACCGGCTAGTTAGTGTGAAGTAATTCACGTTTGCCGTCTCAGTGGGTGCGCATTATAGGGAACTTTGTTTTTCACACAACCCCTTTTCTCACTTTTTTTTCTAAGTGTCGCTTTTTCACACTTTTTGCGCTGTAAGTGCGCAATTTGCTTAAATTTTGAGATGAGAAACGCACAGATTGGGTCAATAATGGGAAGAAATCTCATCATGACACCGTTTTAAAGAGGTAAACATGTCTGCCGTTTTACGCCGCTATAAAGATTTATTCCCCGTCATCGGCGATCGCGTGATGATCGACGACTCCAGCGTTATCGTCGGCGACGTTCGTTTAGCCGATGATGTCAGCATCTGGCCACTGGTAGCCGCACGTGGTGACGTTAACTACATCCAGATTGGCGCGCGAAGCAATATCCAGGATGGCAGCGTCCTTCACGTCACGCATAAATCGGCGAAAAACCCAGATGGAAACCCGCTGATCGTTGGCGAGGATGTCACGGTCGGCCATAAGGTCATGCTGCACGGCTGCACTATCGGTAACCGCGTGCTCGTGGGGATGGGTTCTATATTGCTTGATGGCGTAGTAGTAGAAGACGATGTGATGATTGGTGCCGGCAGCCTGGTTCCGCAGCATAAGCGCCTGGAGAGTGGCTATCTTTATCTGGGAAGCCCGGTTAAGCAGATCCGTCCGCTGAAAGAGGCCGAACTCGAAGGGTTACGCTATTCGGCCAATAACTATGTGAAGTGGAAAAACGACTATCTGGATCAGGACAACCACACCCAACCGTGATTGTCTTCCTGCTGCTCACGAATAAGATCGCTGGCTTCTTCTTCCAGATCCCAGCGATTCTCACGGAATAGCGATAACCACTGCTGGGGCTGCTCTCCGCCAAAACGGCGCGTCATGACATCGGCCCTGAGCGCACACATGAGCTGCATACCATTTACCAACGCCGGGAAGCAGACCGCCTGTAGATCCTCTCGCCATTCCTCCCGTTCAGGAAACTGAATAGCCTGATTCATACGCCCAACTCGCGTTTAAGAGAAGCAATGACCGGTTCAACGTTTGGCAGAATACCGTGCCACAGTAAAACGGCATGCGCCGCTTGCCCCACCAGCATACCTAGCCCATCGGCATAGCGTTTTGCGCCGTGCTGAACACACCATGCCAGAAAGGCTGTATCTCCTTTCTGATAGAACATGTCATAACAGCAAACATGACTATTAATCAGTGAAGCGGGGATGGGTGGCGTCTCCCCCGCAATACCGCTGGAGGTGGCATTAATAATAAGGTCAAACTCCTGCCCGGAAAGTTCAGACATCGCCTGCGCGCTCACGCTACCAGTATGTCGGAATAGCTCAGCTAGTGTCTGAGCTCGGGCATGCGTACGGTTGGTAATCGTCACGTTACAGTCTAAAGAGAGCAGTGGCAGCAGTACGCCACGGGCCGCACCACCAGCACCAATAAGTAGCACGCGAAAACCTGGTTTAATCAGCCCCAGTCGTTCAAGGTCGCTCAGCAGACCAATCCCGTCGGTGTTATCCCCAAGAATTCGTCCGTCATCAAGACGCTTAAGCGTGTTGACCGCCCCCGCCAGCGCAGCACGCTCCGTCAATTCATCTGCGCGGGCAAACGCTTCTTCTTTAAAAGGAACGGTGACATTTGCCCCTTTTCCTCCCTGCTTGAAAAAAGTTTCCAGGGTTTCAACGAAACCATCCAGCGGTGCCAACATGCGCCCGTAAGGGTGAGTAATGCTCAGCTGTTCAGCGAACTGCTGATGAATGAATGGCGACTTGCTGTGCGCTATCGGGTTACCAAAAACAACATAGCTTTCCACAGTTTACCCCTGGCGGAAACGTTCGCCCGTCAGGGCATCAAGAATTTCAGATGGGTTGAGGCGGCCCCCCGTCGGAGCATCTACCACCGGGAAGTCATTGCCAAACTGCGCAAGCACTTCTGCAGTTGTCCGGCACGGTGGCAGCCCCGTCAGATTGGCGCTGGTAGAAACCAACGGTTTACCGTAAGCCTCGCAGAGCGCAATCACCACCGGGTGATCCGTGACGCGAACGGCCAACGAGCTAAAGCGACCGGTCAGCCAGCCTGGCGTGTTGGATTTCGCCGGGAAAACGAAGGTCACCGGACCTGGCCAGCGCGCAAACACGGTGGCGCGCTGCTCATCGGTCAGCATGCTGTCGTCAATATAAGGTTTAAGTTGTTCGAAGCTCGCTGCAATAAGGATGAGACCTTTCTCTACCGGGCGCTGTTTCAACGCCAGCAGATTCATGACGGCTTCTTCACTATCGGGATCGCAGCCGACGCCAAACACGGCTTCGGTTGGATAAGCGATGACTTCTTTATTATTCAGAGCAACAACCGCACGCTGTACGGCCTCTGATGGCAGGTTTTTATTCACTGATTTGTTTCGCCGGTACCGGCTTTCCACATTGTTTACTGGCACAAAAGCGTTTTACGCCCTGCGCCGTTTTCTTTTCGATAAGCAGCGGGTAATGGCACTCGGGGCACTCCCCCGCTACCGGTGTGAAGTTAATGACGAACTGACAATCCGGATAGCGATCGCAGGAATGAAAGTTTTTGCCATAGCGAGAGCGGCGCTGTACCAGGTGACCTTGTTGGCACGCGGGGCAGACGATGGCCGTTTCATCTGGCTTATCAATAACTTCAGTGTGGTCACATTCAGGATACTGACTGCATCCGATGAACATGCCAAAGCGCCCCTGGCGCAACACCAGCACGGCACCACACTCAGGACAAGACTGCCCCTCCAGAATTTTGACGATATGTCCGTCCGCCTGGCTTTTCAGGGGACGAACGTAATCGCATTCCGGATAATGGGAACAGCCAAGAAACGGCCCGTGTTTACCGGACCGTATGACCAGTTCGGCCCCGCACTGTGGGCAGGGCTCGTGTTTAGGCACCGTAAACAGTGCAGATTTGACCATAACAACTCTTGATGCCACAAAATGAATTAATGCAGCATACCTTCATTCGTCTCGAAGAGTAATTCTTCCATTTGTTGATAGGCGTTTTCGCAGCCCGGAAGATTGAATAGAACCATCAAAATGACCCATTTCAGCTCTTCCAGCTCAAACTCTGCTGTATCTAACGCCATGACGCGTTCAATAACCATTTCCCGCGTTTCGAGGTTCAGCACCTGAATCTGCTCAAGGAATAACAGGAATCCCCTACAGCTAGCATCCAGTCGTTGACTCTCTTCCTCGGTAAAAATACGCACGGAGAGAGGATCGGACGCAAGCAGCATCGGTTCTACGAGGCCTTCCTGATAGTCGGCGAGCTTTTCCAGCCATATCAGCGCGTTGAAGATGTCTTCACGTTCGAACCCTGCATCGGTGAGATCCCGAGTGAGTTTGTCCTGATCTACGCGCATGTCTGTTTCGGTATGGATGTAGGTCTCAAACAAATACATTAGTACGTCGAACATGGCCTGCCCTCCTTAATCGGACATAGCCGCCGGGTACAGCTGCGATCCACCCTGCTAACTCCAGTTCAAGTAGCTGAGCCACGGTTACTGGCACAGGTTGGCCGGCACGTTCAGCGACGACGTCAACAGGTGTTACCTCATCTCCTACGTTAGCCAGGAGCTCAGGAAATGGCAATGCTACACATTCCTTATCTGCGCAATTATTTATCATTTCTGGCTTATCGGACAAATGTCTGTTTAATTCTGGAAAAAGCGCCAGAAAATCCTCAGGTTCCGTTACCGCCATGGCACCCTGCTTAATAAGCCAATGCGGCCCTTCCATGCCCGGGTTACCCAGTGGCCCCGGGAGCGCGTAAACCTCTCGCCCCTGCTCCAGAGCACATCGTGCTGTGACCAACGAACCACTGCGCAGCGCCGCTTCCACCACAAATACGCCACGACTTAACCCGCTGATAATCCGATTACGACGAGGAAAGTTGTAAGGCGCAGGCGTGGCATTCAGCGAGAACTCTGACACCAGTGCGCCGCCGCGCTCAACAATGTTGTCGGCAAGCGCCCTGTGTCGATGGGGATAAATATGGTTCAGACCGCTCCCGAGGACCGCGATCGTTTTACCGCCGGCTTGTAAGGCACTTCGATGAGCAACACCATCAATGCCCAATGCCAGGCCGCTTGTGATAGTGACCCCAAGATGCGCCAGCGCCTCACAAAAATAGCGCCCCCAACGTTCGCCATAGAGGGAATGCTGACGGCTGCCGACGACGGCAAGCTGGGGTGTGCCGAGCAACGCCAGACTCCCTCGCACGCACAGTACCGCAGGATAATCACGAATAGCGCGAAGGGGAGCAGGATAATAGGGCGAATCCGCAAACAGCAAATGATTACCCGGCGTTGCGAGCCACGCCAGGGCTAACGCCATATCCGCAGAAGTTAAAGAGAAAAAACGCTCAGTCTGTTTGACATTTAAACCTGCTAAATGAAGCGTCTGACGGGTAATTTCTCGTGCCTGACGAAGTGCGCACATGACCTGCAGCATCTCATCGCCGTATAAATCATTTACCTTCACCAGCCGGAAGGCTATCTCTTCTGGGGACATCCTTTCCTCCTTGCCACATGCGGCACCAGCAATCCTTGCGATTGGTCAGTGATGCTGTCAATTAGAGGGGGTTTTGTCTAGAATAGAGGTAATAATCTTTCCTACTCCTGAACAGAACTCTGGATATTTATGGCAGTTTTGCAAGTGTTACATATCCCGGACGAGCGTCTTCGCAAAGTCGCTGCGCCGGTAAAAGAAGTGAATGAAGAAATTCAGCGAATTGTCGACGATATGTTCGAGACAATGTACGCCGAGGAAGGTATTGGTCTCGCGGCAACGCAGGTCGATATCCATCAACGCATTATCGTTATCGATGTTTCTGAAAATCGTGACGAACAACTGGTGCTGATCAACCCTGAGCTGTTGGAAAAAGACGGCGATACCGGGATTGAAGAAGGCTGCCTGTCTATCCCTGAACAGCGGGCACTAGTGCCACGTGCCGAACGCGTGAAAATTCGCGCTCTCGACCGCAATGGCAACCCGTTTGAGCTCGAGGCTGACGGCCTGCTGGCTATCTGTATTCAGCACGAGATGGACCACCTGGTCGGTAAACTGTTTATCGATTATCTTTCTCCGTTAAAACAGCAACGTATTCGTCAGAAAGTTGAGAAACTGGATCGCCTGAACGCGCGTGCCTAAGGATAAGGATTAACGTGTCAGATTCACTACGTATTATTTTTGCGGGTACCCCTGACTTTGCAGCGCGTCATCTTGACGCGCTATTGTCGTCTGAGCACCAGGTCGTTGGCGTATTTACCCAGCCCGATCGCCCTGCCGGTCGCGGCAAGAAGCTGATGCCAAGCCCGGTCAAAGTACTGGCCGAAGAGAAAGGCATTCCGGTATTCCAGCCGGTCTCGCTGCGCCCAGAAGAAAACCAGAAGCTGGTATCAGATCTGCAGGCTGACGTGATGGTCGTGGTTGCCTATGGGCTTATCCTGCCAAAAGCCGTGCTGGCTATGCCACGCCTTGGCTGCATCAACGTTCACGGTTCTCTGCTCCCACGCTGGCGCGGTGCTGCGCCGATTCAGCGTTCGCTGTGGGCTGGCGATACGGAAACCGGTGTGACCATTATGCAGATGGATGTTGGCCTGGATACGGGTGATATGCTGCATAAGCTCTCCTGCCCGATTACCGCTGAAGATACCAGCGCGAGTCTTTACAACAAACTGGCAGAGCTGGGACCTCAGGGGCTACTCCATACGCTACATCTGCTAGCGACGGGTACCGCGAAGCCTGAAGTGCAGGATGAAGCGCTGGTCAGCTATGCCGAGAAGCTCAGCAAAGAAGAAGCGCTTGTTGACTGGACGCTCAGCGCAGCACAGCTCGAGCGCTGCATCCGCGCCTTCAACCCGTGGCCAATGAGCTACATCGTCATTGATGAGCAGCCGGTAAAAATCTGGCAGGCAACGGTGATTGATAAACCGGCGGGAGCTGAGCCAGGCACCGTCCTCGAAGCCACGCGCCAGGGGATTCAGGTCGCTACTGGTAATGGGATTCTGAACCTTATCTCGCTACAGCCCGCGGGT
This sequence comes from Kluyvera ascorbata ATCC 33433, assembly GCF_000735365.1. Classification (GTDB taxonomy): domain Bacteria; phylum Pseudomonadota; class Gammaproteobacteria; order Enterobacterales; family Enterobacteriaceae; genus Kluyvera; species Kluyvera ascorbata. Next base: position 20,778 of record NZ_JMPL01000056.1, on the reverse strand, counting down.
AAGAAGGCGATGAGTGCGCAGGATCTGCTGAACTCACGCCGGGAATGGTTTGTACCCGGCAACCGTCTACTCTGACGGTTCATACCTTTTAAAGCCCGGAGTCTCCGGGCATTTTTATTTTTACGGTTATGAAAAAACATCTTAATTTACGCAGCATGGCGGCTCAGGCCGTAGAACAGGTCGTCGAAAAGGGGCAGTCGTTGAGCAACGTACTGCCTGCATTGCAGCAAAAAGTCGCCGATAAAGACAAAGCACTGCTGCAGGAGCTTTGCTTCGGCGTGCTTCGTACGCTCTCTCAGCTTGAGTGGATGATTCAGCAGCTGATGGAACGCCCAATGACGGGCAAACAGCGCACCGTTCACTACCTGATTATGGTCGGCTTCTATCAGTTGCTGCATACCCGTATTCCACCGCACGCCGCGCTGGCCGAAACCGTTGAAGGCGCCGTGGTTATCAAACGTCCACAGCTTAAAGGGCTGATCAACGGGGTATTACGCCAGTTTCAACGTCGTCAGGAAGAGCTGCTTTCTGAGTTTTCGCAAAGCGACTTACGATTCCTGCATCCTTCCTGGCTGGTCAAACGCATCAAGAATGCCTATCCACAGCAGTGGGAAGCCATTCTTGAGGCCAATAACCAACGCCCGCCGATGTGGCTGCGCGTTAACCGTAACCACCATTCTCGTGATGCCTGGTTAGCATTATTAACCGAAGCCGGCATGACCGGTTTCCCGCACCCGGACTATCCGGATGCCGTGCGGCTGGAAACGCCTGCGTCGGTGTTAGCTTTGCCAGGCTTCGAGCAGGGCTGGGTTACCGTACAGGATGCATCTGCTCAGGGTTGCATGCGCTATCTACAGCCGGAGAACGGTGAACAGATCCTCGACCTGTGCTGCGCGCCTGGAGGCAAGACCACCCATATTCTGGAAGTCGCACCACAGGCTGACGTGCTGGCCGTTGATGTTGATGAAAAACGCCTGTCGCGCGTTTACGACAACCTCAAACGCCTTGGCATGAAAGCCACCGTTAAGCAGGGTGATGGCCGCTATCCAGAACAATGGTGCGGCGAGCAGCTGTTCGACCGCATTCTGCTGGATGCACCATGCTCCGCCACCGGAGTAATCCGTCGCCACCCGGACATCAAGTGGCTGCGCCGCGATCGCGATATCCCTGAGCTGGCTCAGCTGCAGGCTGAAATTCTCAACGCCACCTGGGCTCATCTGAAGCCGGGCGGGACGCTGGTTTATGCGACCTGCTCTATTTTACCGGAAGAGAACCAGCAGCAGATTACTGCGTTCCTGGCGCGTACGCCGGATGCCGTGCTCAGCGATACGGGAACCCCTGAACAGCCGGGCCAACAGAATTTACCGGGCGCAGAAGAAGGCGATGGTTTCTTCTACGCTAAGCTAATCAAGAAGTGATGAGATAACGGGTCGCAACTGATGAAAATTATCATTCTGGGTGCCGGGCAAGTTGGCGGTACGCTGGCGGAAAACCTGGTCGGCGAAAATAACGACATCACGATTGTCGATACTAACGGCGAGCGTCTGCGCAGCCTGCAGGACAAGTTCGACCTGCGCGTTGTGCAGGGTCACGCCTCTCATCCCCGGGTACTGCGCGAAGCGGGCGCCGATGATGCCGATATGCTCGTCGCGGTGACCAGTTCAGATGAAACCAATATGGTTGCCTGTCAGGTCGCCTACTCGCTGTTCAACACACCGAACCGTATCGCACGTATCCGTTCTCCGGACTACGTGCGCGATGCAGAAAAACTGTTCCACAGCGATGCCGTGCCTATCGATCACCTGATTGCGCCAGAGCAGTTGGTTATCGACAATATTTACCGCCTGATTGAATATCCGGGGGCGCTGCAGGTCGTCAACTTTGCCGAAGGTAAAGTGAGTCTGGCGGTGGTTAAGGCCTATTACGGTGGGCCGTTAGTTGGTAATGCTCTCTCAACCATGCGCGAACATATGCCGCATATCGATACTCGCGTTGCGGCCATTTTCCGTCACGATCGTCCAATTCGCCCGCAGGGCTCAACGATCGTGGAAGCTGGGGATGAGGTCTTCTTTATTGCCGCATCACAGCATATTCGGGCGGTAATGAGCGAGCTTCAGCGTCTGGAGAAACCGTACAAGCGCATTATGCTGGTCGGCGGCGGGAACATCGGTGCAGGTCTGGCTCGCCAGTTGGAAAAAGATTACAGCGTGAAGTTGATTGAACGTAATCAACAACGTGCGGCAGAGCTTGCTGAGAAACTACAGAATACGATCGTTTTCTTTGGCGATGCGTCGGATCAAGAGCTGCTGGCGGAAGAGCATATTGATCAAGTGGATCTGTTTATTGCCGTTACCAACGATGATGAAGCAAATATCATGTCGGCAATGCTGGCCAAGCGAATGGGCGCCAAGAAAGTGATGGTGCTGATCCAGCGTAAAGCCTACGTTGATCTGGTGCAGGGCAGCGTTATCGATATTGCGATCTCCCCGCAGCAGGCCACGATCTCAGCCCTGCTGAGCCACGTGCGTAAAGCCGATATCGTCGGCGTGTCATCTCTGCGCCGCGGCGTTGCCGAAGCCATTGAAGCCGTTGCGCACGGTGATGAAAGCACGTCACGCGTGGTTGGCCGTGTTATTGATGAAATTAAGCTGCCACCAGGCACAATTATCGGTGCAGTCGTTCGTGGAAATGACGTGATGATTGCCAATGACAATTTACGCATTGAGCAAGGGGATCACGTGATAATGTTCCTGACCGATAAAAAATATATTTCGGATGTGGAACGCCTGTTCCAGCCAAGTCCCTTCTTCCTCTAATTTCGCAAAGGCGCTCAACAGAGCGCCTTTTTTATTAACCTTCTATTATTTAAGGGTTAATTAATGCCAGCATATTTATTATCCCCAATGGAAATTAAATAAACATTTGTTAAACTTATAAACGTCAGCTAGCACAAGGGAGAATAAAATGAGCATTATTAAAGAGTTTCGCGAATTCGCGATGCGAGGAAATGTTGTCGATTTGGCAGTGGGTGTCATTATTGGTGCAGCGTTTGGCAAGATTGTATCGTCTTTAGTTGCGGACATCATCATGCCACCACTCGGGCTATTAATTGGCGGGATTGATTTCAAACAGTTCGCAGTAACACTACGCGACGCGCAGGGCGATGTACCAGCAGTGGTCATGCACTACGGCGTATTCATTCAGAACATTTTTGATTTTGTGATTGTTGCTTTCGCCATCTTTATGGCCATTAAGCTTATCAACAAGCTTAACCGTAAGAAGGAGGAGCCAGCTGCCGCTCCTGCACCAAGCAAAGAAGAAGTGCTGCTGTCTGAAATTCGCGACCTGCTGAAAGAACAGAACAACCGTTCTTAATCAGACCGCAGAAAGCAGAAAGCCAGTGGTAAAAAAGCGCATCGCTTGTTTGCCACTGGCCTCCCGTCCATACCCCTTGCCGTGTTTTTCTTTCCGCAGATAACTACCTTTCCCTTTCTTATTTTTTTCTACGCGCTGACGAAACAGCGGATCATGTAATAGGGCTTCAATGGCATTGTCTTTAATCTGCCCCTTCGTATGCTGATAGCGGCTCATAACATCTCCTGATTGTGTGTTTATTACGCGGCGAGTGTAGACCCAATTGTGCGAACACTCAACTCGCATTTTACGATGCGCCCGCACCCTCTTCAAGAATGCCAAGGATAGAACAGTGCTGGCTGCTATGCGCAGTCCCACAGCAGGCATCATTCAGCTGCTTCAGTGCACGCTGCATCGCCTGTAACTCTTCAATGCGTGATTCCACTTCACTCAAGCGAGCCTGCACGATCCCTTTCGATTCCTGGCAGGTATGATGCGCCGGATCCACGCGGATCGAGAGTAGCTCGCGGATCGACTCAAGGGTGAACCCCAGCTGTCGGGCATAGCGGATAAACTTCAGACGCTGGAGATCGTCCGCGGTATAAAGACGGAAGCCGCCTTCAGTGCGAATATCATGGCTCATCATCTGCTGTTTTTCATAATAGCGCACGGTGTCCGGCGTGACGCCAGCGAGTTTTGACAGCTCACCAATCCGGTACATAGCTATTCCTCATTAATTTTGCTCATCAGCTTATCGGCATAGTCACCGCGCAAAAAATCGGTGCTTAATCCTGCCTGCTGCAACTTTAGCTCCATCAGCGCCAGCCGACGGCTCAGTTCCTGGTAGCGCTCATCTTCCCGACGAATGCCCTTCAGCAAATCGGCCAATTCAACGGCCTGCTTACGCTGCTCAAGTTCCGGAGGTAAACATCCGGCATTCTTCAGCAATCGGTAGCCAGATCGTAACGCTTCGGGTACAGCTGAATCATCGTCAAGCGCCAGTGGTTCACCCTGGCCTGGCAGGTTATCAAACTCACCTTTGCGCTGTGCGTCGGCAATATGACGTTCGGCCCATTGATCCAGTAACCACATAAAACTACTCCGGAGAAATGAACAGAAAAGATACGACTATTGTAGAAGGGTGGGGATAGCGAGGATATAAAAAAACCCGCCGAGGCGGGTTTTTTTACTTTACTACAGATTACTCTGCAGCTGCTTCTGCTTTCGATTCTGAACGATCAACCAGCTCGATGTAAGCCATCGGCGCGTTGTCGCCTGCACGGAAGCCACACTTCAGAATGCGAGTGTAACCACCGGTGCGGCTCGCGAAACGCGGGCCCAGTTCGTTAAACAGTTTTGCCACGATCTCGTTATCACGAGTACGGGCGAATGCCAGACGACGATTAGCAACGCTATCAGTCTTGGCAAGAGTAATCAGCGGCTCAACTACGCGACGCAGTTCTTTCGCTTTAGGCAGGGTCGTCTTGATGATTTCATGACGAACCAGTGAACCTGCCATGTTGCGGAACATAGCCTGGCGATGGCTGCTGTTGCGGTTCAGTTGACGACCACTCTTACGATGGCGCATGACCTTATCCTTCTCAGTAAAACCTTAACCTGTGATCCGGTTACTCGTCAGCAATGCTTGCTGGTGGCCAGTTTTCCAGGCGCATGCCCAGAGACAGACCACGTGAAGCCAGCACGTCTTTAATCTCGGTAAGAGATTTTTTACCCAGGTTAGGCGTCTTAAGAAGCTCAACCTCGGTACGCTGTACCAGATCACCGATATAGTGGATAGCTTCTGCCTTGAGGCAGTTAGCAGAGCGGACAGTCAATTCCAGATCGTCAACAGGGCGCAGCAGGATCGGATCGAATTCTGGTTTCTCTTCTTTCACTTCCGGCTGACGTACGTCACGTAAGTCAACGAAAGCTTCCAGTTGTTCTGCCAGAATGGTTGCCGCACGACGAATCGCCTCTTCAGGATCGATTGTGCCGTTGGTTTCCATTTCGATGACCAGCTTGTCCAGGTCGGTACGCTGTTCTACACGCGCTGCTTCAACATTGTAGGCAATACGCTCTACAGGGCTGTAGCATGCGTCGACCAGCAGACGGCCGATTGGGCGCTCATCTTCTTCCGAATGAATTCGGGCAGAAGCCGGCACATAACCACGACCGCGCTGAACTTTGATACGCATACTGATAGCTGCGTTCTCATCGGTCAGGTGGCAGATCACGTGCTGCGGCTTGACGATTTCGACATCACCATCATGGGTGATATCGGCTGCAGTCACAGGGCCAATGCCAGATTTATTCAAGGTAAGAATAACTTCATCTTTACCCTGAACTCTCACCGCCAGCCCTTTCAGGTTGAGCAGGATTTCAAGGATATCTTCCTGAACGCCTTCTTTGGTGCTGTACTCATGAAGTACACCATCAATCTCAACCTCGGTCACCGCGCAACCCGGCATCGATGAGAGCAGAATACGGCGCAGTGCGTTACCCAGAGTATGGCCAAAGCCACGCTCTAAAGGCTCAAGGGTCACCTTGGCGTGCGTCGAACTCACTTGCTCGATATCTACCAGGCGCGGTTTTAGAAACTCTGTCACAGAACCCTGCATTGTGTCCTCTCTTTGGTACTAAGCTTTACTTGGAGTAAAGCTCGACGATCAGGTGTTCGTTAATGTCCGCAGACAGATCAGAACGCTCAGGCTGACGCTTGAACGTGCCTTCCATCTTGCCAGCATCAACTTCCAGCCAGGTTGGCTTTTCACGCTGTTCAGCCAGCTCCAGAGCGGCTTTAACGCGAGATTGCTTTTTCGCTTTCTCACGGATGCTAACAACGTCATTCGCTTTAACCTGATAAGAAGCGATGTTAACAACACGACCGTTTACCATGATTGCTTTATGGCTAACCAGCTGACGTGCTTCTGCACGAGTGGCGCCGAAGCCCATACGGTATACTACGTTGTCCAGACGACCTTCCAGCAGAGCCAACAGGTTTTCACCGGTGTTGCCTTTCAGACGTGCTGCTTCTTTGTAATAGTTACGGAACTGACGCTCCAGCACGCCGTAGGTACGACGAACTTTTTGCTTTTCACGCAACTGCACACCATAGTCAGACAGACGCGGTTTACGCGCACCGTGCTGGCCAGGAGCTTGTTCAATTTTACACTTGGTATCGATCGCGCGAACGCCAGACTTAAGGAATAAGTCGGTGCCCTCACGACGGCTCAGCTTGAGCTTAGGACCCAAATATCTTGCCATTTTCTTTCTCCAACAAACCTGGAAAACGAAGCGTTATACGCGACGTTTCTTCGGCGGACGACAACCGTTATGAGGGATCGGAGTCACATCAGTAATATTAGTGATGCGGAAACCAGCGGCGTTCAGAGCACGAATAGTAGATTCGCGGCCTGGACCCGGACCTTTAACCATAACTTCCAGATTCTTGATGCCGTATTCTTTAACGGCGTCTGCGCAACGCTCTGCTGCAACCTGAGCTGCAAACGGAGTTGATTTACGCGAACCACGGAAACCGGAACCACCGGCTGTTGCCCAACCCAGCGCATTACCCTGACGATCGGTAATAGTTACGATGGTGTTGTTAAAAGAAGCATGGATATGAGCCACGCCATCAGAGACTTGTTTTCTTACACGTTTACGTGCACGAACTGGTGCCTTTGCCATTATTCAATCACCCCGATTATTTCTTGATCGGTTTGCGCGGACCCTTACGGGTACGTGCGTTGGTCTTGGTACGCTGGCCGCGAACCGGGAGACCACGACGATGACGCAAACCGCGATAGCAACCAAGATCCATCAGGCGCTTGATGCTCATGCTAATTTCACGGCGCAGATCACCTTCAACGACAAATTTGGCAACTTCGTCACGCAGCGTGTCGATTTGTCCTTCAGACAGCTCACTGATCTTAACATTTTCAGCGATACCCGCAGCAGCCAGGATGGCTTTAGAACGGGTCTTGCCGACGCCGTAGATCGAGGTTAACGCGATCACAGCATGTTTCTGATCAGGAATGTTAATGCCTGCTATACGGGCCACTATGCACTCCTACTATTTAATATGTACGCACCATGCTGAAAAGCCCGTTTTCAGGATACTCAAATGGAAACGTACAGACATACAAAAGATTGGCTGGCTAATCTAGCCAGCTCAACCCAACTTTGCAAGAAAAATATGCGAATAAATCAGCCTTGGCGCTGTTTATGCTTTGGCTCGGCACTGCAAATCACACGGATGACACCATCACGCTTAACGATTTTGCAGTTACGGCATAATTTCTTGACGGAAGCACGAACTTTCATTTTTACTCTCCGTAACTTCTCGGGCGACCTTTTAGCGGCTATAGCCTTTGAGGTTCGCCTTCTTCAATGCAGACTCGTACTGACTTGACATCATCAGAGTTTGCACTTGAGCCATAAAGTCCATAATCACGACAACAACGATCAGCAGCGATGTCCCACCGAAGTAGAACGGCACTTTCATTGCATCACGCATGAACTCCGGGATCAGGCAGATAAAAGTAATATACAACGCACCAACGAGAGTCAGGCGAGTCATTACTTTATCGATATACTTCGCCGTTTGCTCTCCCGGACGAATTCCTGGTACAAATGCACCGGACTTCTTCAGGTTATCTGCTGTTTCACGCGGGTTGAAAACCAACGCCGTGTAGAAGAAACAGAAGAAGATGATTGCAGACGCATAGAGTAACACATAAAGCGGTTGCCCAGGCTGCAAATACAGCGAAATTGTTGTCAGCCAGTTCCAACCGGTACCGCCCCCGAACCATGACGCGATGGTCGCAGGGAACAGAATAATACTGGAAGCGAAGATTGCTGGGATTACCCCCGCCATATTCACTTTCAGCGGTAAATGTGTGCTCTGTGCAGCATAGACACGACGACCTTGCTGACGTTTCGCGTAGTTTACCACAATGCGGCGTTGACCACGTTCAACAAATACAACAAAGAACGTCACTGCAAACACTAATACTGCAACCAACAGCAACAGGAGGAAGTGCAGGTCGCCTTGACGCGCTTGCTCGATAGTATGGGCAATGGCTGGCGGGAGTCCCGCAACGATACCAGCGAAGATAATGATTGAGATACCGTTACCGATACCACGCTCAGTAATCTGTTCGCCGAGCCACATCAGGAACATAGTCCCTGTAACCAGACTAACAACAGCGGTGAAATAGAATGCAAAGCCTGGATTAATTACCAGGCCCTGCATACCAGGCATATTCGGTAGACCGGTAGCAATACCGATCGACTGGAATATCGCCAGCACCAGAGTACCGTAGCGGGTGTACTGGCTGATCTTACGACGACCAGACTCCCCTTCTTTCTTAATTTCTGCCAGCGTTGGATGAACCACCGTCAGCAGCTGGATAATAATCGATGCCGAAATATACGGCATGATACCCAGAGCAAAGATAGAAGCACGGCTGAGTGCACCACCAGAGAACATGTTGAACATTTCAATGATGGTGCCTCGCTGTTGCTCAAGCAGTTTGGCAAGTACAGCGGCATCAATACCAGGGATCGGAATAAAAGAGCCAATACGGAACACAATAAGCGCACCGATTACAAACAACAGTCTGCGTTTCAGCTCGCCTAAGCCACCTTTGGCACTTTGAAAATCTAATCCCGGTTGTTTAGCCATCTGCTACTTATTCCTCGATTTTACCGCCAGCAGCTTCGATAGCAGCACGAGCGCCTTTAGTAACACGCAGGCCACGAACAGTTACCGGGGTAGAAACCTCACCAGACAGGATCACTTTCGCGAACTCGATCTGAATACCGATAATGTTAGCTGCTTTCAGCGTGTTCAGGTCAACAATACCGCCTTCCACTTTCGCCAGGTCAGACAGACGGACTTCCGCTGTAATCGCTGATTTGCGAGAAGTGAAGCCGAATTTCGGCAGACGACGGTACAGTGGCATCTGGCCACCCTCGAAACCACGACGTACGCCACCGCCAGAACGAGACTTCTGACCTTTGTGACCACGACCGCCGGTTTTACCGAGGCCAGAACCGATACCACGACCCAGACGGCGACCCGCCTTTTTAGAGCCTTCGGCCGGAGACAGAGTATTTAAACGCATCTCTTACTCCTCAACTTTAACCATGAAGTAAACCGCGTTGACCATACCACGAACGGCAGGAGTATCCTCGCGTTCTACGGTGTGACCAATACGACGCAGACCCAGGCCAAGCAGCGTTGCCTTGTGTTTCGGCAGACGACCGATTGCACTGCGGGTTTGAGTAATTTTAATAGTCTTTGCCATGGTTTATTTCCCCAGAATTTCTTCAACGGATTTACCACGCTTGGCAGCGACCATTTCCGGAGATTTCATATTTTCCAGACCATCGATAGTTGCACGAACCACGTTAATCGGGTTAGTGGAACCATACGCTTTAGCCAGAACGTTACGAACCCCAGCGACTTCCAGGACGGCACGCATTGCGCCACCGGCGATGATACCGGTACCTTCAGAAGCCGGCTGCATGAATACACGAGAACCCGTGTGAGTACCCTTAACTGGGTGCTGCAGGGTGCCGGTATTCAGCGCGACGTTAATCATATTGCGACGGGCTTTTTCCATCGCTTTCTGGATCGCTGCTGGAACTTCACGCGCTTTACCGTAACCAAAACCAACGCGACCGTTACCATCACCAACTACAGTCAGAGCTGTGAAGGAGAAAATACGACCACCTTTAACGGTTTTAGATACGCGGTTTACCGCGATCAGCTTTTCCTGCAGTTCGCCAGCTTGTTTTTCGATGTGAGCCATCTTACACCTCTACCTTAGAACTGAAGGCCAGCTTCACGGGCAGCATCTGCCAGTGCCTGGACACGACCATGATATTGGAACCCGGAACGGTCAAAGGACACATCTTTGATGCCTTTTTCCAGAGCGCGTTCAGCGACAGCTTTACCCACAGCTGCTGCAGCGTCTTTGTTACCGGTGTACTTCAGTTGTTCCGCGATAGCTTTTTCTACAGTAGAAGCAGCTACCAGAACTTCGGAACCGTTTGGTGCAATTACCTGTGCGTAAATATGACGCGGGGTACGATGTACCACCAGGCGAGTTGCACCCAGCTCCTGGAGCTTGCGGCGTGCGCGGGTCGCACGACGGATACGAGCAGATTTCTTATCCATAGTGTTACCTTACTTCTTCTTAGCCTCTTTGGTACGCACGACTTCGTCGGCGTAACGAACACCCTTGCCTTTATAAGGCTCAGGACGACGGTAGGCGCGCAGATCAGCTGCTACCTGGCCGATCACCTGCTTATCAGCGCCTTTCAGCACGATTTCAGTTTGAGTCGGACATTCAGCAGTAATACCTGCAGGCAGCTGATGTTCAACAGGGTGAGAGAAACCCAAGGACAGGTTTACTGCATTCCCTTTGATCGCTGCACGATAACCTACACCAACCAGCTGAAGCTTTTTAGTGAAGCCTTCGGTAACACCGATAACCATTGAGTTCAGCAGGGCACGCGCGGTACCAGCCTGAGCCCAGCCGTCTACGTAACCATCACGCGGACCGAAGGTCAGGGCATTATCTGCATGTTTAACTTCAACAGCATCGTTGAGAGTACGAGTCAGCTCGCCGTTTTTACCTTTGATCGTAATAACCTGACCGTTGATTTTTACATCAACGCCGGCAGGAACAACGACCGGTGCTTTAGCAACACGAGACATTTTTTCCTCCGATTAGGCTACGTAGCAGATAATTTCGCCACCAAGACCAGCCTGGCGCGCTGCACGATCAGTCATAACACCTTTAGAGGTAGAAACAACCGCGATACCCATGCCAGCCATAACTTTTGGCAGCTCGTCTTTGCGCTTATAAATACGCAGACCTGGGCGACTAACACGCTGAATGCTTTCTACAACAGCTTTACCCTGGAAATACTTAAGAGTCAGTTCCAGTTCCGGCTTGGTGTCGCCTTCAACTTTAAAATCTTCAATAAAACCTTCTTCCTTCAGCACGTTGGCAATTGCCACTTTCAGCTTGGAGGAAGGCATGGTGACCGCAGCTTTATTCGCGGCCTGACCGTTACGGATACGGGTCAGCATATCCGCGATCGGATCTTGCATGCTCATCTGTCTTTACTCCCGTGATTCAATTGGTAATTACCAGCTAGCCTTTTTCAAGCCTGGTACTTCACCGCGCATAGCGGCTTCACGAAGCTTGATACGGCTCAACCCGAACTTGCCCACATAGCCATGCGGACGACCAGTTTGACGGCAGCGCTTGCGCTGACGAGACGGGCTGGAATCACGCGGCAGAGACTGCAGCTTCAGAACAGCATTCCAACGATCTTCGTCGGTTGCGTTCACATCAGAGATGATAGCTTTGAGTTCAGCGCGTTTAGCGAAGAATTTATCAGCTAAAGCTACGCGCTTTACTTCGCGTGCTTTCATTGATTGCTTAGCCATTCAGTAACCCTACCTTACTTGCGGAACGGGAAGTCAAAGGCAGCCAGCAGAGCACGGCCTTCTTCATCAGATTTCGCAGTAGTGGTGATGGTAATATCCAAACCACGTACGCGGTCGACTTTATCGTAGTCGATTTCTGGGAAGATGATCTGCTCACGGACACCCATGCTGTAGTTACCACGACCGTCGAAAGACTTAGCGGACAAGCCACGGAAGTCACGGATACGTGGAACAGCAATAGTGATCAAGCGCTCTAAGAACTCCCACATGCGTTCGCCACGCAGAGTTACTTTACAGCCGATCGGATAGCCCTGACGGATTTTGAAGCCTGCAACTGATTTGCGTGCTTTGGTGATCAACGGTTTTTGACCGGAGATTGCTGTCAGGTCAGCTGCTGCGTTATCCAGCAGTTTCTTGTCAGCGATCGCTTCACCAACACCCATGTTCAGGGTGATCTTCTCGACCCGAGGGACTTGCATGACAGAATTGTAGTTAAACTCAGAAACGAGTTTAGCGACTACTTCGTCTTTGTAGTAATCATGCAGTTTCGCCATCGTACTACTCCAAATTACTTGATAGTTTCGCTGTTAGACTTGAAGAAACGGACTTTTTTGCCGTCTTCGAATCTAAAGCCTACACGGTCAGCCTTGCCGGTAGCCGCGTTGAACAGTGCAATGTTAGAGATCTGAATAGCTGCTTCTTTCTCTACAATGCCGCCTGGTTGGTTCAGAGCCGGAACCGGCTTCTGGTGTTTCTTAACCAGGTTGATACCTTCAACGATGACCTTGCCGGAAGACAAGACATTCTTAACTTTACCGCGTTTACCTTTATCTTTACCGGTTAACACGATAACTTCGTCATCACGACGGATTTTCGCTGCCATGATTCGCTCCTTAGAGTACTTCTGGTGCCAGAGAGATAATTTTCATGAACTTCTCGTTACGAAGTTCACGAGTTACCGGCCCAAAAATACGCGTACCGATAGGTTGCTCGCTGTTATTGTTTAAAATAACGCATGCATTACCATCGAAGCGAATGACAGAACCGTCCGGGCGACGAACACCCTTCTTGGTGCGCACCACTACCGCCTTCAGCACATCACCTTTTTTGACCTTACCACGTGGAATTGCTTCCTTGATGGTGATCTTGATGATGTCGCCTACGCCTGCGTAGCGACGGTGCGAGCCACCCAGAACCTTGATACACATTACGCGACGTGCACCGGAGTTGTCGGCGACGTTCAGCATAGTCTGTTCTTGGATCATTTTAGTGCTCCGCTAATGTCAACTACTACTGAGACCCGAATTCAGGTCGTTAAAAAGCCCCATATCGAGGGCGCGGCATTATAACACCGCTTCAACGATAAGGGTAGAAAAAATAAACGGCTCATCGCTGAGCCGTTTATTCGTATCGAGAACGAGTACTGTATTACAGAACCGCTTTCTCTACAACGCGAACCAGCGTCCAGGACTTAGTCTTGGACAGCGGACGGCATTCGCGGATTTCAACCACGTCGCCCATACCGCATTCGTTGTTCTCGTCATGTACGTGCAGTTTGGTCGTACGTTTGATGAATTTGCCGTATACCGGGTGTTTCACCATACGTTCGATAGCAACAACAATGGATTTCTCCATTTTTGCGCTAACTACGCGACCTTGCAGAGTACGGATTTTATCGGTCATTACGCACCCGCCTTCTGAGTCAGTAAAGTCTTAACGCGTGCAACATCACGACGTACCTGCTTCAGCAGGTGAGTCTGTTGCAGCTGGCCACTTGCAGCCTGCATGCGCAGGTTGAACTGCTCACGCAGCAGGTTCAGCAGCTCAGCGTTCAGCTCTTCAACGCTTTTTTCACGCAGCTCTTTTGCTTTCATTACATCACCGTCTTAGTTACAAAGGTGGTTTTGATCGGCAGTTTCGCTGCAGCGAGGCCGAATGCTTCACGGGCCAGCTCTTCCGGAACACCGTCCATTTCATACAGGACTTTGCCCGGCTGGATCAAGGCAACCCAATACTCCACGTTACCTTTACCTTTACCCATACGCACTGCCAGCGGTTTCTCGGTGATTGGTTTGTCCGGGAATACACGGATCCAGATCTTACCTTGACGCTTAACTGCACGGGTCATTGCACGACGTGCTGCTTCGATCTGACGTGCAGTCAGACGACCACGGCCAACAGCTTTCAGGCCGAAGCTGCCGAAGCTAACATCCGTACCCTGCGCCAGACCGCGGTTACGGCCTTTGTGCACTTTACGGAATTTTGTACGCTTTGGTTGTAACATCAGCGACGCTCCTTATTTACGGCCTTTACGCTGCTGCTTTTTAGGTTGAGCAGCCGGTTCCGGTTGTTCAACAGCAGCCATACCACCCAGGATCTCACCTTTGAAGATCCATACCTTAACGCCGATTACACCATAAGTGGTGTGCGCTTCAGAGGTGTTGTAGTCGATGTCAGCACGCAGAGTGTGCAGAGGTACGCGACCTTCGCGGTACCATTCGGTACGTGCGATTTCCGCGCCGCCCAGACGGCCGCTAACTTCAACTTTGATACCTTTAGCGCCCAGACGCATTGCGTTCTGTACAGCACGCTTCATAGCACGACGGAACATAACACGACGTTCCAGCTGAGAAGTGATGCTGTCAGCAACCAGTTTTGCGTCCAGTTCAGGCTTGCGCACTTCGGCGATATTGATCTGGGCAGGAACGCCAGCAATATCAGCTACGACTTTGCGCAGTTTTTCTACGTCTTCGCCTTTCTTACCGATAACGATACCCGGGCGAGCGGTGTGAATGGTCACACGGATGCTCTTAGCCGGACGCTCGATAACGATACGAGATACGGACGCCTTAGCCAGTTCCTTAGTCAGGTACTGACGTACTTTAAAATCGCTGTCCAGGTTGTCAGCGAATTCTTTGGTGTTCGCAAACCAAGTAGAGTTCCATGGTTTTACAATACCCAGGCGAATACCATTAGGATGTACTTTCTGACCCATTGCTAGTCTCCAGAGTCTCAGCGATCGGACACAACCACAGTGATGTGGCTGGTGCGCTTCAGGATGCGATCTGCACGACCTTTAGCACGCGGCATAATGCGCTTCATGCTTGGGCCTTCGTCTACGAAAATTTTCGTAACTTTCAGATCATCAATGTCAGCGCCATCGTTGTGTTCAGCGTTAGCAATGGCAGATTCCAGAACTTTCTTGACCAGTACAGCCGCTTTCTTATTGGTGTAGGTCAGAATTTCCAGCGCCTGCGACACTTTCTTACCGCGAATCAGGTCAGCAACAAGGCGAACCTTCTGAGCAGAAGAACGAGCATGGCGATGTTGAGCTAAAGTTTCCATCTCTTCCTCCTACCTTATTTCTTCTTCGCTTTTTTATCAGCAGCGTGGCCGCGATAAGTACGAGTCGGTGCGAATTCACCCAGTTTGTGACCAACCATTTCGTCGGTTACAAATACTGGAACGTGCTGACGACCATTATGGACAGCGATGGTCAAACCGATCATGTTAGGAAAGATCGTTGAACGACGGGACCAAGTGCGCAGGGGCTTCTTGTCTCCGCTTTCCACCGCTTTCTCTACCTTCTTCAGCAAGTGCAGGTCAATAAAAGGACCTTTCTTGAGAGAACGTGGCATGGCTTATCCTCTAAAATTATTTGCTACGGCGACGTACGATGAATTTATCAGTACGCTTGTTGCTGCGGGTCTTCTTACCTTTGGTCTGCAGGCCCCACGGGGATACCGGGTGCTTACCAAAGTTACGACCTTCACCACCACCATGTGGGTGGTCGACTGGGTTCATCGCAGTACCGCGAACGGTAGGACGAACACCACGCCAGCGTGCAGCACCTGCTTTACCCAGAACGCGCAGCATATGCTCAGCATTGCCAACTTCGCCCAGGGTCGCACGGCATTCTGCTTCGACTTTACGCATTTCACCAGAACGCAGACGCAGGGTGACATAAGCACCATCGCGAGCAACGATCTGAACGTAAGTACCAGCGGAACGTGCCAGCTGACCGCCTTTACCTGGTTTCATTTCTACGTTATGAACGGTAGAACCAACCGGGATATTGCGCATCGGCAGGGTGTTACCTGCTTTGATTGCAGCATCAACGCCAGACTGAATCTGGTCGCCAGCTTTCAGGCCTTTAGGGGCCAGGATGTAACGACGTTCGCCGTCTTTGTACAGAACCAGCGCGATGTTCGCGGAGCGGTTCGGATCGTACTCAAGACGTTCAACAATTGCCGGGATACCATCTTTGTTGCGTTTGAAGTCAACAATACGGTAAGCCTGCTTGTGACCACCACCGATGTGACGAGTGGTGATGCGGCCATTGTTGTTACGACCACCGGATTTGCTGTTTTTTTCAACCAGCGGAGCAAAAGGTTTGCCCTTGTGCAGCTCTGGGTTGACCACTTTAACGACGTGGCGACGACCCGGAGATGTCGGTTTACATTTAACAACTGCCATTGTATTACTCCTCCGACTTACTCAGCGCCGCCGACGAAGTCCAGATTCTGGCCTTCCTTCAGGGTGACGTAAGCTTTTTTCCAGTCGCTACGACGACCGATACGCTGTCCGTGACGTTTAACTTTCCCTTTAACTACCAGGGTGTTAACGACTTCGACTTCGACTTCAAACAGTTTCTGCACAGCAGCTTTGATTTCTGCTTTGGTCGCGTCTTTAGCAACTTTGAGAACGATGGTATTGCTTTTTTCCATCGCAGCAGACGCTTTTTCAGAAACGTGCGGTGCACGCAGCACCTTCAGCAGACGTTCTTCACGAATCATGCCAGCATCTCCTCAACTTGCTTAACAGCATCAGCAGTCATTACGACTTTGTCGAAGGCGATCAGGCTAACCGGGTCGATACCAGTTACATCGCGTACGTCAACCTTGTGCAGGTTGCGCGCAGCCAGGAACAGGTTTTCGTCCAGCTCACCGGTGATGATCAGCACATCTTCCAGAGCCATGTCTTTCAGTTTCTGTGCCAGCAGCTTAGTTTTAGGCGCTTCTACAGAGAATGATTCGACAACGATCAGACGATCCTGACGTACCAGTTCGGACAGGATGCTTTTCAGCGCGCCGCGGTACATCTTTTTGTTAACTTTTTGACTGTGGTCCTGTGGACGAGCAGCGAAGGTCACGCCACCTGAACGCCAGATCGGGCTCTTGATAGAACCTGAACGCGCACGGCCGGTACCTTTCTGGCGCCATGGCTTTTTGCCTGAACCAGTTACTTCAGCACGAGTCTTCTGAGCACGAGTACCCTGACGAGCACCAGCTGCATAAGCAACAACAACCTGGTGAACCAGCGCTTCGTTGAAATCACGACCGAAGGTAGTTTCGGAAACAGTCAGCGCGCTCTGCGCGTCTTTCAATACTAATTCCATTGCTATCCCCTTACGCCTTCACAGCTGGTTTAACGATCAGGTCGCAACCGGTCGCACCCGGAACACCACCTTTAACCAGCAGCAGGTTGCGCTCAGCGTCAACGCGTACTACGTCAAGGCTCTGAACGGTGACACGTTCGTTACCCATCTGACCTGCCATTTTCTTGCCTTTGAACACTTTGCCCGGAGTCTGGTTCTGACCGATAGAACCCGGAACGCGGTGAGACAAGGAGTTACCGTGAGTAGCGTCCTGGGTACGGAAGTTCCAGCGCTTAACGGTACCAGCGAAACCTTTACCTTTAGAGGTACCGGTTACGTCAACTTTCTTAACGTCAGCAAACAGTTCAACGCTAATGTCCTGACCAACGGTGTATTCTTCACCATCTGCCAGACGGAACTCCCACAGGCCGCGGCCAGCTTCTACGCCAGCTTTAGCGAAGTGACCAGCTTCCGGCTTGGTTACACGGTTAGCTTTTTTAGCACCAGTGGTAACCTGAACAGCGCGATAGCCATCGTTAGCCAGATCTTTGATCTGAGTAACGCGGTTTGCTTCAACTTCGATAACGGTTACTGGGATAGATACGCCATCTTCAGTGAAGATGCGGGTCATACCCACTTTTTTACCGACTAAACCAATCATTGTATCAACCTCTCAATCGCTCGATGACCTGATTAACCCAGGCTGATCTGCACGTCTACACCGGCAGCCAGGTCCAGACGCATCAGAGCATCAACGGTTTTTTCAGTTGGCTCAACGATGTCAACCAGACGCTTGTGAGTACGAATCTCGTACTGATCACGCGCGTCTTTGTTGACGTGCGGGGAGATCAGAACGGTGAAACGCTCTTTGCGGGTCGGCAGCGGGATCGGACCACGGACTTGCGCACCAGTGCGCTTAGCAGTCTCGACGATTTCCGCGGTTGATTGATCGATCAGACGATGATCAAACGCTTTCAGGCGGATACGGATTCTTTGGTTCTGCATGAGACCAGAGCTCCAATTATTTTATAGACGAAATAGTTACTCCTCAAACCCATTACGATTGATGGGAGAGTGTAACCGTTCTTACAGAGTTCCCCAATTGGGAACATTGTCTGGTATCGCTTTCGCAGTACCGGTGGCTCATATCGAACCGCTGTCAATATTAGACAAGCCCGCGCATTATACACAAATACCCATGCGATGCAACTCGTGTTTATAAATTAATCACTGTTTCCTGCGCAGTCGTTCCCAGACGAGTGTGTAAAAATGCAATCCATCGAAGTTATCTGGATAGCGCTTCGCGAATGCAGTGAATGCCTTTTGCTCATCTCCTCTTGCCTGCGCACACTGCCCGCATCCTTCCCGCCAACGGTGCTGACGACATGAGTTTACCCGCCCTCCCCTTCTTTTTTATTTATATGGTGCTAAACGCCTCGCTTTGCTGGCACGACGTGCGCACCGGCCTGCTGCCTAATCGGCTCACCTGCCCTTTGCTGTGGTCAGGGCTGCTTTTTCAGCTCTGCCTGAACCCCACTGCGGATGTCGTGAATGCCCTGTGGGGCGCTCTTGCTGGTTACGGTTTTATGGCTTTTTTGTATTGGGTATACAGAGGGATTCGCAAGCACGAAGGGTTAGGATATGGCGACGTTAAGTACCTGGCGGCACTCGGGGCATGGCACGGTTGGCATCAACTGCCGGGATTACTCCTGACGGCAAGCGTAATGGCCAGCGCCTACATTGTTGGCGTAGCCTGCTACCGGCACTCTGTGACAGAGATAAAAAACCCGCTGCCGTTTGGCCCATTTCTGGGGGCTGCGGGTTTTATTATGGCGGGCATGTCGGCGTTTAGCCTTCAACCTTAATTTGTGATTTGCAGGTAGTTTTAGCAGACCAATTTTGCTAATCAGATCCAACTCTGTTTCCAGCCAGTCTATGTGATGCTCCTCTTCAGCGAGGATAGTAATCAGCATATCGCGGCTCACGTAGTCATGAACGCTATCGGCGTAGGCAATGGCTTCGCGCAAATCCTTCGCACCGTCCAGCTCAAGCTTTAAATCTGATTGCAGCATCTCTTCGACGTCTTCGCCGATATGCAGCTTGCCGAGGTCCTGCAGGTTGGGGATCCCTTCAAGAAATAGAATACGCTCGATGTACTGATCGGCGTGTTTCATTTCATCTATGGATTCGTGATATTCAATATCGTTGAGGCGCATCAGGCCCCAGTTTTTGAACATTCTCGCATGGAGAAAGTATTGGTTGATTGCGACAAGCTCGTTTCCCAATAATTTATTGAGATAATTTATTATCTTAACATCACCTTTCATTATATAGACCCTCCGCTTCCACTTATTGAAGCGTAGAACGGGCTACAGGGATGTCAAAAAAGAAATCCGAGCTTAGGCGATCTCTTTGAACTCTGGCATTTGCATTAATTCGTCTTCCATCACCTCGCGTGCAGCACGAACGCACTTACCGCATTGATTTCCAATAGGAATGCATTTTCTTAATTGCTGGAAAGACTGCGGATGAAACTGGCGTACTGCCTGGCGAATTTTTTTATCGCTGACGCCATTACACAAACAAACGTACATAACCACTCCCGTTCAATTTCTGAACAGAGTGTAAGTGAGAATAATTATGATTACAATAGCCAGGCGCAACAAGTAGCGTGAAATAAGAGATCAAATCGTGCGGAAAATATAGCGGGAACAAATAACAAAAAGCAAAAAGGGCACCGAAGTGCCCTTTTCAAGTGCAAAACTAATTAATCAATAATTAGCTCATTACTTTAGCAACAACGCCCGCACCTACAGTACGGCCGCCTTCACGGATTGCGAAACGCAGACCGTCGTCCATCGCGATTGGGTGGATCAGAGTCACAACCATCTTGATGTTGTCGCCTGGCATTACCATCTCAACGCCTTCTGGCAGTTCGATGGTACCGGTCACGTCAGTAGTACGGAAGTAGAACTGTGGACGGTAGCCTTTGAAGAACGGAGTATGACGGCCGCCTTCGTCTTTGGACAGAATGTACACTTCAGATTCGAACTTGGTGTGCGGCTTGATAGAGCCTGGCTTAGCCAGAACCTGACCACGTTCGATTTCTTCACGTTTGATACCACGCAGCAGAACACCAACGTTCTCACCAGCACGGCCTTCGTCCAGCAGTTTGCGGAACATTTCAACGCCGGTACAGGTAGACTTAGCAGTCTCTTTGATACCAACGATTTCAACTTCTTCACCAACTTTGATGATACCGCGTTCTACACGACCGGTAACAACGGTACCACGACCGGAGATGGAGAATACGTCTTCGATTGGCAGCAGGAACGGCTTATCGATAGCACGTTCTGGTTCTGGGATGTAAGAATCCAGGAAGCCAGCCAGTTCGATGATTTTCGCTTCCCACTCTGCTTCGCCTTCCAGCGCTTTCAGAGCAGAACCACGGATGATTGGAGTGTCGTCGCCTGGGAAGTCGTACTGAGACAGAAGTTCACGAACTTCCATTTCAACCAGTTCCAGCAGCTCTTCGTCATCAACCATGTCGCATTTGTTCAGGAACACGATGATGTAC
>NZ_JMPL01000055.1 GCF_000735365.1 Kluyvera ascorbata ATCC 33433 | reverse complement strand
ATGAATTAAACTTCGTAATGAATTACGTGTTCACTCAGAGACTTGGTATTCATTTATCGTCTTGCGACGTTAAGAATCCGTATCTTCGAGTGCCCACACAGATTGTCTGATAAATTGTTAAAGAGCAGTGCCGCTTCGCTTTGCCAGCGGCGCGGGATGTGCATATTACGCTTTCCCGCTTGAAAGTCAAGCGTTTATTTTCGCTTTCGTCTCTCGAGATTCTCAGGAGAATCTCGCTGACCCGGCGGCTTGTTTGCCGTCGTTCCGTGTCAGTGGAGGCGCATTATAGGGAGATACTGAGAAGTCGCAAGCATAAATTAGAAAAAACTTATCGTTCGCTCACTTTTCATTCAATCGTCTTATTTTCGCCTGGTTTTTAAACAAAAACGAGCCCCGAAGGGCTCGTTTTCTGCTTTTTGTGACTTACTGCACTGCCACAATCTGGTCGTCTTTAACTTCCAGACGGATAACTTTGCCAGGAATCAGCTCGCCGGACAGAATCTGCTGGGCCAGCGGGTTTTCAATCTGCTGCTGGATGGCACGTTTCAACGGACGTGCGCCATACACCGGATCGTAACCGTTCTGACTCAGCAATTGCAGCGCTTCATCAGACATCTGCGTTTCGTAGCCACGCTCTTCAAGACGTTGGTACAAACGCTGCAGCTGAATCTGAGCAATCGAAGCGATATGGTTTTCACCCAACGGATGGAAGACCACTACTTCA
The DNA here is from genome assembly GCF_000735365.1 of Kluyvera ascorbata ATCC 33433. Classification (GTDB taxonomy): domain Bacteria; phylum Pseudomonadota; class Gammaproteobacteria; order Enterobacterales; family Enterobacteriaceae; genus Kluyvera; species Kluyvera ascorbata. The sequence continues at coordinate 26,844 of NZ_JMPL01000055.1, read as the reverse complement.
TCGATACGGTTAATGAACTCTGGACGGAAGCTGTGGCTGACCACACCCAGTACCAGATCTTTCATATGGCCGTAGTCGAGTTCACCGAAGCGTTCCTGAATCAGGTCGGAACCGAGGTTAGAAGTCATGATGACCACCGTGTTACGGAAGTCGACCGTTCTCCCCTGCCCGTCGGTCAAACGACCATCGTCCAGAACCTGCAGCAGAATGTTGAACACATCCGGATGCGCTTTCTCTACTTCATCCAGCAGGATGACAGAATAAGGACGACGACGAACCGCTTCCGTCAGGTAACCGCCCTCTTCATAACCGACATATCCCGGAGGCGCACCGACCAGACGAGACACGGAGTGTTTCTCCATAAACTCGGACATGTCGATACGCACCATGGCATCGTCGCTGTCGAACATAAAGTTAGCCAGCGCTTTACACAGTTCGGTTTTACCTACCCCGGTTGGCCCCAGGAACAGGAATGAACCAATCGGACGGTTAGGATCGGACAGCCCTGCACGACTACGGCGAATCGCATTCGACACCGCCTCAACCGCTTCGTTCTGCCCAATCACGCGGCTGTGCAGATCCTGCTCCATACGCAGCAGCTTATCACGCTCGCCTTCCAGCATGCGGGCAACCGGAATACCGGTCCAGCGCGCCAGCACTTCGGCAATCTCAGCATCCGTCACTTTATTACGTAACAGGCGCATGGTTTTGCCTTCAGACTGGGTTGCCGCTTCCAGCTGTTTTTCCAGCTCTGGAATTTTGCCGTACTGCAGTTCCGACATCCGCGCCAGGTCGCCGACGCGACGCGCCTGCTCAATGGCGATTTTCGCCTGTTCCAGTTCAGCTTTAATAGTCTGCGTGCCGGAGAGGGACGCTTTTTCCGCTTTCCACTCTTCTTCTAACTCAGAGTACTGACGTTCTTTATCGTTCAGCTCATCGTTCAGCATATCGAGACGTTTCTTGCTCGCCTCGTCAGACTCTTTCATTAACGCCTGCTGTTCCAGCTTCAGCTGAATGATACGGCGGTCGAGTCGGTCGAGCTCTTCCGGCTTCGAGTCAATCTGCATACGAATGCTGGACGCAGCTTCATCGATAAGGTCGATGGCTTTATCCGGCAACTGACGGTCGGCAATATAACGGTGAGACAGCGTTGCTGCCGCCACGATTGCCGGGTCAGTAATCTGCACGTGGTGGTGCAGTTCATAACGTTCTTTCAAACCACGCAGAATCGCGATGGTGTCTTCCACCGAAGGCTCTGCAACGAACACTTTCTGGAATCGACGTTCCAGCGCCGCATCTTTTTCGATGTACTGGCGATACTCATCCAGCGTCGTTGCGCCTACGCAGTGGAGTTCACCACGCGCCAGCGCCGGTTTCAGCATGTTACCGGCATCCATCGCGCCGTCGGCTTTACCCGCACCAACCATGGTATGCAGCTCATCGATAAACAGGATGACGTTACCTTCCTGTTTCGCCAGATCGTTCAGCACGCCTTTCAGACGTTCTTCAAACTCCCCGCGGTATTTCGCCCCGGCCACCAGCGCGCCCATATCCAGCGCCAGTACGCGACGGCCTTTTAAGCCTTCCGGTACTTCGCCGTTAATAATGCGCTGCGCCAGCCCTTCAACGATGGCGGTTTTACCTACACCCGGCTCACCAATTAATACCGGGTTGTTTTTGGTACGACGCTGCAGTACCTGAATGGTACGGCGAATTTCTTCATCACGACCGATAACCGGGTCAAGTTTGCCCTGCTCGGCGCGTTCGGTCAGATCGACCGTATATTTCTTCAATGCCTGACGTTGGTCTTCGGCACCCTGGTCATTCACGCTTTCACCTCCGCGCATCTGTTCAATTGCTTGAGTGATACTGGCGGTAGTTGCGCCTGCCGTTTTTAGCAGGTCGGTCAGAGTGCCACGAGACTCAAGCGCCGCCAGAACGAACAGTTCTGACGAAATAAAGTTGTCGTTGCGTTTTTGCGCCAGCTTGTCGCAAAGATTCAGTACACGCATCAGATCCTGAGACGGCTGCACGTCACCACCGGTGCCTTCCACCTGAGGTAAACGGCTCAACGCCTGATCGATAGCAGTACGCAACTGGCCGGCATTAATGCCAGCCGACGTTAATAATGGACGTACCGAGCCCCCTTCCTGATTCAGTAAGGCGCTCATTAAATGAAGAGGTTCGATAAATTGGTTGTCGTGCCCGAGTGCCAGCGACTGGGCATCGGCAAGAGCAAGCTGGAATTTATTGGTAAGACGATCCAGACGCATGACTCCTCCCATACTAGGTCAAATTTGCTACAGGAGATTAAATGAGGTCATCCCTCAATTATTCAAGGTTAAATGACCTGGTCAATGAGAAAAAAATGTCTGCCTTCTGGATCGTCTTGATTCTATAGGTTATATCAGCCAGATGAAACTTGCCATACGACCAGTAGTACGGTCACGGCGATAAGAGAAAAAATCATCCTTTTCGCTGAAGGTACAGCGGTCACCGCCAAAGACAGCGGTCACACCGATATTACCCAGACGCTGACGCGCCAGCTGGTAGATATCAGCATAGTATTTTTCGCCGACTGGACGGAATGCGCTAACCGCGTTGGCATCTTTCGCCATAAACGCGTCACGCACTTCGGGGCCGACTTCAAAGGCCTGCGGCCCAATCGCAGGGCCAAACCAGGCAAAAATGTTTTCGGGACTGTCTTTGAAGCAGGCAACGGTCTCTTCGAGCACTCCATCGCACAAACCACGCCAGCCAGCATGCGCTGCAGCCACTTCCGTTCCCGCTTTGTTGCAAAAGAGAACGGGAAGACAATCGGCTGTCATCACCGCACACACTGTCCCGGGCGTATTGCTGTAGGAGGCATCGGCACGTTTAGAAGCGTACGGTTCACCGGTCAGATGCAGAACATCTTTACCATGCACCTGCTCAAGCCACACCGGGTTCGACGGCAGTTTACCCGCCGCGAACATGCGCTTACGGTTCTCTTCCACATGCTCAAGGTTATCGCCGCAGTGAGCGCCGAGATTCAGAGAATCCCACGCGCCTTCGCTAACCCCGCCCACGCGCGTTGAACTGCAGGCCGCTACGCTTGCTGGCAGCGGCCACTCCGGGACAATGATTTTGGTCATAGCCAGTCTACGTCATCCTTATGTTCTTCAAAGTCGTCGCGCATCACCGCAATCAGATCAACCATATCCTGTGGGATTGGCGCATGCCATTCCATTTCAATCCCCGAAATCGGATGATAAAGACGCAGCATGGTCGCGTGAAGCGCCTGACGGTCAAACTTGCGCAGTACGGAAATGAACTCATCCGATGCGCCTTTCGGCGGACGTGGCCGGCCACCGTAGACCTGATCGCCCACCAGCGGATGGGTAATATGCGCCATGTGCACGCGGATCTGGTGCGTACGTCCGGTTTCCAGACGCAGCCGCAGACGCGTGTGCACACGGAAGTGTTCCATGATGCGATAGTGCGTTACCGCCGGTTTGCCCATTGGATGTACCGCCATATGCGTACGCTTGGTCGGGTGGCGGCTGATAGGTTCTTCAACGCTACCGCCTGCGGTCATGTGACCAATTGCCACCGCTTCGTACTCACGGGTGATTTCACGCAGCTGCAGCGATTCCACCAGACGCGTTTGTGCCGGAACGGTTTTCGCCACCACCATCAACCCGGTAGTGTCTTTATCCAGACGGTGCACGATGCCCGCACGCGGCACATCAGCAATCGGTGGATAATAGTGCAGCAGCGCGTTCAGCACCGTGCCATCCGGGTTACCGGCGCCAGGGTGCACCACGAGGTCGCGCGGTTTGTTGATGACCATAATGTCATCATCTTCATAAACGATATCGAGTGGGATATCCTGCGCTTCAAAGCGGATCTCTTCGTCGATTTCGGCGTCAATAGAGACGGTCTCGCCGCCCATGACTTTCTCTTTTGGCTTGTCTGAAACTTTGCCATTTACCTGTACGCGTTGGTCGAGGATCCATTCTTTTATGCGCGAACGCGAATAATCAGGGAACATTTCGGCCAAAGCCTGATCTAAGCGTTGTCCAAGTTGTGACTCGGACACCGTTGCGGTGAGTTGTACTCGTTGTGCCATATACAGCTTCTTCGTTAACGTTGGGTTTTTACGGCTTCGCCGTTTAATATAGTGTGCTATTGTAGCTGGTCTTAATCGGGAACAGGAACTGTGAATATCCCGTATAAACATTTTGAGGAAAGTCAAAACGTCATGACGCGCATGAAATATCTGGTGGCAGCGGCCACGTTGAGCCTGGCTTTGGCGGGGTGCTCTGGTTCAAAGGACGAAGTTCCTGATAATCCGCCTAATGAAATCTACGCAACTGCTCAGCAAAAGCTGCAGGACGGTAACTGGAAACAGGCAATAACGCAACTGGAAGCGTTGGATAACCGCTATCCGTTTGGGCCATATTCTCAGCAGGTTCAGCTGGATCTGATCTACGCATACTATAAGAATGCCGATCTGCCGCTGGCCCAGGCCGCAATTGACCGTTTCATTCGTCTTAACCCGACCCATCCGAACATCGACTATGTGATGTACATGCGCGGCCTGACGAACATGGCGCTGGACGATAGCGCGCTGCAGGGCTTCTTCGGCGTAGACCGTTCCGACCGCGATCCGCAACATGCGCGTGACGCATTCAATGACTTCTCGAAGCTGGTGCGCGGCTACCCGAACAGTCAATACGTCACCGATGCCAACAAGCGTCTTGTCTTCCTGAAAGACCGTCTGGCGAAGTATGAACTTTCCGTTGTTGATTACTACACTGCACGTGGTGCATGGGTAGCTGTGGTTAACCGCACCGAAAACATGCTGCGTAATTATCCGGACACTCAGGCTACCCGCGACGCGCTTCCTAAGATGGAAAACGCCTATCGTGAAATGCAGATGACCGCGCAGGCTGATAAAGTCGCGAAAATCATCGCGGCCAACAGCAAAAATACGCAGTCCTGATTCGGACAACCCTATCAAGCAAAACGGCAGCCCTGTGGCTGCCGTTTTTTTATTCGTTTCACGTCATAGCTGAAGCGGTTTAGCTCCAGGTCATCCTATCAAATATGGCGGTATTTTCCCGAACCGACAAGTAAAAAATCACTTCTTCCTGTCCTGACTCACAAAATGAATGCACTGACAAAAAGTGACAAAATAATGTGATCTTTATCACGCATTTTAACCAAATCCGAGGTATGCTGGAATCACCAAGACGGAAAGACAAGAGGTAAAATTTATGACAATGAACATTACCAGTAAACAAATGGAAATTACTCCGGCTATTCGCCAGCATGTCGCAGACCGTCTCTCAAAATTGGAAAAATGGCAAACCCACTTAATTAACCCACATATCATCCTGTCCAAAGAGCCACAGGGATTTGTAGCGGACGCCACGATGAATACCCCGAACGGGCATCTGGTCGCCAGCGCTAAACATGAAGATATGTACACCGCCATTAACGAATTGATCAACAAGCTGGAACGGCAGCTCAATAAGGTGCAACACAAAGGGGAAGCCCGTCGCGCCGCAACGTCGGTGAAAGACGCAAGCTTCGTAGAAGAAGTTGAAGAAGAGTAAACTGAACTTTGTACTTTAATGTGTATCGCCAACGCGCCTTCGGGCGCGTTTTTTATTGACAGAACGAAAACAGAGCAGGTACTGTAAAACCTCACCACACTAAGGATTTTAACCTGCTGTGATACGACTACCGTTTTTCTTCGCATTCTTTTTTACCTTCCCCTGATTGGGAGGCGTTTCGTCGTGTGATAAAGAATGCGAAGACGAACAATAAGGCCTCCCACCCGGGAGGCCTTTTTTATTGATAACAAGAAAGGCAAACATGATGACTTCGGAAAACCCGTTACTGGCAATACGCGATAAGATAAGCGCCCTCGATGAGAAACTGGTCAGCCTGCTGGCAGAACGCCGCGGCCTTGCCATAGAAGTGGGTAAGGCAAAGCTGGCCTCTCATCGCCCGGTACGCGATATCGATCGCGAGCGTGACCTGCTGGAACGCCTTATCACCATCGGCAAAACGCATCAGCTCGATGCCCACTACATCACGCGTCTGTTCCAGCTCATCATTGAAGATTCCGTGCTCACTCAGCAGACGCTATTGCAGCAGCACCTGAACAAAATAAACCCGCACTCTGCTCGCGTTGCGTTTCTGGGACCAAAAGGGTCTTACTCGCATCTGGCTGCGCGCCAGTATGCCGCTCGTCACTTTGAGCAGTTTATCGAAAGCGGGTGCGTGAAGTTCGCCGATATCTTTAATCAGGTCGAGACCGGCCAGGCCGACTACGCCGTCGTGCCTATCGAAAACACCAGTTCCGGCGGGATTAACGATGTCTACGATCTGCTGCAGCACACCAGCCTGTCAATTGTCGGTGAGATGACGGTGCCTATTGACCACTGCGTGCTGGTGAACGGTACCACAACGCTTGAGACCATCGAGACGGTCTACAGCCACCCGCAACCGTTCCAGCAGTGCAGCCAGTTTCTGAGCCATTATCCGCAGTGGAAAATTGAGTACACCGAGAGCACCTCGGCGGCGATGGAAAAAGTCGCGCAGGCCAACTCCCCTACCGTCGCCGCATTAGGCAGCGAAGCCGGTGGGAAGCTGTATGGCCTGCAGGTACTGGAGCATTGCCAGGCCAACCAGACGCAGAACATCACCCGCTTCCTGGTGCTGGCGCGTAAATCAGTGAACGTCTCCGATCAGGTGCCGGCTAAAACGACCCTGCTTATCGCTACCGGACAACAGGCCGGTGCGCTGGTTGAGGCGCTGCTGGTTCTGCGCAACCATAACCTGATCATGACTAAGCTCGAATCACGCCCTATTTACGGCAACCCGTGGGAAGAGATGTTTTATCTCGACATCCAGGCCAACCTGGAATCCCTGCCGATGCAAAAGGCGTTGAAAGAGCTTTCCGGAATCACCCGTTCGATGAAAGTGCTGGGCTGTTACCCAAGCGAGAACGTGGTGCCGGTCGACCCGGTTTAACGTTCGATAAACGACAGCTTCTTCATCCCTGCTACCTCTACCGGCAGGGTGAAGATGGCGCCGGAAAGCGGATACTGCGCCACCTCCGCCGCCGACATGTTCTCGCGAGTGGTGGTGATAAAGAGCGTGCGCCTATCCGCGCCACCAAAGCACACCATCGTTGGGCAGCGCACCGGCAAGCGATATTCGGCAAGCTGTTCGCCCGTTGGCGAGAAGCGTGCAATCCGCCAGCCGTCAAACATCGCGCTCCAGTAGCATCCTTCTTCGTCGATAGCCGCACCGTCAGGAATGCCCTCCCCCGCGTTAAACCGGCGGAACACCTCACGGCTTTGCGGTTCGCCATGCTTATCCAGCGGCGTACGGTAAATCACGCCGTTTGGCGTATCCGAGGTATACATCCAGTTTTTATCTTCGCTAAACGCCAGCCCATTCGCACCGTGAATATCGCACTGCACCACTTTCGGCCTCAGTTGATTATCAATCCTCACCAGCAGCGCGCCGTTGTAGTCACCCGGCCCCCAGAAGGTACCGGCATAAAAACGTCCGTCGCGGTCGGTGCCGCCGTCGTTAAAGCGCGCCAGCTGCGGGTTACTCGGGTTATCACACACTTTATGCTGGAGCAGGCCACGGCTGTCGGCAAGCCAGATAGCGCTGCGTAGGGCGACAATAAAGCCACCGTTTTCCCGCAGTGCAAAGCAACCCACCTCTTCCGGGAACTGTAAAACCCGGTGCTCGCCGGTCGCCAGCACATAACGGTGAATTTCACACTCCATGATATCCGCCCAGTAGAGCGCCTGTTCATCTTCGCTCCAGGTCGGGCATTCCGGCAGGTGGCCGGTGTAATCAAACAGCAGGTTTGCGTCAGCCATTCTGTTCATCCCATAAAAAAAGCCAGAGGATTTCCCCTGGCTTTCAAGTATATACAGTTTCGTTATTGTCGACTGTCGTTCGCCTGTCGTAATAGGACGCGGCTCTCACTCTGGAAGCGCTGCGCGTAGTCGCCGAACCAGTGTTCAACTTTGCGGAAGCTGTCGATAAACGCCTGCTTATTCCCCTGCTCCAGCAGACCGATAGCCTCGCCAAAGCGCTGGTAGTAGCGTTTAATCAGCGCCAGGTTATTGCCAGACGACATAATGATATCAGCATAAAGCTGCGGGTCCTGAGCGAACAGCCTCCCGACCATCGCCAGCTCCAGGCGGTAAATCGGCGACGAGAGCGCCAGCAACTGCTCCAGCTGGACGTTCTCTTCCGCCAGGTGCAGGCCGTAGGCAAAGGTCGCAAAGTGACGCAGCGCCTGGATAAAGGCCATGTTCTGGTCGTGCTCTACCGCGCTGATGCGATGCAGACGCGCGCCCCAGACCTGAATCTGTTCGAGGAACCACTGGTACGCCTCTGGCTGACGGCCATCGCAGTACACAACAACCTGCTTTGCCAGGCTGCCGCTGTCCGGGCCGAACATCGGGTGCAGCCCTAAAACGGGCCCCTGATGCGCGGAAAGCATGGCCTGTAACGGACCCGCTTTTACCGACGCCAGATCGACAAGAATACAATCCGCTGGCAGCGGCGGCAGCTTCTCGATAATTTGCTCAGTCACATGAATAGGTACGCTGACAATCACCATTCCGGCATCAGCAACCAGCTCAGGCGCACGCGCCCAGTCATCTTTCTCCAGCGTCCGCACCTGGTAGCCAGACAGCGTCAGCATTTTTTCAAACAGCCGCCCCATCTGGCCACCGCCGCCCACGATCACTACCGGACGCAGCGACGGGCACAGAGTTTTAAAGCCTTTGTCGTTTTCGCTGGAGTAAGACTCCCGCATGACGCGACGCAGCACATCTTCAATCAAATCGGGCGGTACGCCCAGCGCAGCCGCTTCTTTGCGGCGTGAAGCCAGCATGGACGCTTCACGCTCCGGGACGTAAATCGGTAAGCCATATTTACTTTTGACTTCCCCGACTTCCGCCACCAGTTCCAGACGCTTAGCCAGCAGGCTCAGCAGCGCTTTATCCACTTCATCAATTTGATCGCGCAGTGCGGTCAGTTCAGCAACCATACAATCCTCTTACGCCAGACGAGCCGCCAGATGGCCGCGTAAATCCTTGTCGAGCTCACGCAACAGCGCATCCGTCACTTCCCAACTGATGCAGGCATCAGTGACCGATACGCCGTATTTCATATCACAGCGCGGCTGCTCGGAAGACTGGTTACCTTCGTGAATGTTGCTCTCAATCATCAGACCAATAATTGAACGGTTACCGTCTTTGATCTGTGCGACAACGGATTCCGCCACCGCAGGCTGACGGCGGTAGTCTTTATTGGAATTACCATGACTGCAATCTACCATCAGCGATGCACGCAGTCCTGCTTGTTCCATCTCTTTTTCACACTGCGCTACATCTTCCGGGCCGTAGTTCGGCTTTTTACCGCCGCGCAGAATCACATGACCATCCGGGTTACCCTGGGTGCGCAGCAGGCAGACCTGACCGGCCTGGTTGATACCGACAAAGCGGTGTGGCATAGCCGCGGCACGCATGGCGTTGATAGCGGTAGCCAGTGAACCATCGGTACCGTTTTTGAAACCAACCGGCATAGACAAACCAGAGGCCATTTCACGGTGGGTCTGAGATTCAGTCGTACGCGCACCAATCGCGGACCAGCTAAACAGGTCCCCTAGGTACTGCGGGCTGTTCGGATCCAGCGCTTCGGTTGCCAGCGGCAGCCCCATGCTGACCAGCTCAACCAGCAGACGACGAGCAATTTTCAGACCACCTTCGACATCAAACGAGCCATCCATGTGCGGATCGTTGATAAGCCCTTTCCAGCCCACGGTAGTACGAGGCTTTTCAAAATAGACGCGCATAACCAGGTAGAGGCTATCGCTGACCTCTTCCGCAAGGGTTTTAAATCGACGCGCGTATTCGATGGCAGCTTCAGGATCGTGAATAGAGCAAGGCCCACACACTACCAGCAGGCGCGGATCGCGGCCGGCGATAATGTCAGAAATCGTTTTACGTGATTGGGCGATTTGCGCTTCCTGCTCAACGGTGAGCGGGAATTCAGCTTTCAGCTGATCCGGGGTGATCAGAATCTGTTCATCGGCGATATTTACGTTATTCAGCGCGTCTTTTTGCATGATGGCATTACCTGTTATGGCTCGTTTGCGATAGTGGTTTCCTCAATGAGGTGAACTAACAATATCACAGAAAGTAAAGATTTCAATCCAAAATACGTACACTTTACTTTACAAAGCCTATTTTATTGCAAATAATCACCCCTAAATGCGTAAAGTTTTTGGTACGCACGCTTTTTAGCCGATGACGAGTCAAAGCGGGAGATGCGTTACTGGCACCACATTCTCCTGCTCGCTCCAGATTCTCTTACGCCTGAGTCGCGTTAAAAATCCTGCCATGACGTTTAGATTAAAGATAACCCGACACTGGCCGATAAATTTAACAATGCAGCAAGAAATCGTAATGAATATGCCAGCCATGATACCGATGGCTTGCAAAAGAGAAGGGATATGCGAAATATTACTCATCACAAAATATTAGCTGGCGAATATTTTCTTCCACTATATTCATGAAGACTGACTAAAGATACAAGGGAAGAAAACTCAACATCTACAGCCCTCATTGATTTCTATTATCGTGATGAAATAAATACAACAGTGAGATTTAACTTAAATTACACACATAGAATATCTGACATAATAATGGCTTTGATTAACAATAATGTTCTGCCAGCAACTCAACCGAGTGACTATTTTCCGGATGGAATGGCGGATTCTTGTGAGAAAATCTCCATTGACCTCTTTGCTCCGACTGATACTGACACTACTACTATCCCTGGCGCTGGTTCCTGCAACCGCTAGCCCCCTCACGGACACCGATAAATCGGTACGTTCTATGGTGTCTGGTATCGTAAGCTATACGCGATGGCCTTCACTTTCTGGGCAGCCAAAGCTCTGTATTTTTTCTTCATCCCAATATATACAGGCGCTCAGCATGGCCAGTGAGCAAAGCGCATTACCCTATACTCCAGAGCTTGTCCGCAATGCTCAGGACGCTCTGGTGGCAAAATGTAATGGTATTTATTTCGGCACTGAAACTCCTGACCAACAGATTGAGTTAATTAACCAATATCATCGCCAGCCGCTGCTCGTCATCTCGGAACATAACCCAGACTGTACTGTTGGTAGCGCATTTTGTTTAGTCATCGATGGCGGCCAGGTCCGGTTTTCTGTCAATCTGGATGCACTGTCTCGTAGTGGTGTAAGGGTCCATCCGGATGTATTAATGCTTGCACGGAATAAGAAGCATGAATAAGGATTCCACATCAACGACCCGTCCGACGTTTAAAAAAACGTTGAGGCGTATCAGTATGATAAGCGTCATCACAACGATGACATTTATATGGCTTCTGCTGTGTTTTGCTTCCGTATTAACGTTAAAGCAATACGCACAAAAGAATCTCGAACTCACGGGTGCCACAATGAGTCACACCCTTGAAGCCACGCTGGTTTTCAACGATCCGCAGGCCGCCAATGAAACGCTTGCCACGCTGGGTAAACAGGGGCAGTTTGCAATGGCGGACGTCTATGACAGGAATAACAAACAGTTCGCACACTGGGAATGGCGCCCAGAAGGGAATACCGATACGCTTGGCCTGTTGGTCAGCCAATGGCTATTCCCCGTTCCTGTCACTCAGCCAATTATGCATAACGGAAATCTGGTGGGCGAAATCTGTCTGACGGCTCGCGACAGTCTGATCAGCCACTTCATCTGGATGTCCTTTGCGGTGCTGACCGGCTGCATTCTTTTTGCCTCCGCCATTGCGCTCACCATCACGCGTTCGCTGCATCATGGCATGGTCGACGAAATGCAAAATATCACCGATGTTGTCCATGATGTACGCACCAACCGTAATTTCTCGCGCCGCGTAAAAGAAGGACGCATTGAGGAATTCCATCGCTTTGGCGAAGATTTCAACAGCCTTCTGGACGAAATGGAAGAATGGCAACGACAACTACAAGATAAAAACGCCCAGTTGATGCGCTCTGCTATGCACGATCCTCTCACCGGCCTGGCAAACCGGGCGGCATTTCGTAATAGCATTGCGGCGTTAATGAACGATCCCGTTGCCAAAACGCACTCAGCGTTGCTTTTTCTCGACGCCGACAACTTTAAGCACATCAACGATACCTGGGGACATAACGCGGGAGACAGCGTACTGACAGAAATTGCCAGCCGGATGATTACCTTCGGCGGACAACGCTATCACGCCTACCGCCTCGGCGGTGATGAGTTTGCGATGGTGCTCTCTGACGTCCATTCTGTGCAAGACGTTCAACGTATTTGTACCGCCCTGGCGCAGCAGTTTGATCGCTCGTTCGATCTGCACAACGGCCAGCGTACCTCGATGTCTCTTAGCATTGGCTATGCGCTGGCGTGGGAAAGTAACTCACTGGAGCTGTTTCTGGAAAATGCAGACCGCAATATGTATCAGGTAAAAAATCAGCGAAATAAAACAACAAGTTAGAAAGGAAAATAACATGTTAAAGCGATATCTTGCACCCTGTTTACTGGCATCATTAGTCCTGGCGGGCTGCCAGACGCCACCTGAAGGCAAATTTACGCCTGAACAAATCGCAGCGATGAAATCTTATGGCTTTAACGAATTGAATGGCGACTGGTCGCTGGGGCTGTCTGATAAAATTCTATTTGGTAAAAATGAATCGGGGCTCCGCCCAGAGAGCGAAACACAGATCCAGACTATGGCTTCACGCCTTGCCGTAACGGGTTTAAATCATGCCAGAATGGACGGTCATACCGATAACTACGGTGAAGACAGCTATAACGAAATGCTGTCGTTGAAACGTGCAAATGTCGTTGCCGATGCCTGGGCTAAAGGAGCCAACATTCCTCGTAGTAATCTCACTACCCGAGGACTCGGTAAGAAATACCCTGTTGCCAGCAACAGCACCACACAAGGGCGTGCTGAAAACCGCCGGGTTGCGGTAGTTATCAGCACGCCATAATGTTATTTGGTGGACGATTCGGCGAGAGGCATGCGTAACGCCGCTCGCCAGCGCAGCCAGTCAAACAGAATAAACAACGCCAGGCTCACTCCCATCACCGGCAGTGATAATCCGCAAGCTATGGCGAGCGCCAGCGTCACCAATCTTGCTGATAACGACAATGCCAACCAGCTATGCGACAAGGTCTGCAGCGGGCTTATCTGCGCTTGAGCCGGGCGTTTTATCCACCACAGCCGATAGCCCATGACGATCGCGACACAGAGCGCAAGACCAAAGGCGATCAGCAATAGCTGGTTGGGCAGGCCGAACAGTACACCCATGTGGAAATCTACGCCCCAGCGGGTAAGCTTCGCCATCAACGGGAAATCGGCGAACCGGGTATAGTCGAGAATGGCCAGTGAGCCAGGATCGATAGCTACCGCATCAACCTGTGTCGGCCAGCGGCGATCGATTTCCGTCACCGTCCAGGCGCGATCCACGCTACGCGGTGGACGGATCTCCAGATGCGTTGCATCAATACCGCTTCGCTGTGCCGCCAGGAGGATCGCATCAATTCGATCCAGGGCTACCGGCGGCTCATTCATCACCATTCCCTGATGTTGTGTATGATGCTCGGCATGTGGGTCCATCACCATCGCTTTGCTACCGTGCAGCTGCGTATTCACCTGTGGAGTCAGCCAACCAAAAGTGGCACGCAGCTTATCGACGTTACCACCCGCCCATTGGGACCAGGTTAAACCGGTCGCCGAAAACAGCAACATGCCGGCCAGCAGGCACCAGCCAAGCGTAACGTGAATGCGGCGGGTGTTCTGTACACGATTTTTGATGCGTCGTTTTGGTCGGGTAAAGGCCCACAGCACGATCCCTCCCAATGCAGCAACCCACATCCACGATGCTGCCAGTTCGCTGTACAAGCGCCCGATATCCCCCAGCAGCAGCGAACGGTGGGCATAATCAATCCACTGGCGCAGCGGTAAGATCCCGCTGGTGCCATAGACCGTCATATCACCTTTTACCGCAAGGGTGACGGGGTCAATAAAGATAGCGCGGTTCTCAGAAGGCGCGAGTGTAGGGTCGTCGAACATGATTCGCGTCGTCTCCCCCGCCTCCAGCGCAGGCCGTACCGCACTCAGGCGCAGCGGCGTCGCCAATGTACGCTCGGCCACGGCAATCTGTTCCACGAGCGGATGCCGCTCACCGGTCATCTCCCCCTGTAACGCCTGGCGATATAGCAAGTTCTCCAGTTGAGGGGTAGCGACATACAGCGTGCCGGTAAGGGCCGCGACGAAAATAAAGGGTCCGACAAACAGGCCGATAAAAAAGTGCAGGCGGCGTAGCAGGTGCACCCATGCCGCCCGCGAGGTGCAGGTTGTCATACTCTTCCTTTATGCAAATAAGAGCGATGTAACGCTAAAGCGCTAGTTATCGTTATTAAGCAGGTAAAGCAGACGGCACAGGCGGCGCGCGAGTGTCGGGGAATAGCCAGGGGAATTCACGCCAGTGGAAAACCAGCGGCGGGAAAGGTGCAGTAGCCACGCGAAGCATCAGTGCGCTTAGCAGAACGCACAGGGCCAGAATCAGGCCGGGAACATGGGTGAGGAGCACGCAGTAGCCGCAGGCCTCACCGTGATCGATAGGCATACTGTCCGGCGCAGAGTGATGTGCAGACATCGGCATAGGCATGCTCATTTCATGATGCATACCCGGCATCGCGCTCATCGGCGATTGCTGCAACGAAACCGAGATAAGCGGTGCCACAATAATCAGCGCCATAGCAAACAGCGCAAGCCAGGCGGCTCGCTGTTTAAGGGCTGATAGGTTGAAGGCTTTTCTGCTCACTCGACTCTCCTGATACGAGCATGCATTGTAAATGATTTGGCTAATAACTGTTAACGAGAGGTGCCATTTTTATGGAGGATTTTTAAACCGTTGCGTTACGCAGTCCCATGCATAAAAAAGGGCCAGCCTTTCGGCCAGCCCTCTTTAACAGGATGTCGCTTGCGCGAATCTTAGTTAAGACGCTCTTTGATACGAGCAGACTTACCAGTGCGCTCACGCAGGTAGTACAGTTTAGCTTTACGTACAGCACCACGACGTTTAACAGCAATGCTGTCAACAACTGGAGAGTGAGTCTGGAAGACACGCTCAACGCCTTCGCCGTTGGAAATTTTACGAACAGTGAATGCAGAGTGCAGACCGCGGCTACGAATAGCGATAACCACGCCCTCAAATGCCTGCAGACGTTTTTTGGAACCTTCAACAACCCATACTTTCACTTCCACGGTATCACCCGGACGGAAGGAAGGTACGTCCTGCTTCATCTGTTCTTGTTCAAGTTGCTTAATAATGTTGCTCATAATTTAATCTCTTATCCTGGGTAAACTGATATTTGGGGGTCTCAGACCAGCCCATCATGTTTATGTTGCTGTTGTGCGTGTTCCTGTTTGAACTCCGCCAGCAACCTTGCTTGCTCTTCAGTCAGAGCCAGGTTTTCCAGAAGTTCAGGTCTTCTAAGCCAGGAGCGGCCCAGCGACTGCTTCAAACGCCAGCGACGTATCTCAGCATGGTTTCCCGACAGCAGAACTGGCGGTACCTCCATCCCTTCTAACACTTCAGGGCGAGTATAGTGTGGGCAGTCCAGCAATCCATCAGCAAACGAATCTTCGAATGCTGAAGCCTCATGACCCAGTACACCCGGAATAAACCGGGAAACGGAGTCGATCAGCGTCATTGCCGGTAACTCACCACCGCTGAGAACGTAATCGCCGATAGACCATTCTTCGTCAATCTCGGTCTGAATCACGCGCTCATCTATGCCTTCGTAGCGACCACATACCAGAATCAGCTTTTGATTCGTGGCCAGTTCGCTGACGCCCGCTTGATCAAGCTTGCGTCCCTGAGGTGACAGATAAATCACCTTCGCGCCTTCACCTGCCGCGGCTTTTGCTGCATGAATGGCGTCCCGTAAAGGTTGCACCATCATTAACATCCCCGGTCCGCCGCCGTAAGGACGATCGTCCACGGTACGGTGCCGGTCATGCGTGAAGTCGCGTGGACTCCAGCTTTGGATGTTCAGCAGGCCATTTTTAACTGCCCGGCCAGTTACCCCGTAATCGGTAATTGCGCGGAACATTTCAGGAAACAGGCTAATTATGCCAATCCACATAGCGCCGTCTTTTACCGTTTATCCGGTGGTTTAAAAACCAGGATCCCAATCTACTTCGATAGTACGAGTAGCGAGATCGACTTTCTTGATAACCTGCCCATCGAGGAACGGAACCAACCGCTCCTTGATGCCAAATGCATCTTTCAGGTTTGCCTTAATGACGAGAACGTCATTCGACCCGGTTTCCATCATATCGATGACTTTACCGAGACCGTAGCCTTCAGTGGTTACTACCTGGCAGCCCATCAGGTCTTTCCAGTAATAGCTTCCATCTTCCAGCGCCGGCAGCTGCGAAGAATCCACGATAATTTCGCAGTTCGTCAGCAGATTCGCGGCATCGCGATCGTCAACGCCTTTCAGCTTAATGACGATATCCTGATTGTGGTAGCGCCAGCTTTCCAGCTCAACGGTCTGCCACTGACCCGCCTTCTGGATTAACCAGGGCTGATAGTCAAAAATGCTTTCGGCGTCTTCGGTGGAGGAAAACACTCTGAGCCAACCACGGATACCGTAGGAAGAACCCATTTTCCCCAATACGATCGGATCAACAGGTGCTTGTGCGGTGTGTTGCTTGCTCATCATGACCACCGTGACAGATTAAGCTGCTTTCTTAGCTTCTTTGATCAGCGCAGATACGCGATCAGAGATAGTTGCGCCCTGGCCAACCCAGTGTGCGATACGATCCAGGTCCAGACGGGTGCTTTCTTCAGTCGCAGAAGCGATTGGGTTGAAGAAACCAACGCGCTCGATGAAGCGACCGTTACGTGCGTTACGGCTGTCAGTAACAACAACCTGGTAGAACGGACGCTTTTTAGCGCCGTGACGTGCTAAACGAATAGTTACCATAACATCCTCTTGTGTGAATAGAACAACCGGGCCCCATCGAGGGAGGGGGCCCGGTGTCATATTAAAAGCCCGAAAATTTTACTCATTTTTGGGGGAATTGCAATCAACATCTGTCTTTTACCGCACGATAACCAGGGCGTTACCGTAATAGACAGCGTGAAGTCGACGTATTTGTCAGTATAGAAGTGCGCGACCCGTTGGTCAGCGCACTTCCAAAGAGGGATTAACGGCCAGGGAATCCTGGCGGCATCATACCTTTCATGCCGCGCATCATTTTCATCATGCCGCCTTTCGACTTCATCTTCTTCATCATGCGCTGCATGTCGTCAAACTGCTTCAGCAGACGGTTCACGTCCTGCACCTGCAGGCCACAGCCCTGAGCGATACGACGCTTGCGGGAGCCCTTGATGATTTCAGGCTTCGCGCGTTCTTTCAGCGTCATCGAGTTGATGATCGCTTCCATACGCACCAGCACTTTATCGTCCATCTGCGATTTAACGTTGTCAGGAATCTGCCCCATGCCCGGCAGCTTGCCCATCAGGCTTGCCATGCCGCCCATGTTTTTCATCTGCTTGAGCTGCTCTAAGAAGTCGTTGAGGTCGAAACCGTCGCCCTTCTTCAGCTTCGTCGCCAGCTTCTCAGCCTGCGCACGGTCAACCTTGCTCTCGATATCTTCGATAAGCGACAGCACGTCGCCCATGCCGAGGATACGGGAAGCGATACGATCCGGGTGGAACGGCTCCAGCGCTTCGGTTTTTTCGCCGACGCCGAGGAATTTAATTGGCTTACCGGTAATGTGACGAATAGAGAGCGCCGCACCGCCGCGCGCATCACCGTCGACCTTGGTCAGCACCACGCCGGTCAGCGGCAGCGCTTCGTTAAAGGCCTTGGCGGTATTCGCCGCATCCTGGCCGGTCATGGCATCGACCACAAACAGGGTTTCAACCGGCTTAATCGCCGCGTGAACCTGTTTGATTTCGTCCATCATCGCTTCGTCAACGTGCAGACGACCGGCGGTATCCACCAGCAGCACGTCGTAGAATTTCAGCTTCGCTTCTTTCAGCGCCGCGTTAACGATATCGATAGGCTTCTGGCCAACGTCAGACGGGAAGAAGTCCACGCCAACCTGCTCAGCCAGGGTTTCCAGCTGTTTGATCGCCGCCGGGCGATAAACGTCGGCAGAAACGACCAGCACTTTCTTCTTGTGCTTCTCGCGCAGGAATTTACCCAGCTTACCGACGCTAGTCGTTTTACCCGCACCCTGCAGGCCCGCCATCAGCACTACGGCCGGTGGTTGTGCCGCCAGGTTGAGCGTCTCGTTCTCTTCGCCCATCGCCGAAACCAGTTCGCTACGAACGATTTTGACGAACTCCTGACCCGGGGTCAGGCTATTGTTAACTTCGTGACCAACCGCTTTTTCTTTTACGCGATTGATAAAATCACGCACTACCGGCAGCGCAACGTCAGCCTCCAGCAGCGCCATGCGCACTTCGCGCAGCGTCTCTTTTACGTTGTCTTCAGTAAGGCGTCCACGGCCACTGATATTGCGCAGCGTGCGCGACAAACGATCGGTTAAATTATCAAACATTGTCTCTCGCCTGGGGTGGAAACGTGAGTCGCTAGCGCGACAAAAAAACGAAAATTTGCCGGAGTATAACACGACACCGGGGGAGTTGTGATGCTGCGGTTAGCGCTGTATCACGTTACGCCATTCACATCATCCTTCACGCAGGATCTGCGCCTTGATACAACTCGAATGATTTTGCGTATATACTGCATCTCTTTCTTCTATTTGACGACTGCCGACACTTTATGCCTGTTTTTGCCCTGCTCGCGCTTGTTGCCTACTCCATCAGCCTGGCGCTGATCATTCCCGGCCTGCTGCAAAAAAACAGCGGCTGGCGGCGTATGGCGATTTTTTCTGCCACCGTTGCGCTGGTGTGCCATGCGTTTGCGCTGGAAGCCCGTATTCTGCCGGGCGGTGAAAGCGGGCAGAATCTCAGCCTGTTGAACGTCGGCTCACTGGTGAGCCTGATGATCTGTACGGTGATGACCATCGTCGCCTCGCGAAACCGTGGCTGGCTGCTGCTGCCTATCGTCTACGCTTTCGCGCTGATAAACCTCGCCTTCGCCACCTTTATGCCCAACGAGTTTATTACTCACCTGGAAGCCACACCGGGAATGATGGTGCATATCGGGCTATCGTTGTTCTCCTACGCCACGCTGATTATCGCTGCGCTCTATGCGTTGCAATTAGCGTGGATTGACTATCAGCTGAAAAATAAGAAGCTGGCGTTTAGCCATGAAATGCCGCCGCTGATGGTCATTGAACGCAAAATGTTTCACATCACCCAGGTTGGCGTCGTGCTGCTCACGCTGACGCTTTGTACCGGCCTGTTTTACATGCATAACCTCTTCAGCATGGAAAATATCGACAAGGCCGTCCTTTCCATCATCGCCTGGTTCGTCTATATCGTCTTGTTATGGGGCCACTACCATGAAGGGTGGCGCGGTCGTCGAGTCGTCTGGTTTAACGTTGCCGGCGCCGGCATCCTGACGCTCGCCTACTTCGGTAGCCGTGTCATTCAACAATTTGTGGGCTAAGTACTAAGGAATTCACTTGGAACATATCTCAACCACCACGCTGATCGTTACGCTGATCATCATGGTGGTCATCTCTGCCTATTTCTCAGGCTCTGAAACCGGCATGATGACGCTGAACCGCTACCGGCTCCGTCACCTGGCAAAACAGGGCAATAAACCGGCGCGCCGCGTCGAAAAACTGCTGCAAAAGCCTGACCGTCTCATCAGCCTGGTGCTGATTGGCAACAACCTCGTCAACATTCTGGCCTCAGCGCTGGGCACCATCGTCGGCATGCGCCTGTACGGCGACCTGGGCGTTGCCATCGCCACCGGGGTGCTAACCTTCGTGGTGCTGGTGTTCGCGGAAGTGCTGCCAAAAACCATTGCCGCGCTCTACCCGGAAAAGGTGGCCTACCCAAGCAGCTTCCTGCTGGCGCCGCTGCAAATTCTGATGATGCCGCTGGTCTGGTTCCTGAACCTGATTACCCGCATTCTGATGCGCATGATGGGCATTAAAACCGACATGACCATCAGCAGTGCGCTGAGCAAAGACGAGCTGCGCACCATCGTGAACGAATCCCGCTCGCAGATTTCACGACGCAACCAGGACATGCTGCTGTCGGTGCTGGACCTCGAAAAAGTGAGCGTCGATGACATCATGGTGCCGCGCAATGAAATCGTCGGTATCAACATCAACGACGACTGGAAGTCGATAGTTCGCCAGCTCACCCACTCACCGCATGGCCGCATCGTGCTGTACCGTGACTCGCTGGATGACGCCATCAGCATGCTCCGCCTCCGCGAAGCCTACCGCCTGATGACCGAGAAAAAGGAGTTCACCAAAGAAGTGATGCTGCGCGCCGCCGATGAGATTTACTTCGTCCCGGAAGGTACCCCGCTCAGCACGCAGCTGGTGAAGTTTCAGCGAAACAAGAAGAAAGTTGGCCTGGTGGTCGATGAGTACGGTGATATTCAGGGGCTGGTAACGGTCGAAGATATTCTGGAAGAGATCGTGGGTGATTTTACGACGTCAATGTCTCCCTCGCTGGCCGAAGAGGTCAACCCACAAAACGACGGCTCGGTGATTATCGACGGCGGCGCGAACGTGCGCGAATTAAATAAAGCCTTCAACTGGCATCTGCCGGAAGACGAAGCGCGCACCATTAACGGCATGATTGTGGAAGCGTTAGAAGAGATCCCGGCCGCGGGCACACGCGTGCGCATTGCCCAGTACGATATCGATATTCTCGACGTACAGGATAACGTGATTAAGCAGGTGCAGGTGAATCCGGTGAAGCCGCTTCGGGAAAGCGTGAAGGATTAAAGAATAGTCCCTCTCCCCGCCTGGGGAGAGGGAAAAGCGAAGATTATGCCTTCGCTTTCGCGACGGAAACCATCGCCGCGCGAATGGTACGACCGTTCAGGGTATAACCCTTCTGCATCACCATCAGCACGTTGCCAGCCGCGACGTCTTCGGACTCAACCATCGCAATGGCCTGGTGTACGTTCGGGTCCATTGGGACGTTGATGTCCGCCACAACCTGCACGCCAAACTTCGCCACCACGTCCAGCATCGACTTACGGGTCAGTTCGATACCTTCGATCATCGGCGCCATCTCTTCGTTGTCTTTGTTCGCCACTTCCAGCGCACGGTCCAGGCTATCCAGCACCGGCAGCAGTTCGTTGACGAATTTTTCCAGCGCGAACTTGTGCGCCTTCTCAACATCGATTTCGGTACGGCGACGCAGGTTTTCCATTTCAGCCTTCACGCGCAGGACGCTTTCGCGTTCGCGGGTTTCAGCTTCCGCTAACTGCGATTCGAGGTTCGCAATTTTTTCGTCGCGCGGATCCACCTGTTCAGCAGAAGCGTTTGGTTCAACCGCCTCAACTTCTTCGTGCTGTTCCATGATAATTTCTTCCGGGGATTGCCCCTCAGGCGTTTTCTGTTCTTTACTACTCATGAATTTCTCCGCGTTTTTTCGCAATCATCTCGCTAACTTCGCTTATTATGGGGATCAGATTCCGGGTTTCAAGGGAAGCTGTCACATTGTCACCCATCTTCGGCACAAGGACATTCAGAAAATGAACAATCATTTCAAGTGTATCGGTATTGTAGGACATCCCCGTCACCCGACGGCCCTGACAACACATGAAATGCTCTATCGTTGGCTGTGCACCAAAGGCTACGATGTCATTGTTGAGCGTCAAATAGCCAAAGAACTCAAGCTGGACAACGTCCAGACCGGCACGCTGGCGGAAATTGGCCAGAAGGCGGACCTGGCGGTAGTGGTCGGCGGCGACGGCAATATGCTCGGCGCGGCACGCACCCTTGCCCGCTACGACATCAGCGTAATCGGCATTAACCGCGGCAATCTCGGTTTTCTTACCGACCTTGACCCGGACAACGCGCACCAGCAATTGGCCGATGTGCTGGACGGTAACTTTATTGCTGAAAAACGTTTCCTGCTGGAAGCGCAGGTCTGTCAGCAAAACTGCCAGAAGCGCATCAGCACCGCCATCAACGAAGTGGTGCTGCATCCGGGTAAAGTCGCGCATATGATTGAGTTTGAAGTCTATATTGACGAGACCTTTGCGTTCTCCCAGCGCTCAGACGGGCTGATTATTTCTACCCCAACCGGCTCAACGGCCTACTCGCTCTCGGCGGGCGGCCCAATCCTGACGCCTTCGCTGGATGCCATCACCCTGGTGCCGATGTTCCCGCACACGCTGTCGGCGCGCCCGCTGGTGATTAACAGCAACAGCACCATTCGCCTGCGCTTCTCGCACCGCCGTAGCGACCTTGAAATTAGCTGCGACAGCCAGATAGCCCTGCCGATTCAGGAAGGTGAAGACGTGTTAATTCGCCGCAGCGACTACCACCTCAATCTGATTCACCCAAAAGACTACAGTTATTTCAACACATTAAGCACCAAGCTCGGCTGGTCAAAAAAATTGTTCTAATTTAGTCGCCGCCTCTTTACTGGATAAAAATCCAGTTTATACTGTATGAAAACACAGTTATGGGTTTTCATACAGGAAGCGGCTATGTTAGCACAACTGACCATCAGCAATTTTGCCATCGTTCGTGAACTTGAAATCGACTTCAACAGCGGCATGACGGCCATCACCGGCGAAACCGGTGCCGGTAAATCAATTGCAATCGATGCCCTCGGCCTATGCCTGGGTGGCCGCGCCGAAGCCGATATGGTCCGCGCTGGCGCCAGCCGCGCCGACCTCTGCGCCCGCTTTGCACTCAAAGACACCCCTGCTGCCCTGCGCTGGCTCGAAGAGAACCAACTGGAAGACGGCCGCGAATGCCTGCTGCGCCGCGTTATCAGCAGCGACGGCCGCTCCCGTGGCTTTATCAACGGCACCGCGGTACCACTCTCTCAGCTGCGCGAGCTGGGTCAGTTGCTTATCCAGATCCACGGCCAGCATGCACATCAGCAGTTGGTTAAACCTGAACATCAGAAAACCCTGCTTGATGCTTACGTCGGCGAATCTGTTCTCGTTCGTCAAATGGCCGAACACTACCGCCTGTGGAACCAAAGCTGCCGCGATCTCGCAACCCATCAGCAGCAAAGCCAGGAGCGCGCCGCCCGCGCAGAGCTGCTGCAGTATCAGCTAAAAGAGCTTATCGAGTTCAACCCGCTGCCGGGCGAATACGAACAAATTGACGAAGAGTACAAGCGCCTTGCCAACAGCGGGCAGCTTATCTCCACCAGCCAGCATGCGCTGACAATCCTTGCCGATGGTGAGGACGTCAACCTGCAAAGCCAGCTCTGCACCGCCCGTCAGCTGGCGGGCGAACTGGTGAGCATGGACGGCAAACTGTCTGGCGTGTTGGACATGCTGGAGGAAGCGGCCATTCAGCTGAGCGAAGCCAGCGACGAGCTGCGCCACTACTGCGACCGCCTGGACCTCGATCCTAATCGCCTGTTCGAGCTGGAGCAGCGCCTGTCCAAACAGATCTCGCTGGCGCGTAAGCACCAAATCTCACCGGAAGCGCTACCGGAGTACTATCAATCTCTTCTGGACGAACAGCAGCTGCTCGACGACCAGAGCGACTCACTAGAGACGCTGAAACACGCGGTATCGCGTCATCATCAGATGGCAATGGAAACGGCACGCCAGCTGCATGCACAGCGTCAGGCAAGCGCTCAGGAGCTTTCACAGCTGATTACAGACAGCATGCACATGCTCTCTATGCCGCACGGCCTGTTTGATATCGACGTTCGCTTTGAAGAGCAGCACCTGACCGCCGAAGGTGCAGACCGCATTGAATTCCGCGTGACCACTAACCCCGGTCAGCCGCTGCAGGCGATTGCCAAAGTGGCATCCGGCGGTGAGCTGTCGCGTATAGCGTTAGCTATTCAGGTGATCACTGCACGTAAAATGGAAACCCCGGCGCTTATCTTCGATGAAGTCGACGTGGGTATCAGTGGCCCAACGGCGGCGGTGGTGGGTAAACTGCTGCGCCAGTTGGGTGAATCCACTCAGGTGATGTGCGTAACGCACCTGCCGCAGGTGGCTGGCTGTGGTCACCACCACTTCTACGTCAGCAAAGAGACCGACGGCGCAATGACGGAAACGCACATGCAGCCGCTGGATAAACGCGCCCGTCTGCAGGAGCTGGCGCGCCTTCTCGGCGGTAGCGAAGTCACGCGGAATACACTGGCAAACGCGAAAGAGTTGCTGGCCGCATAAACTTTTTTGGTTTCTTAGAGTCTGAGTTCACAATAAAAACGCCGTAAGACCTGATATCAAAGGTTTCCAACTTACCTCAGGTCTATTATCATCGGCACATTACATATGAGCCGCGTACTGCTCGGGCCCGAAAAGGAATCAAATCACTATGCGCTGTAAAACGCTGACTGCTGCCGCAGCGGTTCTTCTGATGATGACTGCAGGCTGTTCCACTCTGGAGCGAGTGGTTTACCGTCCTGATATTAGTCAGGGGAACTACCTGGTACCTAACGACGTTGCCAAAATCCGTGTTGGCATGACGCAACAACAGGTTGCCTATACCTTAGGTACCCCGATGATGACCGACCCGTTCGGCACCAACACCTGGTTCTACGTTTTCCGTCAGCAGCCAGGGCATGAGTCCGTCACTCAGCAGACGCTGACCCTGACCTTCAACAGCAGCGGCGTACTGACTAACATCGACAACAAGCCAGCGCTGACCAAATAAATCAGCGGCGGTGTGTCACAAATGCAAAAAAAGCGCTCATTGAGCGCTTTTTTTTATGTCTGCGATCCGAACGGTTTGCCGGATGGCAGCTTCGCCTTATCCAGCCTACAACGTGTAGCCCGGTCGAACGTAGTGACGCCGGGAAACCCCGGAGTCGGTGCTATCGCACCTCGTCCGGGCTACAGAATGGTCAGCTCTTTTGCTGGGCGCGCTGGCGGCGCAGTTCTTTCGGGTCGGCAATCAGCGGGCGATAAATCTCGACCCGGTCACCGTCATGAACCACATCGTCGAGTTTAGCCGGACGGCTGTAGATGCCGACCTTGTTTTTAGCGAGGTCGATGTCATCACGCAAAGTCAACAGGCCGCTGGCCTGAATCGCCTGCTCTATCGTCGCGCCTTCGTCTAACGTCACACGCTGCAAGTACTGCTTTTGCGGCAGCGCATACGCCACTTCCACGGCGATTTTACCCGACACTGTATACCTCGCGAGCGCGCATCGTGAACGCCTGCACCATATTCAGCGCCAGCTCTTTAAAGATGCGACCAAACGCTAGCTCAATGAGCTTATTGGTAAACTCAAAATCAAGCTGGAACTCAATCTTGCAGGCGTCCTGGCTCAGCGGCGTAAACTTCCAGCCACCAATCAGTTTTTTAAACGGCCCATCCACCAGATGCATGAGGATGCTCTGGTTGCTGGTTAACGTATTCCGCGTGGTAAAGGTCTTACTGATACCTGCCTTAGAGACATCCACCGCCGCCGTCATTTGCGTCGGGCCGGACTCCAGAACACGGCTGCCTGTACAACCGGGGATAAAATCCGGATAGGCATTCACATCATTCACCAGTTGATACATTTGCTCCGCGCTGTAGGGAACCAGCGCAGTACGGCTAATCTGAGGCATAGCAATTTCCATTCACGAACACGGCGTAAATAGTATCATTTATCTACTGCTAAAAAAAACGGAGGCGGGCTATATCGTGCTAAGATAACCCATTGCGCCTCGCGGGAGCTTGAGGCAGTGTTATTGAGATAAGCGATAAGTTCAGGACATTATGACAAAGAAAAAAGCACACAAACCTGGATCAGCCACGATTGCGCTGAATAAACGCGCCCGCCACGAATACTTTATCGAAGAAGAATTTGAAGCGGGCCTTGCCCTCCAGGGTTGGGAAGTGAAATCCCTGCGCGCAGGTAAAGCCAACATCGGCGACAGCTACGTTATCCTGAAAGACGGCGAAGCCTTCCTGTTTGGCGCGAACTTCACCCCGATGGCCGTAGCATCAACGCACTACGTTTGCGATCCGACACGCACCCGTAAACTGCTGCTCAACCAGCGCGAACTGGACTCCCTGTTCGGGCGTATCAACCGCGAAGGTTATACCGTCGTCGCGCTGTCGCTGTACTGGAAGAACGCCTGGTGTAAGGTAAAAATCGGCGTGGCGAAAGGTAAGAAACAGCACGATAAACGTTCCGATCTCAAAGATCGCGAATGGCAGCTCGATAAAGCCCGCATTATGAAACATGCTGGCCGTTAATATCCCTGGCTAACCCTCTCCTGCCGGAGAGGGTTTCCGCTCCTATTCTAGCGTTCACGCAATGCTTCATTCACCTTGTTCAGCGGCTTAATCAGATAATCGAGCACGGATTTCTGCCCAGTCTTGATCTCCACGCTTGCCACCATCCCCGGCAGGATCGGGAAACGTTGCCCCGCTTTATTGCGCAGCTCTGCACTGTCGGTACGCACGTAAACCCGGTAGTAGAACTGATCCCGGCGCACCTCATCCTGCAATGTATCCGGCGAAACCACTTCGACCGTGCCGTCCAGATTGCCATAGATCGACGTATCGTAAGCGGTGACTTTCACCGTGGCGGCGAGACCTGGGCGAATATAGGCGATATCACGTGGGTTGATCCGCGTTTCAACCAGCAACTGATCTTCCAGTGGGACAATTTCCATCAGCTTGCCGCCCGGCTGGAGCACGCCGCCC
>NZ_JMPL01000054.1 GCF_000735365.1 Kluyvera ascorbata ATCC 33433 | reverse complement strand
AAAACTATCTATGTATTATAAATTATTGTATTATTAATTTATTATTAATTTATTTTGATTGTTTCGCTTATGAAGTAATAATTCCATTTGTGATACTGTAGAAGTTTTAATGGATCTGGAGTTATTTCTTTGAAGAGTGAGTTCGATTATAATTTAATTAAGGTGCTGGATGCAGTTATTTCCGCCGGAAATGTCACGAAAGCATCCCAGCGATTGGCTGTAACGCCTGCGGCTGTCTCGATTGCATTGAACCGATTACAGGGTTTTTACCACGAAGCTCTTTTTGTCAGAGGCCGAAGTGGTCTCATTCCAACAGTAAAAGCGCTCGAAGTTCATAGCTACTTCTGCCAAGCGATTGATCTCATTAAAGTCGCATTAAAACCGGAAGGGAAAGATTCGGAGAAAAG
Organism: Kluyvera ascorbata ATCC 33433; assembly: GCF_000735365.1. Taxonomy (GTDB): domain Bacteria; phylum Pseudomonadota; class Gammaproteobacteria; order Enterobacterales; family Enterobacteriaceae; genus Kluyvera; species Kluyvera ascorbata. The sequence continues at coordinate 27,368 of NZ_JMPL01000054.1, read as the reverse complement.
TAAAATCACCCTGTTGGGCGGTGATATTACTGAAAACTACTATTTATCACAGGTTTACGACGATAAATTTTTCGAGCGTTATTCTTTTCATCATTTCTCTATGCGTAACCGGGATAACGATGAGATGAGAAAATTGTTAATAACGGAGGAGTGCGATATAGCAATCAGCCGTAATTATAACAATGATAATGATTTTGAATGCAGACCCATTGATAGCTTCAAACACTTTTGCGTGATTTGTGGTAAGGATAATATGTTAAGCGAACTATCACAGCTATCACTCCATCATTTTTTATCATCACAACATGCCATTTTTAAAGCTAATGATTGTCCGATTGTGACCATACAAGATGAAAACCTCTATGATAGTAATATTGATGTTAAAGAACGAAGGGATATTGGCTACAAAAGTGATTCAATTACAGGGATCATGGGTATTGTAGAACGCACACAATTAATTGCATTGGTTCCCTTGAAACTTGCTATTTTCTTTAAAAATCAACGTAAATATAATATCAATATCCTGCAGTTACCACGTGAAATTAAAATAAAACAAATGAATGTATACGCTTCCTGGTATAAAAGGAATGCTAAGAGCCAGCATATTGAAGACATTGTTGACATGCTTCATACTTTATCTTCATTTCGTCATTAACTTCATTAATAAGATATTTTTTTATTACCTATATTTAGTGATTCTTTGTGACTCTTTTCTTCGCTCTGAAAGGTTTAGATTTGTAGTTCCATTATATCCAAAAGGAATCATAAATGTTATTACCTGCTCAATTAGAAACGCCAAGGGCGATTCTCCTCGAAGTAGAAGTTATTGCAATGGTCATCGCGGTCGGAGCATGGGGGGGGTTGTGAGTTTTTTATTAAAGTCAGAGGGGTTCAAAGCCGGTAGCTTTCATGGTCGCTTAATGAGATGTATCAACCAGATTATTATCTCATGCTTCACTAGTTTTATTTTAAGTGTGGTAGCGGTTGAAAAGGGGCTAAGTTTTAATATGATATTGCTTTTTGCAGGAGTGGGAGGTGTATTTTCTATTCCCATTATTAAAATATTAGGGGCGCGAGTTAAACGCATTGTATCTGGCAAAGAGTAAGTATGCATAGACAAATTAGGACATAACTCTTATTGAGGATTAATAACCGATAATCAACAATGGTGTGATGAAAAAATGGGACATTGTAAAGATTACATTGTCCCATTATTCAACTTATACAACACGGTTTTTTAGCCAGCCGTAGATAAACTGCTCGTTCTGTTGTCTTTCTTCGGTGATAGTCAAATAATAAGCCCCTTGGCTGCAATTTAACGCTCTGAGTAAGACCACCTCGCCTTCGCTTCCTCGCGTTGTCAGAAAACGTTCCAGTGCGGCTAGCGTTCTTGAACCGATAAGGCCGTCGATGCTTAAATCATGATACAGATTTTGTTCTTTGTTGAAGACGTTTAGCCAGCGCTGTAGCCAGATACCGGGGTATTTTGGGCCGACATTGACCGCGGCATCACAGAGTTCAAATGATATCGGCCAGGATAGCTGTGAGATGTCTTCGAACCCAGGTTTAACCCAGTAAACATTCTCGAGTATCGCATAGGCCTCTTCGCGGGTTAATGCTTTCATTTCTCCCTGATAACCATTTGCTCTTGCTGTGGCTTTGGTTATTCCCCAGTTGGTTTCACCACCACGATCTGCGGGGTTGTTGGAATAACCACCTTCTATTGAAAGAATACCATCGATAACTGGATTCATTATACCCTCCTTGATAATGATTTATTAAAACTATTGGCGTTTGAATAATGAGATAAAACGTTGTTTGAGCCGGGATGGACTAAAAAGAGAATGGGGAACTGGTTGGTTGGTATCTGTTGACTCAATGGGAATCAAATCATTTACCTGAATTCCCTGGCGGGGGATAGTAATGAGGAGGTCATGGATCCCGAGTGATTTTAAATCCTTGCGAATCAAATAAAGTATTTGCGTTAAATTTGCATCATTCACATAGTTCCCTCTACTTCCCCAGAGTGCGGTAGTGAGTTCCTGGCGTTCGATGACTTCATTTTCTGCATGCTCGATGATGAAACTGAGGCATCTTGCTCTCATCGCCGTCATACGGACTACCATCGAATTAGTGATATTCCGTAGTTCATATTTACGCTCATTAAATATGCAGTCATGGTTTATGATATACGTTTTCATTGTTCCCTCTTTGAATGATGTTGTTCTTGATTCCTTGTTTATCCGAATACTAGTTACGAGAACTAGCTGAATCCATATTGTAAAAATCAATAACTCCATTTTATGTTTGATTTTCAAATGTGTATCACAGCTTTGATTTGTTTTTAAGTGAGATTTAAAAACCTATTAAATACCATTAAACACTTTAGGGTTGCATTTGTATTGCTGATAAAGTGAACGGGGTGTTGCGGTATAATATTAATTTAATTAATTGTTATCGTTGCTATGTATAAATTAAAAGTCATCGTCATTGATGATGTTTTGTGATTAGCCTTATTCAATCAGCTAATGAATTATTCACCCGGTAGGATGGCCTACGAAAACACAATCATCTAAATTATAGGAACATATTATGACGACTAGTAAATTAATTAAGGGTGACACCCTGACTGAAACCAGTAATGCAGCTGACGGTTTTATTCCTGCAACTGAAGTGAGTAAATACAGCTACACTTCTGCTCGCGTCGCTAATTCGGTATATAACGTTTATAAAGCAAACGCGAATAAGCCAAAAGTATTCGGCTACTACACCGACTGGTCTCAATATGATGACCGCCTGCAAGGTGGTGATATTGCTGATGACCGTGGACGTGGCTACGATCTGGCTAATGTCGATCCACTGGCTTATGACAAAATTATCTTTGGTTTCATTGGTATTGTGGGTGACAAGGGCGAGAAGCAATCCACCATTGAAAAAGCGGCAGCTCTCACCGGCAAAACGACTAACGAACCCACCTTCCTCGACCCATGGGGTGACTTCCAGTCTTATGTTAACTGTAACCAGGAGACCAGTGCCTGGGACCTCGATCCAATGACGGTGACGCAACAGACTACTCACGGCATGCTGGGCGGTCTACGTGACCTGCAGGCAAAAGCGAAGCAGCTGGGTCATACTCTGGCGCTTTCAATGAGTATCGGCGGCTGGACAATGAGTAACGGCTTCCATGAAATGGCAAAAACTGAAGCAGCACGCAAAGTATTCGCGGCAGGTGTGGTGAAATTATTCAAACAGTTCCCAATGTTTAGCGAAGTGGACATTGACTGGGAATACCCGAATGCTGTCGGTAACAATAACCCTTACGGCCCAGAAGACGGCGCGAACTATGCTCTGGTCATCAAAGAGCTGAAAACTCAGCTGGATGCTGCTGGTCGTAGCGATGTTAAAATCTCTATCGCTAGCTCTGCTGTCGTAGAAACTCTGGGTTACTCTAACGTTAACGCGCTGATGGATGCGGGTCTCTACGGCATCAACGTCATGACCTATGACTTCTTCGGTACACCATGGGCGGAAACTCTGACGCATCATACTAACCTGTCCCCACTGTCTGCGGGTGGCTGGAGTATTGAAGTTATTGTTGATTATCTGATTGCTGAAGGTTTCCCTGCCGATCGCATCAACATCGGTTATGCAGGTTACACCCGTAATGGTCGTAACGCCGAAATTGAAAGCTTCTCCCCGCTGAAAGGTTCTTACAGCGCAGGTGAGGGGACCACTACCGGTACCTTCGAATCTGGCTGCACCGAATGGTATGACACCATTTATAACTACCTGGATCTGGAAAACCAGAAAGGTCGTAATGGCTTCAATGTGTATACCGACCAGGTTGCAAATGCAGACTACCTCTACAACCCGCAATCTAAACTGTTCATGTCGCTTGATACACCACGAAGCGTAAAAGTGAAAGCGGAGTACGCGGCTAAGCTCGGCCTGGGTGGGATGTTCACCTGGACTATCGACCAGGATAACGGCGTGCTGGTCAACGCGGCGCGTGAAGGCCTAGGTTATGAAATGAGCAAGGAAGTGGTTGATATGGAACCGTTCTACTTCGAAGGCATCAATATTGAACCTGTTGATGAAGACAAGGATGACGGTGAAAAGGCCAACCATGCGCCTAAAGCGACTATTGAACTGCGCGTTGTCGGCGGTTCCCGCGTTCAGCTTTCTGGCGAAGGCTCTAGTGATGAAGATGACGATGCTCTGAGCTTTAGCTGGGGCGTACCAACCGCTATCGACGTTGCTGATAAAACTGCTTCGGTTATCGAGTTCGTGGTACCGGTTGTTGAAGCCGCTACCGAACTTCAGTTCACACTGTTTGTCCGTGATGCTCAAGGCGAACCTTCAACCCAGCAGCGTTTTGTTCTGATTGTGGTGCCAGCGGCAAGCGCAGTTGAACCGACTCCGGCTGATGATGAAGAAGAGGTCACTCCGACTCCAGTACCTTCTGATGACTCTGAATCTACTCCGGATGATTCCGCTTCTGTTTACCCACAATGGGATGCGGCTACGGTATACGGCGTCAACTGGGGCGAGTTCGAGATCGTAAGCTGGAAAGGTCACAACTACCAGGTCAACTGGTGGTGTGAAGGTATGCAGCCAGACCTGAACTGCAGCCAGGGCCAGGCATGGACTGACCTCGGCGCATACTGAGTGATTGGTTGTTCTTGAAAGAAGCCCCGGAAAATCCGGGGCATTTCCATTGTGACGCGGAATGTCTTTCTGGGGAGGGCGCTTACCGACCCTGGCAATAATCTAGTTAGATCGGAAAATACGAATTATATTTACTAAATAATCTAATTTTAACGAGCATCTGTGAAGGGTATGATTGTCTCTATCAAGTAGTTAACTGAATGAGAGAATAAATAGATGAAACATCTGCATCGTTTTTTCAGCAATGATGCCTCTGGTGGCATCATTCTGATTATTGCTGCCGTTCTGGCCATGCTGATGGCCAACATGGGCGCAACCAGCGGCCTGTATCATGCCTTCCTGGAAACGCCGGTGCAGCTGCGCGTGGGCGCATTAGAAATTAACAAGAACATGCTGCTGTGGATTAACGATGCCCTGATGGCGGTGTTTTCCTGCTGATTGGCCTTGAGGTTAAACGCGAGATGATGCAAGGCTCGCTGGCTACGCGTCGTCAGGCTATTTTCCCGGTAATTGCAGCACTGGGCGGCATGGCCGTGCCAGCGCTGGTTTACCTGGCGTTTAACGCTCAGGATCCGATTGCGAGCAGCGGCTGGGCGATTCCTGCGGCGACCGACATCGCCTTTGCACTTGGCGTGCTGGCACTGCTGGGCAGCCGTGTACCGGCCTCACTCAAGATCTTCCTGATGGCGTTGGCCATCATCGACGATCTGGGTGCCATTGTGATTATCGCGCTGTTCTACACTCATGATTTGTCACTGCTGTCGCTGGCCATCGCTGCGGCCGCCATTGCGGTGTTGGCGTTGCTGAACGTCAGCGGCGTACGTCGGACCGGTATCTATATTCTGGTGGGTGTGATCCTGTGGACGGCGGTGCTGAAGTCCGGCGTTCATGCCACCCTGGCTGGGGTGATTGTCGGCTTCTTTATCCCGCTGCGCGAGCAGAACGGTAAGTCGCCAGCGAAACAACTTGAGCATGTGCTGCATCCGTGGGTGGCCTTTATGATCCTGCCGCTGTTTGCCTTTGCCAATGCCGGCGTTTCCCTTCAGGGCGTCACGCTCGACGGGCTGACCTCGCTGCTGCCGCTGGGTATCATCGCGGGTCTGTTTCTCGGTAAGCCGCTCGGCATCAGCTTGTTCTGCTGGCTGGCGCTGAAGCTCAAGTTGGCAAAACTGCCGGAAGGGGCAAACTTCTCGCAGATTATGGCCGTCGGCCTGCTGTGCGGGATTGGCTTCACCATGTCTATTTTTATCGCTAGCCTTGCCTTCGGCAGCGTCGACCCGTCGCTGATTAACTGGGCGAAGCTCGGCATCCTGATTGGCTCAGTGATGTCGGCGGTGGTGGGATACAGTTTATTACGTGCGCATTTGAAGCCGCAGATGGCCTAAGCGCAAGATGAGAATTAAAGGAGAGGAGTGCACAGGGCATGTCGCATATTAATTACAATCACCTTTACTACTTCTGGCATGTCTATAAGGAAGGCTCGGTCGTGGGGGCGGCAGAGGCGCTGTTCCTGACACCGCAAACCATCACCGGGCAAATCAAGGCGCTGGAAGAACGGTTACAGGGCAAACTGTTTAAACGTAAAGGGCGCGGTATTGAACCGAGCGAGTTGGGTGAGCTGGTCTTCCGCTATGCCGACAAAATGTTCACCCTAAGCCAGGAGATGCTGGATATCGTGAACTACCGCAAAGAGTCGAACCTGCTGTTTGATGTTGGCGTGGCAGATGCGCTATCCAAACAGCTGGTTAGCAGCGTGCTGGATGCCGCCGTGGTGGAAGATGAGCCAATCCATCTGCGCTGTTTTGAGTCAACGCACGAAATGCTGCTTGAGCAGCTCAGCCAGCATAAGTTGGATATGATTATCTCCGACTGCCCGATCGATTCTACCCAGCAGGAGGGGTTGTTTTCGGTGCGAATTGGCGAATGCTGCGTGAGTTTTTGGTGTACTCAGCCATTGCCGGAGAAACCCTTTCCTGCCTGCCTGGAAGAACGTCGATTACTAATCCCAGGGCGTCGCTCGATGCTCGGGCGTAAGCTGCTGAACTGGATCAACTCACAAGGATTGAACGTTGAAATCCTTGGTGAGTTTGATGATGCCGCATTGATGAAAGCGTTTGGGGCAACACATAACGCTATTTTTGTTGCCCCTACTCTGTATTCACATCATTTCTATGCCGATGATTCTATCGTTGAAATTGGACGTGTAGAGAATGTGATGGAGGAATATCACGCCATATTCGCGGAAAGAATGATCCAGCATCCGGCGGTGCAGCGTATTTGCAAGAAAGATTATACAGAGTTATTTTCAAATCCTATCCGGTAAGATAAAAAAGCTAAAATTGACATCATTATTTCTCAGTGAGAATTAATGATGTCAATTTAGCGTAATGTGATTTCTGATTTTCCTTTGCAGTGGTTAACGTGAAATGGCTCTAATCACTAACTCATTGTAAGGGAACATTATGGCACAGAGCTATTATTCACAGGCGGGTAACTTTACCAGCAGCCTGCAAGCAGAAGTTGACGTTCGTACAGGGTTGTATAAATGTAATTTCCCCATTCTGAATGTTACCGGAAACCACGGTATTGGTCCGGTTCAGAATATTACGTTAAGCTATTCTCCTTTAGATACGCTCAATCGCGGATTTGGCCAGGGGTGGGGGCTGGGGCTAACTTATTACGATAAGAAGAATAGTCTGTTAGTTACTGCAAATGGCGATCAGTATAAGATTGTTGAAAATACAACCACTGTACTTATTCAACAGAATAAATTAGAAAACATTAAGTTTCAAAAATTCACCGACCACTATAAATTAATTTATAAAAGCGGGGTGGTGGAAATCCTCAGCTCTCCGAGCAGCGTGAATGACGTCAAGGTTCCGGTGACGATTTACTCCCCGTTGGGTCGGGCATTACAGCTTCAGTGGAATTTAACCGGCGATTTCCCACAACTGCTGAGCATTCAGGACGAAGAAAATACGCTGCTCAAAATTAGCTACAGTGGCTATACCACCATCACCGTATGGCCTTTGTCTATTGAAGAAAAGGTAATACGTGTTATCCAAAGCAACCAGCAGCTGACCTCATTCAGTATTATTCAGGATAGCGACACCTCGGTCTGGAATCTTGAGTACCATACTGTTGGTGGCAACAATCTGCTTCACGGCATTACGACGCCTTCCGGCATGTCGGAATCCGTCACCTACGTTGCCAATCAGATTAAATTCCCCAGCGCCGCAGGACAAACCTCGCTCCCGCGCGTAACCGTACATGCGCGACTCCCTGGCGCTCAGCAGCCAACTATTCGCCGTACCTATCAGTATTCTACAAATAACTACTTAGGCTATGGATTATCCGCGCCGTGGTCCAATAGTTCAGATTACCTCTACAATAATGCGACAAATTACCTTTACTGGAGCGAAGAGCATCTGACCGACGGTGAAGAGTCGATCGTTACCCGCAGGACGTTTGATAATTTCCACCTGCTGCGCGAAGAAAAAACGACTCAGAATAACAGTCAAAAGCTGACTACCGCAGACTACTACGCGATTTCTGGCGCCACTTATGATAATCAGCCAGATAACTTTTTGTGCCAGAAAAGTAAGGTTGTTACCTATAGTAATACCGTCACGAATGAAGCACGCTCAGAAACGACTACCTATGAGTACAGCCTTGATGGCAATCTGTTAAGCCAAGCAGAACCTGATGGAAAAACCACCACGTGGGAATATTTTCCTGCTATTGGTGGAGAGGAATGTCCTGCGGATCCGCACGGCTTTTGTCGTTATATCAAATCTGAAACGGTGACACCGGCAGGCACTGAATTCGATACACCAGTTAAAGCAAAGCACTATACCTATATCAGCATTCCGACCGCAGCGGGTGCCCAGGAGGTGTTAGATCACGCCGTGGTACAAAACTCCGTGCTCTCTACGTCAGATAAAAAGGTACTGCTTCAGGTGGCTCAGGAGTATTTAGCTGACAATTCCTCTCCTTACTACGGGAAAGTATTCCGTAGCACTATCAGTAAGGCCGGTGTTGAAGGTGGCGCGTTGGATTATGTCTCAACAGAAGAAACAACATGGGAAACCGATGATATCTACGCTACCCGGACGGTAATGTATTATCCTTTTGATTATGATGGCACCAATCATACCTCCATGATTGTTAAATATTATCCTCTGTCGCTTAAAGAGTACATTGTCACTGATACCGAAGGGAATACCACTGAGTATTACTATGACGACCTGGATCGCCTGACGAAGAGTATTAAAAATAGACTGTCAATCTACGAGACAAATATTAATTACACTTATCAGATGGAAGAAATTGAACCTGAGTCAGGTGTTTTTGTCCCGTCAATGACCATTAAAGACGAAAAAGGTAATACCTCTAAAAATATCTATGATGGTTTGGGTAATATTGTTCGTCAGGCAAAATTAATTAACGATGTCTGGACTGTGGTTTTTGAACGAAAATATGATTCGTTTGGCCGTGAATATTATAACGATCGCCGCGATAGATTGAATGATATTGATGCACTGGTCTCGCAAGAAATGGCGTTTAATGACTGGGGAATGGTCAAGTCCATTCAATATAATGATGGCCATTATGAATATAATGACTATGATCCTATTACCATGAAAGCAACGCTTTGGCAGGAATCTGCCACTGAGACAACTAGCCAAACCGTCACGCAGTATAACGTGAACAATGCCGTAACCTCGAAGTGGAAAATTAACTCGCTGGGCCAAAATATCGGCGTTAAAAACTTTCACTATGATGGTTTAGGACAGCTAAGAAGCATTGTTGACGATGCGGGCGTATTCCTCACTTATGACTATGACAGCTATGGCCGTGTTATCCACACCACTCTTGCCGACGGTACCAAAGTTCGTAAAATTTATGCTGGGCATACTAATGAAAAACTGATAACGCATATTTATGCTGACGATCGCCTGTTAGGAGAACAAACATTTGATGGCCTTGGCCGTCTGAAAGCGTCAACGGTGGCAAACCGTACCCAGCAGTTTGTATACGAACTCGATAAACCCTGTCCGTACAGGACGCTGACACAGGATGGTCAGGTACTCGAGTATGAATATATTACCGAGCTTGGTAATGTGGTCAGAAGCGTGAAAGATAAAGACTCGCTGATTCTTCAGGAAATGACCTATGATCCGGTCAGCGGCGACCTGCTTACCGGGGTGAATGCGGAAGGCATTAAATTCGTTAACACCTATAATAATGACTCAACGCTGGCGACGGAAACCTTTACCGATAATGGTCGAACAGTTTCCACCAACTATACATTCTCGGGGAATGGTATTCTGCTGGATTATGTTGGCGTTGATAACAATAACCGTCATTCAGCGTTTAACGCACTTGGACAGTGTCTGAGTATTACCGAAGGTAATATTAAGCTCGATAATGAGTTTGATACGCTAGGCCGCATCAAAAAAATTACCACCACCGACAGCCAGTTCTCCTCTGTTTCTACGATGGAAATTCATTACGATGAATTCTCTCGTGAATGGATGCGAAGCTTTAGCTGCGGCGGACAAAATCGCAGCGTTGAACAGCTTTATTACCCTGACGACAGCCTGAAAAAGCGTATCACCCGTAAGGGAGAGACGGTGCTGCTCCGGGAAGAGTATGCCTATACCAGCCGTAATCAGCTTTATACCTATTCGGCAACGGGTGAGCAATTACCGGTCGATAAATTTGGCAATAAGATTACCAACCAGGTCTATACCTATGACGGTTTAGGGAATATTAAAGACATTACCACCACCTTTTCTGATGGCGAAAACTTTACCGAATATCATTATGACCTTAACGACCCTTGCCAGCTTAAACGCGTTGCTAATAGCCATGATGCATATCCGAAAGAAACGCTGCTGGAATATGATTTAGCCGGTCGCCTGACCACCAATGAAGTGGGTAACACGTTAACGTACGATGCTTTAGGACGTCTGCAGCAGATTTTGAGCGGTGTGAAAATTATTGCCACGTACCATTATGATGCCATGGATCGTATGGTACGCCAGCTCGCACAGGATGGTGGCAATACCCAACTTTATTATCGTGAAGGTAGCGTTGTTTCTCAGTATAACGAGGATAATGCCGTTAGCACCGAATTTGTCAAAGTGGCCAATACGATGCTTGCCAGAAAAGACAGTACGAATTCTCAGCTTTATCTGAGCGATTTTAAAGGTACGCCACTAAGTCAGGTTGATTCGCAAAGCAAGTCGATTGCGGATACCGGTTTTACCGCCTTTGGTGCGAGCGCTAATAATACGTTACCAGCGTGGAGCCCTGCATTTAATGGCCAGGTCAGGGACCCGATCACCGGATACTATCATTTAGGCAGCGGCTATCGTGCCTACAACCCGGAATTAATGCGCTTTAATACGCCGGACAGCTGGTCACCATTTGGCGAAGGGGGAATTAACCCTTATGCCTATTGTCGTAACGATCCGATCAACTTTATTGACCCAACAGGCCATATGAGTTTGCGGGCAGGCATCAGTATTGGTTTTAGTATATTTAGTCTGCTTCTGACCATATTTACCGCCGGGGCGGCAATTATTGTTGCAGGTGGGGTTGCTGCCGCGGTAGCTACTGCGGACGTTGTCTCTCTGGTACTGGGTGTCGTTGGAGTAGTTGGGGATGTCGCATCTATTACTTCTACATCGCTTGAGGAGAAGAATCCTGATGTAGCGAATGCATTTTCGTGGGTTTCCAAAGTTTGTTCTTTGATTGGCTTTGGTAGCGTTTCAATGAAGATGTCTGGTCACATTAAAGAGCTCCCTGAAAAGATTCTGGATACCTGGTCTAAGGTTCGGGGGCAATCCGGATCGTATACGCTTAAGGTGCATGATACTCGGAGTCTGATGGTCAAAACAGCCGACCGCTACATGAAAGTGACGGATTCTAACACTTTCGGTTTTCTGAGCGAAGGAAGCGCAATAGCTCTGGATATTTATGATTATATCAGTCAGCAGAAAGAGGACACAACATCGGGGCAGACCGGCAGCGATACGTCGAATGCAGATATTACGAATAATACCCTGACCAGTACCAGCGATCTGAAAAATCCTACAATTGAAAAATATTATCTATCCAGTACAGGTATGCAGAGTGGTGATAGTTCAGGATTGGAACCATTATATATGTCTCAAAAAAATGACATGGCCAAAAATTTATCACCGCTTTCTACGCAGTTGAAAAGTAGTGGTGTTCGTTTAGTAAATGAAAATAGTCTTGTTGCTTGGGGGGCAATGGTAGAGACAAAAATGTAATGTTACTTTTATTATGAGTAGTATTCTTTTATTTGGTATCTGATGTAATGAAATACATGCTCGCAAGCATTGATCAAAATTGTTCAATGTTTGCGGGTTATATTAACCAAGGAGTTATTATGAGTGGGTTGTTTAAGTATGTAACTGGTTTGGATGTTAATCTTAGCTCCAGTAGTGATCAGGCTGTTGTGTATGCCAACGGCCGAAATCAGGTAGCAATAAATATAAATTTTGTTGTGACTGATCAGTATTATAATCAAATCATGCTAACTGATGAGCAAATAAAACAATGTGTTTTTGTTGGCGATTATAATTTGGGGACGGTCTTATTTCCAGGCCAGAGTTCTGACGGCTGGGTTGCTTCTTTAGAGAAAGGCGATTTCGTTACAACTGCAGGATTAAATACCTCTTTGAAAGTTGGAGATAGCTATGCTACAGAGTTAAAGGATGCTCATGGTAATATCTATCAAGGAATTACCTATTACATGAGTTGTAGTGAATATAATGCTTACTCTCGTACTTTCTGTGGTTTTATCACCCCGGATAATCTCAATACGTATGTTACCAGCGCTCATGGAACATCATTTGATGATGGTGTTGTATTAACGCCATTGCCAGAAATTTCTTATGATTATACTCAAGTGACGTTTTTACATACCGAGGAAGCATCATCTGACTATGGTCAGCATCATGTTGAACAAGTTGATTATTATGTTAGCTTGCCAGAAGTCTCTATTAAAAAAGGTGAGGTAGATTCGTCCTCTGATCGGCTATATTATATTCAGCACTACTCCAGTACTGAAGATCGATATCAGTGCTGCTTTGACGTTGGGGAAGAGGCAACCTGGACATTAACGTTGCCTGATGGCACGCAAATTCCTATTGAATATAATAAACGCGCAGGGCAACAAAATATTGTTTGTCTTAAAGTGACTAATAGTGCCAGCCTTTATACATCTAATGAGTATTGCAATTCTATGATTTATGATGCTTTTGGTAATCGCGGCCATCTTAGATTTGTGCCTGAAGCTAGTGGTAGTGAAGTTGGAATGTACAACGCTTAAATAAGGAAATTAATATGTCTGGTATTTTTTCATTCCTCAGTTATTTTAACCTTTCTCTGCGTAATAACACAATGGGTGGTTCAATTTACGCTAATGGAAGAAATGAAGTCGAAGTGGTAGTGAATTTTATTGCATGCGATGATCAGGGGGAACAGATATTTTTAGAAACATCTCAAATGAATAACAACCTGAGTCTATGTGATTATTATACAGGTGAGCCTATTGAGAATGACGGGTGGTATAATGGTAGGGGGGATGGTGAGTTTATTTCTGACGGTATCGTATTCGATTCTACGGTAGCATTGTCAACGACCGCGCTTAATCTCAAAAATAAACAATCACTTTCATATGGACCAATGGAAGGTTTTTTATTACCGCAAAGCTTTATCATGAGAGTATCGGTGGATAACGGTGTCTATGCGGCAAAATCTATTGCCGCGAAATTTTCTAATGAAGCCGGTCTTATCTATGTGACAACTGCGCGTAGTCAATTTGAGTCATGCGTTGTATTGACTCCGATTGCAGAGAAAACATATACGACAGAAGATATGACGCTATATGAACACTCTGATCATGAGTCGCGAAGTGGCAAGTATTCCTCTACAGACCAATGGGATTCAAACAAAGCTAATCGATACTATGCATTCACTAATTATCGGCTTTTTATCAAGAAATTTTTAATTAATAAAGCCACTAATGAGCACGATGACGTTACAATTCGCTCAATATATGCTCCAGCTGAAGATCAGTACACATCGCATTCTATACAAATTTTGGTTGATTCAATGCTGGGACAGGTAGTGACAGCGATTGGCCCAGAGGACACTTCAACTTATACCAAAAATGAAAGACCGGGACAGTTGTGCATTACGCGTATAGATGGCAATAATATTGTGACCGTTGATGATATGCGTCAGAGCGTCATTGTGACTCTATACGATCAATATGGTAATAAAGGCAACTTTACCATCACCACCAGTGACGATCTGGGGGCTCGTATTGAAATTACTGACTAATTAATCATTTTATTTTCTCTGTTAAAGAGGCCCATGTGGCCTATTTTTTGTCACAGAGATTGTCTCTTGTTAACCAAAAGCATTCCTGGTCCATCGGCGTATTGAGTCTGTTCTGCAGGCATAAAAAAACCCGCTTGCGCGGGTTTTTTCACAAAGCTGATAACAAGCAGGCGATTAAGCCAGTTTGTTGATCTGTGCAGTCAGGTTTGCTTTATGACGTGCGGCTTTGTTTTTGTGGATCAGACCTTTAGCAGCCTGACGGTCCACGATTGGTTGCATTTCGTTAAATGCTTTCAGTGCAGTAGCTTTGTCGCCAGCTTCGATAGCTGCGTATACTTTCTTGATGAAAGTACGCATCATAGAGCGACGGCTAGCGTTGTGTTTGCGAGCCTTTTCAGACTGAACGGCGCGCTTCTTAGCTGATTTGATATTAGCCAAGGCCAACTCCCAAATGTGTTCTATATGGACAATTCAAAGGCCGAGGAATATGCCTGTTTAGCCTTCTTTTGTCAATGGATTTGTGCAAATAAGCGCCGTTAATTTGACAACGCTGCATTACGTATTGATGGCGCAGGATTCTACCAGCTTGTGGGCAACGAATACAGTCTTTCTGGCACAAAAATCACGCATGTCGGCCATATTTTCTTACCTTTCCAGCGGATGCTGATGAAAACATTCCTTCTTTCCGCCGTCAGGCGTAATCGCGGGTTAACGTGGCGGGTTGTACAAGGTATACTCTGACGATTTTCACTCTTTTGAGCCAGACATGAAGCTGATACGCGGCATACATAATCTCAGTCAGGCACCACATGGGTGCGTACTGACCATTGGTAATTTCGACGGTGTGCATCGCGGGCATCAGGCGTTGCTGCAAGGCTTACGTGCCGAGGGCAGGGCGCGCGGTTTGCCTGTGGTGGTGATGATTTTCGAACCGCAGCCGCTGGAGCTTTTCGCGGCTGACAAGGCCCCGGCCCGCTTGACGCGGCTGCGTGAAAAACTGCGTTATCTGGCCGAGAGTGGAGTGGACTACGTCCTCTGCGTACGCTTTGACCGTCGCTTTGCGGCGCTGACCGCGCAGGACTTTATCAGCGAACTGCTGGTGAAGCGCCTGGGGGTGCAGTTCCTCGCCGTCGGCGATGATTTCCGCTTCGGCGCTGGTCGTCAGGGCGATTTCTTGTTATTACAGAAGGCTGGCGCAGAGTTTGGTTTCGATATCACCAGTACCGAAACCTTCTGCCATGGTGGCGTGCGCATCAGCAGCACCGCAGTGCGTCAGGCGCTGGCTGAGGATAACCTCGAACAGGCCGAAAGCCTTCTGGGCCATCCGTTTATCATCTCCGGGCGCGTGGTGCACGGTGATGAGCTAGGCCGAACCATCGGTTTCCCGACGGCGAATTTACCGCTGCGTCGTCAGGTGTCCCCGGTAAAAGGGGTCTATGCGGTGGAAGTGATGGGGCTGGGTGATAAGCCCCTGCCGGGCGTGGCGAACATTGGTACGCGCCCGACCGTTGCTGGCGTTCGTCAGCAGCTAGAAGTGCATTTGCTCGACGTTGTAATGGACCTTTACGGTCGCCATATAGATGTAGTACTGCGTAAAAAAATACGCAACGAACAGCGATTCGCCTCGCTGGATGAACTAAAAGCGCAGATTGCGCGTGATGAATTAACGGCCCGCGAGTTTTTTGGGCTTTCAAACCCGGCTTAAATGCCTACGTAAATATACGGAACCGAGAATCTGATGAGTGACTATAAATCAACCCTGAATTTGCCGGAAACAGGGTTCCCGATGCGCGGCGATCTCGCCAAGCGTGAACCGGGAATGCTGGCGCGTTGGACTGATGATGACCTGTACGGCATCATTCGTGCAGCCAAAAAAGGCAAAAAAACGTTCATTCTGCATGATGGCCCTCCATATGCGAACGGCAACATTCATATTGGTCACTCGGTTAACAAGATTCTGAAAGACATTATCGTGAAGTCCAAAGGACTTTCCGGTTATGACTCTCCGTACGTGCCTGGCTGGGACTGCCACGGCCTGCCTATCGAGCTGAAAGTTGAGCAGGAGTTTGGCAAGCCGGGTGAGAAGTTTACCGCTGCCGAATTCCGCGCCAAGTGCCGCGAATACGCCGCAACGCAGGTTGATGGTCAACGTACCGACTTCATCCGTCTGGGCGTGCTCGGCGACTGGCAGAAGCCATACCTGACCATGGACTTCAAAACCGAAGCCAACATCATTCGTGCGCTGGGCAAAATCGTTGCTAACGGCCACCTGCACAAAGGCGCCAAGCCAGTGCACTGGTGCGTTGACTGCCGTTCTGCGCTGGCAGAAGCGGAAGTTGAGTATTACGACAAAACCTCCCCGTCTATTGACGTGGCGTTCCACGCTGCCGATCAGGATGCGGTAAAAGCGAAATTTGGTGCCGCCAACGTGACCGGACCAATCTCGCTGGTTATCTGGACCACTACCCCGTGGACCCTGCCAGCGAACCGCGCTATCTCTCTGGCGCCTGATTTTGACTATGCGCTGGTGCAGGTAGACGGCCAGGCGCTGATTCTGGCAAGCGACCTCGTTGAGAGCGTAATGAAGCGCATCGGCGTGAGCGACTACACCATTCTGGGCACCGTCAAAGGCGCCGAGCTGGAACTGCTGCGCTTCACCCATCCGTTCATGGGCTTCGACGTTCCGGCTATTCTGGGCGACCACGTGACGCTGGATGCCGGTACCGGTGCGGTACACACCGCCGGTGGCCACGGCCCTGACGACTACGTGATAAGCCAAAAATACGGTCTGGAAATTGCTAACCCGGTTGGCCCTGATGGCGCTTACCTGGCGGGCACCTACCCAGAACTGGACGGTGTGAACGTCTTCAAAGCTAACGATAAAATCGTTGCGCTGCTGACTGAAAAAGGCGCGCTGCTGCACGTCGAAAAAATGCAGCACAGCTACCCATGCTGCTGGCGTCACAAGTCACCGATCATCTTCCGTGCGACCCCGCAGTGGTTCGTCAGCATGGATAAAAAAGGCCTGCGTATTCAGTCTCTCAAAGAGATCGACCGCATTGAGCAGGAAGGCCTGGCGAAAGAAGATCTGAGCGGCTGGATCCCTGCATGGGGTAAAGCACGTATCGAATCCATGGTCGCAAACCGCCCTGACTGGTGTATCTCCCGTCAGCGTACCTGGGGCGTACCAATGGCGCTGTTCGTGCATAAAGACACCGAAGAGCTGCACCCGCGCACCACTGAACTGATGGAAGCGGTAGCCAAGTACGTTGAGAAAGACGGTATTCAGGCGTGGTGGGATCTCGACCCGCGTGAAATCCTCGGCGACGACGCAGACAACTACGTGAAAGTGCCAGATACCCTGGACGTGTGGTTCGATTCCGGTTCAACCAGCTACTCCGTTGTGGATGCGCGCCCTGAGTTCGGCGGTCATTCTGCGGACATGTATCTGGAAGGTTCTGACCAGCACCGTGGCTGGTTCATGTCCTCCCTGATGATTAGCGTTGCCATGAAAGGCAAAGCGCCGTATCGCCAGGTACTGACCCACGGCTTCACCGTCGATGGTCAGGGCCGTAAGATGTCTAAATCTATCGGCAACACCGTTTCTCCGCAGGACGTGATGAACAAACTGGGCGCGGATATCCTGCGTCTGTGGGTGGCATCAACCGACTACACCGGTGAAATGGCGGTATCGGATGAAATCCTGAAACGTGCTGCCGACAGCTATCGTCGTATCCGTAACACCGCGCGCTTCCTGCTGGCGAACCTTAACGGCTTCGATCCGCTGAAAGACATGGTGAAACCGGAAGATATGGTGGTGCTGGATCGTTGGGCCGTAGGTTGCGCGCAGGAAGCGCAGGCTGACATCATGAAAGCCTACGAATCCTATGACTTCCACGAAGTGGTACAGCGCCTGATGCGCTTCTGCTCCGTCGAAATGGGCTCGTTCTACCTCGACATCATCAAAGACCGCCAGTACACCGCGAAAGCGGACAGCGTGGCGCGTCGTAGCTGCCAGACTGCGCTGTACCATATCGCAGAAGCGCTGGTTCGCTGGATGGCGCCAATCATGTCCTTCACCGCTGACGAAATCTGGGGCTACCTGCCAGGTAACCGCGAGAAGTATGTCTTCACCGGCGAGTGGTACGAAGGTCTGTTTGGCCTGGCCGACAGCGAAGCGATGAACGATGCGTTCTGGGAAGAACTGCTGCAGGTTCGTGGCGAAGTGAACAAGGTCATCGAGCAGGCGCGTGCTGATAAGAAAGTCGGTGGTTCTCTGGAAGCGGCAGTGACCCTGTACGCCCAGCCGGAACTGGCGGCCAAGCTGAACGCGCTCGGCGACGAATTACGATTTGTCCTGTTGACCTCCGGGGCGACCGTTGCGGATTATGAAGCGGCAACCGCTGATGCCCAGCAGAGCGAACTGCTGAAAGGGCTGAAAGTGGCGCTGAATAAAGCCGAAGGCGAGAAGTGCCCGCGTTGCTGGCACTACACTCAGGACGTCGGTAAGGTGGCGGAACACGCAGAAATTTGCGGACGCTGTGTGAGCAACGTGGCCGGTGACGGCGAAAAACGTAAGTTTGCCTGATGAGTAAATCGATTTGTTCAACAGGGCTACGCTGGCTGTGGCTGGTTGTAGCCGTGCTGATTATCGATCTGGGCAGCAAATACCTGATCCTCCAGAACTTTGCTCTGGGGGAGACGGTTTCGCTGTTCCCGTCGCTTAATCTGCATTATGCGCGTAACTATGGCGCGGCATTTAGCTTCCTGGCCGACAGCGGCGGCTGGCAGCGCTGGTTCTTTGCGGGTATCGCTATCGGTATCTGTATTGCGCTGGCGGTGCTGATGTATCGCTCTAAGGCCACGCAAAAGCTGAACAACATTGCCTACGCGCTGATTATTGGCGGCGCGCTGGGTAACCTGTTCGACCGTCTGTGGCATGGCTTCGTTGTCGACATGATCGATTTCTACGTCGGCGACTGGCACTTTGCCACCTTCAACCTGGCCGATACCGCAATCTGTATCGGTGCAGCGCTGATCGTGCTGGAAGGTTTCCTGCCGAAAAAGCAGGCGTAATCAAATAAGCGCAGTCTGTAGCCCGGCCGAGCGTAGCGACGCCGGGGAATTACAGGCTACGCTATCTAATAACAATAATCGTCATTCCAATGTCGTAAGATAAAAGGCTGTCCCTGCATGTCTGATTCGATTCAAAGCAATAGCGCAGTGCTGGTGCACTTCACGCTGAAACTGGACGATGGCTCTACCGCAGAGTCGACCCGTAACAACGGCAAACCGGCGCTGTTTCGTCTGGGCGATGCCTCCCTGTCTGAAGGGCTGGAGCAGCATCTTCTCGGCCTGAAGGCCGGGGACAAAAAATCCTTCTCCCTGGAGCCTGACGCGGCGTTTGGTATTTCGACGCCAGATCTTATCCAGTATTTCTCCCGCCGCGAATTTATGGATGCGGGCGAACCGGAAATCGGCGCTATCATGCTGTTCACCGCAATGGACGGCAGCGAGATGCCGGGCGTGATCCGTGAGATTAACGGTGACTCCATCACGGTTGATTTCAACCACCCGCTGGCGGGCCATACCGTTCATTTTGATATTGAAGTACTGGAAGTCGATCCGGTACTGGAGGCGTAACATGCAGATCCTGTTGGCCAACCCACGCGGCTTTTGTGCAGGCGTTGACCGCGCTATCAGCATTGTTGAAAATGCGCTCGCCATTTATGGCGCGCCAATCTACGTTCGTCACGAAGTGGTGCATAACCGCTACGTGGTGGATAGCCTGCGCGCACGCGGCGCCATCTTTATCGAGCAGATTAGCGAAGTGCCGGATGGCGCTATCCTGATCTTCTCCGCCCACGGCGTTTCTCAGGCCGTGCGCAATGAAGCGAAAAGTCGCGACCTGACGGTCTTTGACGCGACCTGCCCGCTGGTCACCAAAGTACATATGGAAGTGGCGCGCGCCAGCCGTCGCGGCGAAGAGTCGATTCTTATCGGTCACGCCGGTCACCCGGAAGTCGAAGGCACCATGGGCCAGTACAGCAACCCGAAAGGGGGCATGTACCTCGTTGAGTCGCCGGAAGACGTACTGAAGCTGGCGGTGAAAGACGAGAGCAAGCTGTCGTTTATGACCCAGACCACGCTCTCGGTGGATGACACCTCCGACGTTATTGACGCGCTGCGTGACCGCTTCCCGAAGATCGTTGGCCCGCGCAAAGATGATATCTGCTACGCCACCACTAACCGTCAGGAAGCCGTGCGATCGCTCGCCCAGCAGGCGGACGTAGTGCTGGTTGTCGGTTCGAAGAACTCTTCCAACTCCAACCGTCTGGCCGAACTGGCACAGCGGATGGGCAAAGCGGCCTATCTGATTGACGATGCGTCCGACATCCAGGAAGCCTGGGTAAAAGAAGCCGCCTGCGTTGGCGTCACCGCCGGGGCATCCGCGCCGGATATTCTGGTGCAGAACGTTATTGCCCGCCTGCAATCATTGGGTGGCGGCGAAGCGATTACCCTTGAAGGCCGCGAAGAGAATATCGTCTTTGAGGTGCCGCGCGAGCTGCGTGTGGATGTTCGTGAAGTCGAGTAAATTAATTCTCCCGCAGATGTGAAAAAATGCCAGGCTTAACGTCTGGCATTTTTTATGGAGAAATCATGCGTCTGCCTATCTTCCTGGATACCGATCCCGGTATCGACGATGCCGCGGCGATTGCCGCCGCGCTGTTTGCCCCCGAGCTGGATCTCCAGCTGATGACCACCGTCGCCGGCAACGTCTCCGTCGAGAAAACGACCCGTAACGGCTTGCAGCTGCTGCATTTCTGGAATGCGGATGTGCCGCTGGCGCAGGGTGCGGCCGCGCCGCTGGTTCGCCCGCTGCGCGACGCGGCGTCGGTGCACGGCGAATCAGGCATGGAGGGCTATGATTTTGTCGAGCATAACCGCCAGCCGCTGGCAAAACCGGCGTTTCAGGCCATTCGCGATGCGCTGATGCTGGCACCGGAGCCGGTCACGCTGGTCGCCATTGGCCCGCTGACCAATATCGCGCTACTGCTGACGCAGTACCCTGAATGCCGCTTCAATATTCGTCGACTGGTGATTATGGGCGGTTCTGCCGGGCGCGGTAACTTCACGCCGAATGCCGAGTTTAATATTGCTATCGACCCGGAAGCGGCGGCGCTGGTGTTCCGCAGCGGCCTGGAGATTGTGATGTGCGGGCTGGACGTCACCAACCAGGCGACGCTCTCACCGGAATATCTGGCCTCGTTGCCCGCGCTGAATAAAACCGGCGCCATGCTCCACGCGCTGTTCAGCCACTACCGCAGCGGCAGTATGCAGAGCGGCCTGCGCATGCACGACCTGTGCGCGATTGCCTGGCTGGCGCGTCCGGCGCTGTTTACCCTGCAAAGCTGCTACGTCGCCGTAGAAACTCAGGGGCAATATACCACCGGGACAACGGTGGTGGACATCGAAGGGAAACTTGGGCAGCCAGCTAACGCGCAGGTGGCATTGGGGCTGGATGTCGAAGGCTTCCGCCAATGGGTTGCAGAGGTCTTTGCACTAGCGCCGTAATGGTGTTTAGCGATGATGCTGCGGTAGCTTCTCGCTCAAATAATCAATCATCGCCCGCATTCTGGCGGGCATATGTTGGTTACGCGTCCATAAGAGCCAGAGATCGCCGCTGTAGTCGCTGATAAACTCCCACTCTGGTAGCACTTGCACTATCTCACCGTTAGCCAGCGATTCCCGTGCGGTAAACAGCGGCAGGCTGCCGATACCGAGATGGTTTTTCACCGCATCCAGCCGCACGCCGGTATGGTTGGCGGCGTAGCGTCCGTGGGTTTGAATCGTCTCGCTTTTCTCACCGAGGCGGAATTTCCAGCGTGAATCGGCGGGCGTTTCACCAAGGCTGATACAGCAATGTTCGCGCAGCGCCTGAGGGGAATCGGGCGTGCCGTATCGGCGCAAATACGCCGGGGTTGCGCAAATCACGTGGCTTACCGGCATCAACGCTTTGCCATACAGACCGGGGGAGGGGGACTGGCTGATGCGTAGCGCCAGGTCGACGCCATCGTCAATCAAATCCATATAGCGGTCCTCAAGACGCAGGCACACGTCTACGTCCGGATAGCGCTCAAAAAATTCGGCCATCAGCGGGTGAATCACAAAACGTCCCACCGCTTTCGGTACGCTAACGGTCAATTTACCCTGTGCCACTTGCTGGCGGCTACTGCCAGAATCCATCGCCATTTGGGCCGCATTCAGCATCTCCTGAGCATGTTCGTACACCATCTTGCCGGTATCACTCAGCGCCAGCTTACGGGTGGTGCGGTGCAGCAACTTGCTGCCAAGCGCCTGCTCAAGACGGGACACGCTACGGCTTATCGCTGAAGGCGTTGCCCCGGTCGCTTTGGCCGCAGCGGTAAAGCTGCCCAGGTCGATAATCAACACGAAGGTGGCAAGGTCAGGTAGAAGATTAGGATTCATTTGTGCGTACCAGGCAAAGATGCATTGAGTGAGCGCAGGATTATCGACGCAGATAAAGTGAATATACTCTTCTCACCAAGAGGAGAACACTTATGACTGAACGTCTTTATTACACCAGCGATAACACTGAAGGCAGAGCTAACGTGCTGAGCTGTACGCCAGAGCCGGACGGGCGCTACGCGGTGGTGCTGGATAGCACCCTTTTTCACCCGCAGGGCGGTGGGCAGCCTGCGGACGCGGGCTGGATTGATGATGAACCGGTTGAAACGGTGCAGTCACGTGGTGACGAAGTGCTGCATATTGTGGCAAAACCGCTATCCGTCGGTGCCGTGAATCTGCGTGTGGATGCTGTGCTGCGGCAAATGCATGCCCGGCTGCATTCGGCGGGACATCTGATTGGTCTGGCGGGAACAGAATACGGCTGGCATCCGGTGAAAGCGCACCATTGGCCCAATGAGGGGCGTATTACTTTCGCCGCCGGTGGAAACGGCACGCTGCCGGATGCGCCGTCGCTGCTGGCGAAAATCAGCGCCTGGCAGGCGGAAAACTTTCCCCGACAGGTGACCTTCGCCGACGGATTGCGCCATGTTGGGTTTGGTCATCTCCCGGCTTACCCGTGCGGAGGAACACACGTTGCTCATCTTTCGGACATTGGGCCGGTGACGATTACCCAGGTGAAGTTGAAAAAGGGGCAGATGATCGTCAACTATACGCTCGAGGCGTAAAACGCACCTGGCGAAATTATCTTCGCGGATTCTCTGGCCACCGCTCGGTTTTCCCGTTGTTTTTCCATTGTCTCTCGCCATCCTGAGCGCGTTTGACTTCTTTCCTTTGCTGCGGCAATGATTCATCCTGCGGGATGAATCATGTCTTTTACTGATATTCCTCTCTGTTTATCATTAAATTCTAATTATCGGCGTTTTCGGCTGGCGACCCTGTTGTGGGCTGGTTACTCTGAAAACGATTTACGCAATTTTAACAAAAGAGAATAGCTATGCATGAAGCACAAATCCGCGTCGCCATTGCAGGCGCTGGCGGGCGCATGGGACGGCAGTTAATCCAGGCAACCCTGGCGATGGAAGGGGTTCAATTAGGGGCTGCGCTGGAGCGTGAAGGCTCTTCTTTACTGGGCAGCGATGCTGGTGAAATGGCGGGTGCTGGTCAATCTGGCGTCACCGTTCAGAGCAGCCTGGAAGCGGTAAAAGATGATTTTGACGTGTTCATCGATTTTACCCGTCCGGAAGGCACGCTGGCACATCTGGCGTTTTGCCGCCAGCATGGTAAAGGCATGGTCATTGGTACCACCGGCTTCGACGATGCCGGTAAGCAGGCCATTCGCGACGCTTCACAAGAGATTGCGATCGTTTTCGCGGCCAACTTTAGCGTCGGCGTTAACGTCATGCTTAAGCTGCTGGAAAAAGCGGCGAAAGTGATGGGCGACTATACCGATATCGAAATTATTGAAGCGCACCACCGCCATAAAGTGGATGCACCATCGGGTACGGCACTGGCGATGGGTGAAGCGATCGCCGGGGCGCTGGATAAAGATCTGAAGGACTGCGCGGTCTACTCGCGCGAAGGTTATACCGGTGAACGCGTTCCTGGCACCATTGGTTTTGCTACCGTTCGCGCCGGGGACATTGTTGGTGAACACACTGCGATGTTTGCCGATATTGGCGAGCGTGTAGAGATTACGCATAAGGCTTCCAGCCGCATGACGTTTGCTAACGGCGCGGTAAGATCGGCTCTGTGGCTCAAGTCTAAGAAAAATGGTCTTTTTGATATGCGTGATGTGCTGAATTTGAATGAATTATAAGTATTTATTACCCATCGTGATGTGGTTATTGTAGTCATAATTACTTGATTACACAGGGCAATATTTTATTGCCCTTTATTTTGCCTTTTGTTTTATGATTCTGTTTTGAGTTTGGTGTTTTTATAAGTTATCTATCGAAAATGTGTTGGTTAAATGTAAATTTTGACCATCCGGTCTACTTTTTTACGCTCACCGCTGAAATTTAACACTCTTCCAGCTCCGCAAGCGTTTTCTACAATGAGTTAGTTGATCTTTTTGATGGCTATCGCCTTGCTGTCACATCAGTGGCGCAAAATAATAATAAAAATTGTCCTTTAAGGTAGACATTTGCCGAGGCTGTCACTAGAATGCCGCCGTTTGCCAGAAATTCATCGGTAAGCAGATTTGCATTGATTTGTGCCATTGTTATGAATTAATATGCAAATAAAGCGAGTAAATATTCTCTGGAGGGTGTTTTGATTAAGTCAGCGCTATTGGTTCTGGAAGACGGAACCCAGTTTTACGGTCGGGCCATAGGGGCAACGGGTTCGGCGGTTGGGGAAGTCGTTTTCAATACTTCAATGACCGGTTATCAAGAAATCCTCACTGATCCTTCCTATTCTCGCCAAATCGTCACCCTTACTTATCCCCATATTGGTAATGTCGGCACCAATGCCGCCGATGAAGAGTCCTCTCAGGTTCACGCTCAGGGTCTGGTTATTCGCGACCTGCCGCTGATTGCCAGCAACTATCGCAACACCGAAGACCTCTCTTCTTACCTTAAGCGCCATAACATCGTGGCGATTGCCGATATCGATACTCGTAAGCTGACGCGACTGCTGCGCGAGAAGGGCGCTCAGAACGGCTGCATCATCGCAGGCGATAATCTGGATGCTAAGCTGGCCTTAGAAAAAGCCAAAGCGTTCCCGGGCTTAAATGGGATGGACCTGGCAAAAGAAGTGACCACGGCTGAATCCTACAGCTGGACGCAGGGTAGCTGGACACTGGCGGGTGACCTGCCGGAAGCCAAGTCCGAAGAAGAGCTGCCGTTCCACGTCGTTGCCTACGATTTTGGCGCGAAGCGCAACATCCTGCGCATGCTGGTTGACCGCGGCTGCCGCCTGACGGTGGTACCAGCGAAGACCTCCGCTGAAGAAGTGCTGGCGATGAATCCAGACGGCGTGTTCCTGTCTAACGGCCCTGGCGACCCGGCGCCGTGCGACTACGCCATCGACGCGATTGAAAAATTCCTCCAGACCAACGTTCCGGTATTTGGCATCTGCCTCGGTCATCAGTTGCTGGCGCTGGCGAGCGGTGCGAAGACCATCAAGATGAAGTTTGGTCACCACGGTGGTAACCACCCGGTGAAAGACATGGACAAGAACGTGGTGATGATCACCGCGCAGAACCACGGCTTTGCGGTTGATGAAGACTCGCTGCCGGCCAACCTGCGCGTAACCCACAAATCTCTGTTCGACGGTACCCTGCAGGGGATTCACCGTACCGATAAACCGGCGTTCAGCTTCCAGGGCCACCCAGAGGCGAGCCCAGGCCCGCACGATGCGGCACCGCTGTTCGACCACTTTATCGAGCTTATTGAGCAATACCGTCAGTCCGCGAAATAATCAGGAGTAATAAGAGCCATGCCAAAACGTACAGACATAAAAAGTATCCTGATTCTGGGCGCGGGCCCGATTGTTATCGGTCAGGCGTGTGAGTTTGACTACTCCGGTGCCCAGGCGTGTAAAGCGCTGCGCGAAGAGGGCTACCGCGTCATTCTGGTGAACTCCAACCCAGCTACCATCATGACCGACCCGGAAATGGCCGATGCCACCTACATCGAGCCGATTCACTGGGAAGTGGTGCGTAAAATCATCGAAAAAGAGCGTCCGGATGCGGTTCTGCCAACGATGGGCGGCCAGACCGCGCTGAACTGCGCGCTGGAGCTGGAGCGTCAGGGCGTGCTCGAAGAGTTCGGCGTGACCATGATTGGTGCTACCGCCGACGCGATTGATAAAGCAGAAGACCGTCGCCGTTTCGACGTCGCGATGAAGAAAATCGGCCTCGACACCGCGCGTTCCGGTATCGCGCACACCATGGAAGAAGCGCTGGCGGTTGCCGCTGACGTTGGCTTCCCATGCATCATCCGCCCAAGCTTCACCATGGGCGGCACCGGTGGCGGTATCGCTTACAACCGTGAAGAGTTCGAAGAAATCTGTGAACGCGGTCTGGATCTCTCGCCAACCAACGAGCTGCTGATTGATGAATCGCTGATCGGCTGGAAAGAGTACGAGATGGAAGTGGTGCGTGACAAAAACGACAACTGCATCATCGTCTGCTCTATCGAAAACTTCGATGCGATGGGCATCCACACCGGTGACTCCATCACCGTCGCGCCAGCGCAGACTCTGACCGACAAAGAATACCAAATCATGCGTAACGCCTCGATGGCGGTACTGCGTGAAATCGGCGTAGAAACCGGTGGTTCTAACGTGCAGTTCTCGGTGAACCCGAAAGATGGTCGCCTGATTGTTATCGAAATGAACCCGCGCGTATCCCGCTCCTCGGCGCTGGCCTCGAAAGCGACCGGCTTCCCGATTGCTAAAGTGGCTGCCAAGCTGGCAGTGGGTTACACCCTAGATGAACTGATGAACGACATCACCGGCGGCCGTACCCCGGCTTCCTTCGAGCCGTCCATCGACTACGTTGTGACTAAGATTCCACGCTTCAACTTCGAGAAATTCGTTGGCGCTAACGACCGTCTGACCACGCAGATGAAATCTGTCGGTGAAGTGATGGCGATTGGCCGCACGCAGCAGGAATCCCTGCAGAAAGCGCTGCGCGGTCTGGAAGTGGGTGCGACCGGCTTTGACCCGAAAGTAAGCCTCGACGACCCTGAAGCGCTGACCAAAATCCGCCGCGAACTGAAAGACGCAGGCGCTGAGCGTATCTGGTACATCGCCGATGCCTTCCGCGCAGGTCTCTCCGTCGACGGCGTGTTTAACCTGACCAACATCGACCGCTGGTTCCT
>NZ_JMPL01000053.1 GCF_000735365.1 Kluyvera ascorbata ATCC 33433 | reverse complement strand
CGACCACGCTCAAAATGATTAACCGGCTGGTAGAGCCCGATAGCGGGAGCATCCGTTTTGCCGGGCAGGATATCCGCGAGCAGCCGCTGCTCGCCCTGCGCCGTCGCATGGGCTATGCCATTCAGTCTATCGGTCTGTTCCCGCATTGGACGGTGGCGCAAAACATCGCCACCGTGCCGCAGCTGCTGAAATGGCCGAAGGCGAAGGTGGACGCGCGAATTGACGAACTGATGGCGCTACTGGGGCTGGAACCGGTGCTGCGCACGCGTTTCCCGCACCAGCTCTCCGGCGGCCAGCAGCAGCGCGTCGGCGTGGCGCGTGCGCTGGCGGGCGACCCTGAGGTGCTATTGATGGATGAACCTTTCGGCGCGCTAGACCCGGTCACCCGCGGGGCGCTCCAGCAAGAGATGCGCCGAATTCATCAGTTATTGGGGCGAACTATCGTGCTGGTAACTCATGATATCGACGAAGCACTGCGCCTGGCGGATAACCTGATTCTGATGGACGGCGGTGAAGTGGTACAGCAGGGCACGCCGCTGCAAATGCTCAGCCAGCCGGGCAGCGAATTCGTCCGTACCTTTTTCGGACGCAGTGAACTCGGTGTGCGGTTGCTGTCGCTGCGTCAGGTGATGGACTACATGCGTCATGGCGAGTGCGCCGAAGGGGAGGCGATTACCGCCACCGCGTCGTTGCGCGATGCGCTCTCCGGTTTTATGGCGCAGCGGCGCACCGTGTTACCGGTGGCGGATGCGGCAGGTCAGGTCTGCGGCACGCTGCATTTTGCCGACCTGCTACGAGAGGAGTTGAGCGATGCGCCTGCTTCGTGATCCGCTGTTGTGGCTGCTGGCGCTGTTTGTCGGGCTGCTCGTCGGCTTGCCTTACAGCGAGCCGCTGTTTCATTTTCTGTTTCCTGAACAGCCGCGCCCGCTCTACCAGCAGGCCGGATTTCTCTCGCTAACGCTGGCGCATGCCTGGCTGGTGGGGGTCTCGAGCCTGTCGGCGATAGTGATTGGGGTCAGTGCGGGTGTGCTGGTGACGCGCCCGGCGGGCAGTGAATTCCGGCCATTGGTCGAGACATTAGCCGCGATGGGGCAAACTTTTCCCCCGGTCGCCGTGCTGGCGATGGCCGTTCCGGTAATGGGGTTTGGCGAAAAACCGGCGATTATTGCGCTGATTTTGTACGGCATTCTGCCCGTATTACAGGGGACGCTAGCCGGGCTGGCGGTGGTTTCCGAGAGCGCATTAAGCGTTGCACAAGGGATGGGGATGTCGGGCTGGCAGCGGCTGCGTCAGGTTGAGCTACCGTTAGCGGCACCGGTTATCGTAGCGGGGATTCGCACCTCGGTTATCGTTAATATCGGCACAGCAACGATTGCCTCAACGGTTGGGGCAAATACGTTGGGCACGCCAATTATCATTGGCCTGAGCGGATTTAATACGGCCTACGTGGTGCAGGGGGCCATTCTGGTGGCGCTGGCGGCGATTATCGTCGACCGCGCCTTTGAGCGGCTGAGTTTACGGCTCAGCCGACACCGCCACGCACAATAAACGAATATCCCGCGAGCATGACACCGCCAATACCGCTGATAGCCATCAGCCCAAAAATGATGATCGCGGCGAGTTTGCTTGACTTCATGGTGTACTCCTTTTGTTAACCAAAAGATTATACCGCGAAGCTCGTCTGTTAACGAACGATTAATTTGCGGGGAGCGGGAAGGCGACTCCCTCCTCCTGCCAGCGCGACATTTGCTGTAGCTGGACGGTACTCGGGGTGGTGCCACACCAGATTAACAGCGTCTGGCCGGGGAACAGTTCCGGCTGAACGTGGGTGAGCGAATGGGCCATCACGTCAACCCGCCAGCCCTGCTCACAGGCCACCCACCCTTCAAGCCATAGGCGCGTCATGTCGGCGACGTTCCAGCCGATGACCAACGCGTGCGGCCCTGACTTACGGCGGCCGGAGGCCAAATTGAGCGCGATATCGTTAATCAATACCCCGTCAAGCAGGCCCAGCAGCGTTTGTAGCACGAATTGCGCGCTTTGCAGACGCAGACGCAGCGGATTAAACAGGCAGTCGACCAGCGTGCGGGCGCTGTAGCTGCGACGCAGTTCTTTCACCCACAGGCGCAGCGGGTGCAGGTGACCGTTACGAAGATAGTTCAGCGCTTTTTCCTGCTGTTCGCGCCAGCCATCCTGCTGCTCGCTGAGCAGGCCTTTGACTTTGCTCACTTGAACGCCGTTTTCTATCCAGCGCTGAATTTCGCGGATGCGGTCGATATCGTCATCATTAAACAGGCGATGGCCGCCGTCGGTACGCTGCGGCTTCAGGAGGGCATATCGCCGCTGCCAGGCGCGAAGCGTTACCGGGTTAATATCACAGAGCTGCGCGACTTCGCCAATCGTGTAAAGCGCCATCTTTTCCTCCGGCATGCGATATCCCCTTTAACTTTAGACGGAGATTGCTGCGCTGACCTGTCCTGGTTGTTTTTTATCCACCTCCATGTCAAATGTGTGCGATAAAATGTGATCGGTAGCATTTTTTGCACTTTTATTGCCAGGTTTCAAAGAAAGTTATGCCGACTATGTGTATGTTACGCAGTTTTATTTCTGTTGTGGTGACGTGGTATGTACGAGTTTAATCTGGTGTTGCTGCTGCTTCAGCAGATGTGTGTTTTCCTGGTTATCGCCTGGTTAATGAGCAAGACGCGTCTCTTCATTCCGTTGATGCAGGTCACCGTGCGCCTGCCGCACAAGCTGCTCTGCTACGTCACGTTTTCTATTTTCTGTATTCTCGGTACCTATTTTGGCCTGCATATTGAAGACTCCATTGCCAATACGCGCGCGATTGGCGCGGTGATGGGCGGGCTTCTGGGCGGCCCGCTGGTGGGAGGGTTGGTCGGGCTGACTGGCGGTCTGCATCGTTATTCGATGGGCGGCATGACGGCGTTGAGCTGCATGATTTCGACCATCGTCGAGGGGCTTCTCGGTGGATTGGTGCACAGCCTGCTGATTCGCCGGGGTCGCCCGGATAAAGTCTTCAGCCCGTGGACGGCGGGTGCTATCACCCTGGTGGCGGAGCTGGTGCAGATGCTGATTATTCTGCTGATCGCCCGCCCGTTTGAAGACGCGCTGCATCTGGTGCAGAGCATCGCGGCGCCGATGATGGTGACCAACACCGTGGGCGCGGCGCTGTTTATGCGCATCCTGCTCGACAAACGGGCGATGTTTGAAAAGTACACCTCGGCCTTTTCCGCCACCGCGCTGAAGCTTGCGGCGTCGACGGAAGGTATCCTGCGTCAGGGCTTCAACGAAGAGAACAGCATGAAGGTGGCACAGGTGCTGATTCAGGAGCTGGATATCGGTGCGGTGGCCATCACCGACCGCGAGAAGCTGCTGGCCTTTACCGGCATCGGTGAGGACCATCATCTGCCTGGCAAACCGATCTCTTCACGCTACACGCAAAAAACGATTGAGACCGGCGAAGTGGTCTATGCCGACGGCAACGAAGTGCCGTACCGCTGCTCGATTCACCCCAACTGCAAGCTCGGCTCGACGCTGGTTATCCCGCTGCGCGGTGAGAACCAGCGGGTGATTGGCACTATCAAACTGTACGAAGCTAAAAATCGCCTGTTCAGCTCGATCAACCGTACCTTAGGCGAGGGGATTGCTCAGCTGCTGTCGGCGCAGATTCTTGCCGGGCAGTACGAGCGGCAGAAGGCGCTGCTGACCCAGTCGGAGATTAAACTGCTGCATGCCCAGGTGAATCCACACTTCCTGTTTAACGCCCTTAACACGCTGAAAGCGGTGATTCGCCGCGACAGCGAACAGGCAAGCCAACTGGTACAGTATCTGTCGACCTTTTTCCGTAAAAACCTCAAACGTCCGTCGGAGATTGTGACGTTGGCAGACGAGATTGAGCACGTGAACGCTTATCTGCAAATTGAGAAGGCGCGCTTTCAGTCGCGGCTACAGGTGCATCTGGATATTCCAGAGGTGCTGGCGCACCAGCAGCTTCCGGCATTTACCCTCCAGCCCATTGTCGAAAATGCGATTAAGCACGGCACTTCGCAGCTGATGGACGTGGGCGAGATTACGTTGCGTGCCAGCCAGCAGGACAGGCATCTGGTGCTGGATATTGAAGATAACGCCGGGCTGTATCAGCCTGGCGCTCAGTCTAGCGGTCTGGGCATGAGCCTGGTGGATAAGCGTCTGCGGATGCGTTTTGGCGACGAATGCGGGATTGCCGTTGCCTGTGAACCTGACCGTTTTACCCGCGTCACTCTGCGGTTACCTCTGGAGGAGAGTGCATGATTAACGTGTTGATTGTCGATGATGAACCGCTGGCGCGGGAGAATCTGCGCGTTCTGCTGCAGACGCACGAGGATGTGAACATCGTCGGAGAGTGTGCTAACGCGGTGGAAGCCATTGGCGCGGTGCATAAGCTACGACCGGATGTGCTGTTTCTGGATATCCAGATGCCGCGCATCAGCGGGCTTGAGATGGTGGGCATGCTCGACCCGGAACATCGCCCCTACATTGTCTTTCTGACCGCTTTTGATGAGTACGCGGTCAAGGCCTTTGAGGAGCATGCGTTTGACTATCTGCTTAAGCCGATTGAAGAAAAAAGGCTGGAAAAGACCCTGATGCGCCTGCGCCAGGAGCGGGCGGCGCAGGATATGTCGGTGCTGGGCGAAAATCAGCAGGCGCTGAAGTTTATTCCCTGCACCGGGCACAGCCGAATTTACCTGCTACAAATGGACGACGTGGCGTTTGTCAGCAGCCGGATGAGCGGCGTTTACGTCACCAGCGGCGAGGGCAAAGAGGGCTTTACCGAGCTGACGCTGCGCACGCTGGAAAGCCGTACGCCGCTGATTCGCTGTCATCGCCAGCATCTGGTAAACATGGCGCACCTGAAGGAAATTCGTCTGGAGGACAATGGTCAGGCCGAACTGTTGCTGCGCAACGGGCAGACCGTGCCGGTAAGTCGTCGCTATTTGAAGACCCTGAAAGAGGCGTTGGGGCTATAATTCGTGTAGAATCAGCCATCATTTTTTCATTACCACCGTCGAAGGCACTATGGTCAGTAACGATATTTTACGCAGCGTCCGCTACATCCTGAAAATGAACAATAACGATCTGGTGCGTGTTTTCGCGCTGGGCGAAGCTGAAGTCAGCGTTGAACAGCTGGCGCCGTGGCTGCGCAAAGAGGATGAGGAAGGCTTCGTGCGTTGCCCGGACATTATGCTGTCGTGCTTCCTGAACGGCCTGATTTATGAAAAGCGCGGTCGCGACGAGTCTGCTCCGGCGCTGGCGGTGGAACGTCGTATCAACAACAACATCATGCTGAAAAAGCTGCGTATCGCGTTTGCGCTAAAAACAGACGATATTCTGGCTATCCTGACTCAGCAGCAGTTCCGCGTCTCTATGCCGGAAATTACTGCCATGATGCGCGCCCCGGATCATAAAAACTTCCGCGAATGCGGCGACCAGTTCCTGCGCTATTTCCTGCGCGGTCTGGCGATTCGCGAGCACGCAGCGAAGTAATCATCAGTAGTTTCCCGGCCAAGCGAAGCGCCGCCGGAAATGCAACGAAAGACAAATAAAAAACGCTGCCGAAGCAGCGTTTTTTTTATGCAGATTATTTCACCTGCTGGCCTGGTTTCGCACCGTCATCCGGGCTTAACAGGAAGATATCTTTCCCGCCAGGACCTGCCGCCATCACCATCCCTTCCGAGATGCCGAAGCGCATTTTACGCGGTGCCAGGTTCGCCACCATCACGGTCAGGCGACCGATCAACGGCTGTGGGTCCGGGTAAGCAGAGCGGATGCCGGAGAAGACGTTACGCTTCTCGCCGCCGAGATCCAGCGTCAGGCGCAGCAGCTTGTCGGAGCCTTCCACGAACTCGGCGTTTTCAATCAGCGCCACGCGCAGGTCAATTTTGGCGAAATCATCAAAGGTGATGGTTTCCTGGATCGGGTCATCCGCCAGCGGGCCGGTAGCCGGGGCAGCGGCTGCTTTCACTTCTTCTTTAGACGCTTCCACCAGCGCTTCCACCTGTTTCATTTCAATACGGTTATACAGCGCCTTGAAGGTGTTGATCTTATGGCCCACCAGCGGCGCGTTGATAGCATCCCAGCTCAGCTCGGTATTGAGGAACGCTTCGGTACGTGCAGCCAGCTCAGGCAGAACCGGTTTCAGCCAGGTCATCAGCACGCGGAACATGTTCAGGCCCATTGTGCAGATAGCCTGCAGGTCGGCATCGCGGCCTTCCTGTTTAGCGACAACCCACGGTGCCTGCTCGTCAACGTAGCGGTTAGCGACGTCGGCCAGCGCCATGATTTCACGAATGGCTTTACCGAATTCACGGCTTTCCCACGCTTCGCCAATGCTGGCAGCCGCGTCGGTGAAGGTTTTGTACAGTTCTGGGTCAGCCAGTTCCGCGGACAGCACGCCGTCGAAACGCTTAGCGATAAAGCCAGCGTTACGCGAAGCCAGGTTCACCACCTTGTTCACGATGTCGGCGTTGACGCGCTGGATGAAATCTTCCAGGTTCAGGTCGATATCGTCGATGCGGGAAGAGAGCTTCGCGGTGTAGTAGTAGCGCAGACTGTCGGCATCAAAGTGCTTGAGCCAGGTGCTGGCTTTAATAAAGGTACCGCGAGACTTGGACATCTTCGCCCCGTTCACCGTCACGTAGCCGTGCACGAACAGGTTGGTCGGCTTACGGAAGTTGCTGCCTTCCAGCATGGCAGGCCAGAACAGGCTGTGGAAATAGACGATATCTTTGCCGATAAAGTGATACAGCTCGGCGGTAGAGTCTTTCTTCCAGTACTCGTCGAAGCTAGTGGTGTCGCCGCGCTTGTCGCACAGGTTCTTGAAGGAGCCCATGTAGCCGATTGGCGCATCCAGCCAGACGTAGAAGTATTTGCCCGGCGCGTTCGGGATTTCAAAACCGAAGTACGGCGCATCGCGGGAGATATCCCACTGCTGCAGGCCGGATTCAAACCATTCCTGCATTTTGTTCGCGACCTGCTCCTGCAACGCGCCGCTGCGGGTCCATGCCTGCAGCATTTCGCTGAAGGACGGCAGGTCAAAGAAGAAGTGCTCAGACTCGCGCATCACCGGCGTGGCGCCAGAGACGACGGATTTCGGCTCGATAAGCTCGGTTGGGCTGTAGGTCGCGCCGCACACTTCGCAGTTATCCCCGTATTGATCCGGTGATTTACATTTCGGGCAGGTGCCTTTGACGAAACGGTCCGGCAGGAACATGCCTTTTTCCGGATCGTACAGCTGAGAGATGGTGCGGTTTTTAATAAAACCGTTCTCTTTCAGGCGACCATAAATCAGCTCGGACAGCTCGCGGTTCTCGTCGCTGTGCGTCGAGTGGTAGTTGTCGTAGCTGATGTTAAAGCCCGCAAAATCAGTCTGATGCTCCTGACTCATTTCGGCAATCATCTGCTCTGGGGTAATACCCAGCTGCTGTGCTTTCAGCATGATTGGCGTGCCGTGGGCATCGTCCGCGCAGATGAAGTTAACCTCGTGGCCGCGCATTCGCTGGTAACGGACCCAGACATCAGCCTGGATGTGCTCCAGCATATGGCCGAGGTGGATGGAGCCGTTGGCGTACGGCAGCGCGCACGTTACCAGAATTTTCTTCGCGACTTGAGTCATAGTGGGTATTACTTCTTCTGTTTGAAAAAAGGGGTTTTGATATTACCAAAAGGGTAGAGGGTGTGCCATACATGCTTGAGCGTACCTGTGGTAGACTTAGGCGTACTGAAAGCAATTGAAAACAACAAAGGAGTCGGGATGAACTCAGAATCCCAGGCCAAATCACCTGAACGTCTACGTGCGATGGTCGCCGGCACGCTGGCAAACTTCCAGCACCCCACCCTGAAGCACAACTTAACGACGCTAAAAGCGCTGCACCACGTCGCCTGGCTTGACGATACCGTGCACATCGAACTGCAGATGCCGTTTGTCTGGCACAGCGCCTTTGAAGAATTAAAAGAGCAAACCAGCGCTGAACTGCTGCGGGTGACCGGGGCGAAAGCCATCGACTGGAAGCTGTCGCACAGCATAGCCACGCTGAAACGCGTGAAAAACCAGCCGGGCGTCACCGGCGTGAAGAATATTATTGCCGTCAGCTCCGGCAAAGGCGGGGTGGGTAAATCGTCCACCGCCGTGAACCTGGCGCTGGCGCTGGCCGCGGAAGGGGCGAAAGTGGGCATCCTCGATGCCGACATCTACGGCCCGTCTATCCCGAACATGCTGGGCGCGGAAAACCAGCGTCCAACCTCACCAGACGGCACCCATATGGCGCCGATTATGGCGCACGGCCTGGCAACCAACTCCATCGGCTATCTGGTCACTGACGACAACGCCATGGTGTGGCGTGGCCCGATGGCCAGCAAAGCGTTGATGCAGATGCTGCAGGAGACCATGTGGCCGGATCTCGACTACCTCGTGCTGGACATGCCGCCGGGTACCGGTGATATCCAGCTGACGCTGGCGCAAAACATTCCGGTGACCGGGGCCGTTGTGGTCACTACGCCGCAGGATATCGCGTTGATCGATGCCAAAAAAGGCATTGTGATGTTCGAAAAAGTGGAAGTGCCGGTGCTGGGTATCGTGGAGAACATGAGCATGCACATCTGCAGCAACTGCGGTCATCACGAGCCGATTTTTGGCACCGGTGGCGCAGAGAAGCTGGCAGAGAAGTATCATACCCAACTGCTGGGCCAGATGCCGCTGCACATCAATCTGCGTGAAGATCTGGATAACGGTACGCCGACGGTGGTTGCGCGCCCGGAAAGTGAATTTACCGAGATTTATCGTCGACTGGCGGGGCGCGTTGCGGCGCAGCTCTACTGGCAGGGCGAAGTGATCCCTGGCGACATCGCGTTCCGCGCGGTGTAACACAGGTAAAAAGAGGCCGGGCGCATCACTGATGCGCCCGGCCTTTATTCATTAACGGTGATAGAAAATCTCGCCGTCGTAGACTTTGCTAATGGTGCCGTCGGTATCGCTAATTTGCACATAGTTACCGCCCATGTACGTCCAGCGGGTGCCTGCGTCCGGCGCTGGCAGGTTACGCTGCTGCCATTGCGTGATGTTGTACTCTGGCGTCAGGTACATGGCTGGCGCTTTATCACCAATCTTGAACTGCGTGAAGTCGGCAGTGAACTCTTTCAGCTCATACTGCTGAATACCGGTAGCCGGAGCAGCCCACGCCGCGCCCGCCGTTGCCAACAGTACGCCCAGAAGCATCATTTTTGTTTTACGCATACTATCCCCATATTATCCTGGATATAAAATTGCAGCTCCGTATGATTCCTGATGCGCGCCCTCAATGGCAAGCGCTGGTTTCTTAAAAAGTGTAAGCAAACAGCGACGACCTCTCATTTGAGGATAATTCTGGCACCCGCCTCTAAGGACCTTTATGTTCAGGCTGGAAGACTTATCACTGTTCGTACGCGCCGCCGCGTTGAACAGCTTTAGCGATGCGGCGCGAGAAGCGGGCATCCCCCCGGCGCAGGTCAGTTCAGCGATTAAACGGCTGGAGACAGCGCTAAACGTGCGCCTGTTCGCGCGCTCCACGCGCAGCCTGCGTCTGACGGTAGAAGGTGAGGCCTGGCTGCCGTATGCCTTACAGATGCTGGACGCGCTGCAAAATGGGCTACAAAAAATCCACACGCCGGATGATGAGGTGCGCGGTACGCTGCAAATCGCCGTGCCGTCAGATCTCGGCCGTAACCTGCTGCTGAACGTGTTTCGTCGTTTCCGCGAGCGTCACCCGGCGCTGCGGCTGCGCATTCTGTTTTCCGATCATCTCACCGATGTCTTCAAAGACCCGGTAGACGTGGCGTTTCGCTACGGCGAAAACCACGATGCCTCGTTTGTGTCTCTCCCGGTCGCGCCGGATAACCGCCGCGTGGTGGTGGCATCACCCGACTGGATCGCGCGCCACGGCGAGCCGCAGACGCTCGCCGACCTCGAAAAATGCAATGCGTTGACTTACGTGCTGCGCGGCAGAGCGTTTGACCGCTGGCCGCTCAGCCAGGATGGCGTAGAGTACAGCGTCCAGGTCAGCGGCAGTATCACCAGCGATGATGCCGAGGTGATTCGTCGCCTGGCGATTGCGGGAGAGGGCGTAGCGTTTAAATCGATGCTGGATGCCTGCGACGACCTGCGCGAAGGGCGGCTCAAGGTGCTGCTGCCGCAGTATCAAGGTGATGTGGTGCCGCTCAATATGATCTGCCCACACCGCAAGCAGCTTTCTGCGGCGGTGCGGTTGCTGTATGAGGCGGTGAAAGCGGAATGTGCGACAAAGCAGCTTTAGCCGCCGTTACGCTGGACTGGACCGGCGGAGGACGCTATTGCGCCGTCGGTTTCAGTAGCCCGCCCGTCGACTTGTTATGTTCTAAATACTGATGCTGGAAAATACACATTCGTATCGTGTTGCGGTATTCACCGTTAACGAAGAACTCATGAATTAATTCGCCTTCCTGGATAAACCCAAGCTTACGATAAATATGAATCGCTTTGGCGTTCTCTTTATCCACGATGAGATAGAGCTTATAGAGATTCAGTACCGTAAAACCGTAATCCATTGCCAGCTTAGCGGCGCGTGTCGCCAGGCCTTTGCCCTGGTATTCCGGCGAGATGATAATCTGAAACTCGGCTCGGCGGTGAATATGGTTTATTTCAACCAGCTCCACCAGGCCTGCGTTATTGCCATTAAACGAAATGACAAAACGGCGTTCGCTCTGATCGTGAATATGCTTATCGTAAAGGTCGCTCAGCTCAACGAAGGCCTCATAAGGTTCTTCGAACCAATAACGCATTACGCTTGCGTTATTATCGAGTTGATGCACAAAGCGCAAATCTTCGCGTTCAAGGGGTCTTAGTTTAATGTCTGATGGTTCTGGCATAATATTTTCAGCCTCTTGGGAAACTGGAAATATATTATCTGTTTGCGGTGGGCGTCATCAAGATTTGAAAAAAATTACAATTAATTCAGCGATGTAAGACAACCTATTTTAGGCCCTCATCAGGCGGAGGCGCTCGCCTGATGAGGGTAGGGGAATTAGTGCTTCACCAGCGTGGCAAAGTAGTACACCAGCGGCACCGCCAGTACCCACAGCCCGATGGGAATTTCACGCCATTTTCCGGCAATGGTCTTAATCACGATAAAGAACAGTAGACCGCCGGCAATCCCGGTGCCGAAGCTGTTGGCGATCAGGGTGATCATTACCATCATCAGCACCGGCAGCCCGTCGGTGAAGTTACCGAGGTCAACCTTACGCAGGCCGCTGAACATATTCAGTCCAATCAGCATCAGCGCGGGCGCGGTGGCTTCTTTTGGGATCATTAGCGCTACCGGGGTGAACAACAGCATCAGCAAGAACATCACTGCCGCCGCCAGCGCCGTCAGGCCAGTTTTACCACCGGCTTCCGCCGCCGCCGAGGATTCAATCAGCGCGGTTGCTGCCGGAATACCGAGCCACGGGCCGATAGCGGCGGCAATCGAATCGACCATAAACGGACGGTTGATGTGCGGCATATTGCCTTCTTTATCCAGCAGCCCGGCTTCACCGCCTACGGCGAGCGTGGTACCCATCGTGGAGAAAAACTCAGAGGCAAAAAAGACGAACAGGAACGGCAGGAAAGCGATATTGAGCGCGCCCAGCATATCGACGTGACCGAGCACCGGCGTCAGCGAGTGCGGCATATCGATAAAGCTGGCGGGCAAATGCGTCACGCCAGCGGGAATACCGACCAGGGTGGCGAATAAAATCGCCCATAAAATGGCTCCCGGAATGCGACGGGCTTGTAGCGCTATCGCGAGGAATAAACCGCACAGTGCGACCAGCGCGCCTGGTGCCATAAAGTCGCCCAGCATCAGTGAATTGGTTTTGGCGTTGGCCAGCACCAGCCCGGCGTTACGAAAACCTAATACCGCCACGAACAGACCGATAGACGCGGTTAACCCTAGCTTGATTGACTGTGGCACCGAGCGGGTAACCACTTCCCGCAGGCCGAATTTGGTCAGCAGGAAGAAGAGAATGCCCGACCAGCAGGCGATGCCGAGACCAATCTGCCAGCCTATGCCTTCGCTGCCTGCGAGCGTCACGCCCACCAGCACTGAACCACCGATGCCAGGGCCAACGATAAACGGTAGATTAGCGTAGAACGCCATCAGCAGCGTACCGCCAACGAACACCAAAATCGTGCCCGTTGTCGCCGCGCCTTTATCCATACCGCCAACGGCCAGTAAACCGGGGATCACTACCAGCAGATAGGCCGCGGCAAGGAACCCGGTGACCCCTGCCAGGCATTCGGTGCGCAGTGAACTGCCGCGTGAAGACAACGAAAAACGTCGTTCAAGCCAACTCCCAGCGGTTGGCGTTTGAAGGGTATTATCGGCCATTGTGTGGCGCTCCCATGATTATTGTTGTGTTGTGTGTTCCGGGGTTTCCCGGCTATCCAGTACCGGGTCGACTATCTGGCGCGTGGTGCCATCGGTCAGCCCTAAATCGGTTAAATGCGGCCCGGCGTTGCAGGCAAGACAGGTGCCTTCAATCGCTTTAAAGACGCGATACGGCGGTTCCCAGTCGGCCACCATGGCGCTCAGGTCGCGCAGGTTGCGAAACTCGGCGGCCAGCGTTTCGGCCGGTTTGTCGGAGAGCATCCCGGCAATCGGCATGGCAACGTGTGCCAGAATGTCGCCATTTTGCGCCAGCGCCATGCCGCCACCGGAGGCGATAAGCTGATTAGCGGCCAGCGCCATATCTTCAGCGTTGCGGCCGAGCACCACCAGGTTGTGCGAGTCGTGCGAGTAGCTGGTGGCAATCGCGCCGCGCAGCTCACCCCAGCCTTCCAGTAGGGCAATCTGCGGTTTGGCTTCGTGACGGCCGTGGCGGTGCTTCACCCAGATAAGGCTGAAGCCTGCGGGGATTTGGACCTCGCCGTTACGAATCTGAATGTCGATTTCACCCCACTGGGTAAAGCGTGCACCGCGGATGTGGCGCAGACGGGCGGTACCGTGCTGAATATCGTTGACGCGCAGCGCAAAATCGGTGGCCTGAAGCGGGGAGAGTTGCAGGGTATTGCGCGGTGGCGTCACCCCAACGGCAGCGGAGAGCGCATTCAGCAGCTTGCCATCGCGGGCAATTTGCCGTCCGGCAACATACACCGCGCGGGCTTCTAATTTTTCCAGTGAGTCGAATACCACGAGGTCTGCGCGACGCCCGGCGGCAATCAGCCCCAGGTCGTGACGCTGCAAACGAATAGCGGCGTTAAGGGTGGCAAAACGCAGGGCATCGGTTGCGGGCAGGCCATGTTCAATCAGCAGGTTCAGCAGCGCGATAATACCGCCTTTGTCCAGCAGCATGTCCGGCGGCACGTCATCGGTGCAGACGGTAATCTGCGAAGAGAGATGCGGCAGAGATTTCAACGCCTTGACGATATCCGGCAGCAGGTAAGGGTGTGAACCACGAATTTCCAGCGTCAGCCCGGCGCGCAGTTTTTCCAGCGCGTCGTCGGCGGAGGTCAGCTCGTGATCGGAGGTTACGCCTGCGGCAAGATAGGCCTGTAGATCGGCACCGCTCAGCCCGCGGGCATGGCCTTCAATCAGCTTGCCGCTGTTGAGCCCCGCCTGCACGATTTCCTGCATCCGGCAGCTACCGTGCAGCACGCCGTGCATGTCCATCACCTCAGCCACGCCGCGGACTTCCGGCCAGCCGAGCATGGTTTCCATTTCGGCACCGGCAAAATCGGCCCCGGACATTTCTAAACCCGGCGTAGACGGTACGCTTGACGGCGCGGCAACCATCACCTGCAGGGGCAGATGGCGGCTGGCTTCTACGGCGTAGCGCACGCCCGCCACGCCCAGCACGTTTGCCAGCTCATGCGGGTCCCAGAATACGGCGGTAGTGCCCTGTGCCAGCACGATTTCGGCG
Source organism: Kluyvera ascorbata ATCC 33433 (assembly GCF_000735365.1). Taxonomy (GTDB): domain Bacteria; phylum Pseudomonadota; class Gammaproteobacteria; order Enterobacterales; family Enterobacteriaceae; genus Kluyvera; species Kluyvera ascorbata. The sequence goes on along the minus strand of NZ_JMPL01000053.1, from coordinate 13,970 downwards.
TAGCGTTCCGGCGGCAGGTGCGAACTTTCGAGGTGAACGTGGGTGTCCATCAGGCCGGGAGAGAGGTAAACGCCGGGCAGAGAGTGGCGTTCCAGCGTGTCGCTGCGGCTGCCGCGTGGGTGCACGCTGGCAATCATATCGCCAACGATACCAACATCAGCTTCGCGAACTTCGCCGGTCGCCATATCAACAATAGCGGCATCGGTGAGCAAAAGATCAAACGGGGACTCGCCTCGTGCGGCCTGAACGGCGCGGCGGCGGTTTTCAGCATTGCTGGACATAACAACTCCGGCACAGGGATAATGCGTGCTACTTTAAGGGCAGAGCAAACGGTTGCTCATATGATTAAATTTATCACCTGATAACTTCAGCTTATCCTGCGTGATAGCCACGAGTGAAGCACATCATGACCGACCCCTGGCAGCGATTGCCTGCGCTCTCGCTTAAACAGTTGCAGTATTTTGTCACGCTGGCGCAGCTGCGTCACTTTACCGATACCGCTAACCGGCTGGCGATTAGCCAACCGGCGTTGAGTAGCGCCCTGCGCCAGATTGAAACGGTGCTGGGCGGTAAGCTGGTTAACCGCACCGCCTCGTCGGTCACGCTCACTGAGCTGGGGGCGGCCATATTGCCTCACGCCCAGCGTGTGCTGAGCGTCGCGCAGATGGCATTTCACGATATGCAGCAGATAGTCGAAGCGGGCGGTGACGGCACCGTGCGCATCGGGCTGGTGCCGTCGGTGAGTTCGCTGCTGTTTCCGCTGCTGCCTGAAGCGCTGGCCCTGGCGTTTCCGCGTCTGCGGGTAGAATTTCTTGACCGTACCAACGATGCGCTAGCGCGTGACTTGCAAAGCGGGCAGGTTGATTTTGGCGTTGGCGCTATCGACAGTTCGTTGCCGGCGGAGCTACAGGTCTTTCCGCTGCGTGAAGACCCGTTGGTGGCCGTGCTGCATGCAGATGACCCGCTGGCAGGCCAGACACATCTGCCGTGGAAGCAGTTGGCAGGGCGCGATATTGCGGTGTTCTCTAAAGGTAATATTCAGCGTCTGGTTGGGGCATTAGTTGAGAGCCAGCGTCTGACGCTCAATACCCGCTATCAGGTCGATTATATTGAAACGCTGTATGGGCTGGTGCGCTCACGGCTGGCGGTGGGGATCCTTCCACAGCTGTATACCACGCATTTACAGGATGAGGCGCTTCGGGTTGCGCAACTCCAACAACCAGCGTTAACCCGCACCGTTGCGCTGATGCGTGGCCCACAGACGCTGCCACCGCTTATCGAAGCGTGCTTCACATTACTGCTAAAAGAACTCCGCGAAACCAGCACCGTATAATAGCCGCCCGGCCGAGCAAAGCGACGCCGGGTCAATCTAAATGCTTAATCAGCACATCCACCGTTAAATGATTAATGTATTCCAGCGAATGTGAGGCTAGCACGCCCAACAGCCGGTTATGGTGACCCGCAATAATCAGGTCGATATTGTTGTGCTGTACACAAGCTTCAACATCTTCAAATCGTCGTGCCGTCACTAGAGCCAGCGTTTGCACGGGTAAAGAGACGGTTGCCGCCAGCTCGCTAAGCAGCGCTTTCGCCTGAATGACTTCCTGCGACACATCGTCGTCCATCAGGCTATCGGAGACATAGTTCAGCGCCCGGTAATCGGTACTGATATGGGCAATAGTAATTTTCATTGCGCTTTCTTGCGCCATCCTGGCTGCATGCTGTAACAACGGAACGCCATCAAGGCTATTGTTAATCAATACCAGCGTATGATGATAGACAGGCATCGCAATACCTCATTATGCAGGACAATCTTAGCAACTATTATGTGCCGATTGCGCGAGGAAGGAAAATGAAGCGCCAGGTGGGCAAAAAGAAAGGCAGCGGAAACCTCCTTGTCTAAATATGACTACGTTTTTTAGCACCGTGGCGTGACGCTTTTTGATTGTATAGTAAACTCTCGCTGTACTATATTTAACCATTGCTGTAGCGCTTATGGGCGACGGTTTTCAATAGTTGTCGCACTCATTATTATATTCAGGCCTGACTTTCTCTATGGAATCGAATTCTCACGCACCGTTGAGCAGTTTTATCGATCTCATGATGGACGCTGTTTTTGCCGTTGATGCCCACGCCAATATCATTTTTGCCAGTGCGTCCTGCGAGCGTATTTTTGGCTATACGCCGAAAGAACTGATTGGCCGTAACATGTTCGAAATAATGTTGCCGGAAGACCGGGAATTAACCCGGAATTCGATAGTCGACGTGATGTCGGGTAACCCGCAATTTCATTTTGAAAACCGTTATGTCCACAAAAATGGCCAGGTCTTGAATATCATGTGGTCAGCGCGCTGGTCTCCGGCCGATCAATTACGTATTGGTGTTGCCCGCGATATCACCGAGCGTAAACGTTCAGAACAGCTGCAAACTGTTCTTTATGCTATTTCAGAAGCTGCGCATACCGCTGAGGATCTGCTCAAGCTATTCCAGCGTATTCATCAGATTGTCGGTACACTGCTGCCCGCCGATAACTTTTCGGTAACGCTCTACGATGATGAAACGGGCCAACTGAGCTTTCCGTACCACGTCGATGAGTATCAGGATACCCCCGCACCGTTTACCCTGATTCCGTCGACGTTTTACGCAGAAGTGATTCATACCGGCCAACCTCTGCTGCTCACGCCTGAGACGATGGCGAGCCGTATGGAAGAACTGCGTTTTTCTTTTGGTATTAACCCGTTCTGTTGGCTGGGCGTCCCGCTAAAATCACATAAAGGCACGATTGGCGCGCTGGTGCTCAAAAGCTATCCGGGCGGCGTGTGCTACAACGTACAGGATCAGGAACTGCTGCAGTTTGTGTCGACGCAAATTGCGACGGTCATTGAACGCCAGCAGATGCAGGCCCGATTGCAGCATATGGCGCAATACGATCAGCTCACCGACCTGCCGAATCGTAGCCTGTTGTACGATCGCCTAAAAGCGGCGCTGGCGACTGCCCGCCATGAGCAAAGCCAACTGGCACTGCTGTTTATCGATCTCGATAAATTTAAACAGGTTAACGACACGCTGGGTCACGGGATGGGCGATCTCTTGCTACAAGAGACCGCCGTGCGCCTGAAGCGCTGCATACGTGAATCGGATACCGTCGCCCGTATTGGCGGTGATGAGTTTGTCGTTTTGCTTCAAAGACCGTTATTGCCTGAACACGCGGAGCTCGTCGCCAAAAAGATTGATGATGCGTTCCGTTTGCCTTTTAGCCTTGATGGCTACGCGGTGACGGTTGTCCCTAGTATCGGAATCGCGTGTTATCCTGAACACGGCAGCAATGAACAACAGCTTCTCGACTATGCCGACAAGGCGATGTATGTAGCCAAACAGGGTAAAACACGGCGGCAAAATTACGGATAAGCCATCGTCCAATGCCTGGGTTTGACGTACGGGCTTGTTTGTCGGATTGCCTGCTGGCATTATTGCGGGCAGCGATTAATAACATGTTAATCGCTAAAAATTGATTCAAATGACTCGGGGTGCCCTTCCTTGTGAAGGCTGAGAAAAACCCGTACCACCTGATCTGGATAATGCCAGCGTAGGGAAGTCAGAGGCCGTTTGGTCATTGCTTCTTCGCGTTTTGGCAGGAGCAAACCATGCAAGCCGACCTGCTAAGTCCCGCGCAATCAGCGCACACCGCATACTTTCTGCATCAACATTCCCCGCTGGTTCACTGTATGACCAATGACGTCGTACAGACCTTTACCGCAAACGTCCTGCTTGCGCTTGGCGCATCGCCAGCGATGGTGATTGACGCGGGTGAAGCCGCCCAGTTTTCGTCTATTGCCAGCGCGCTGCTGATTAACGTCGGCACGTTAACTCAACCACGTGCTCAGGCCATGCGGGCGGCGGTAGAAAGTGCGAACCGTGCCGGAACCCCGTGGGCGCTCGATCCGGTGGCGGTGGGGGCGCTGACGCTGCGTACTGATTTCTGTCGTGAACTGGTGCGGATGGCCCCGGCGGCAATTCGTGGCAATGCCTCTGAAATTATGGCTCTGGCGGGCGAAAGTCAGGGCGGGCGCGGCGTAGACACTACCGATACCGCCGCGACGGCGCTACCGGCGGCACAGAAACTGGCACGAGAAAGCGGCGCGATTGTTGCGGTAACCGGTGAAGTTGATTACATCACCGACGGTGAACGTACGCTGGCGGTAAACGGCGGTTCTCCGTTGATGACCCGCGTGGTGGGAACCGGCTGTGCGCTTTCGGCGGTGGTGGCGGCAAGCTGTGCCTTACCGGGTGACCGATTACTGAACGTGGCGGGCGCATGTGCCGTGATGAAACTGGCGGGGCAGCGCGCGGCGCAGGGACGAGGACCGGGAAGTTTTGTTCCCGCATTCCTCGACGCGCTGTATGCGATGCACGGGGAGGTGAAGGCATGAAGCGTATCAACGCATTAACCATTGCTGGCACCGATCCAAGCGGCGGCGCAGGCATTCAGGCCGACCTGAAAACCTTCTCGGCGCTTGGCGCCTATGGCTGCTCGGTGATTACCGCGCTGGTGGCGCAAAATACCCGCGGCGTGCAGTCGGTTTACCGAATTGAACCTGATTTCGTGGCCGCGCAGCTTGATTCCGTGTTCAGCGATGTACGCATCGACACCACCAAAATTGGCATGCTGGCGGAGACAGATATTGTGGAAGCGGTCGCCGAACGTCTGCAACGCTATCGCATTCAGAACGTGGTGCTGGATACGGTAATGCTGGCGAAAAGTGGCGACCCTCTGCTTTCCGTATCCGCCGTTGAGACGCTGCGCCAGCGTCTACTGCCTCAGGTCTCTCTGATTACGCCAAATCTACCGGAAGCGGCAGCGCTGCTTGACGCGCCGCATGCCCGTAATGAGCGCGAAATGCTGGAGCAGGGCAGGGCGCTGCGGGCACTCGGCTGTGAAGCGGTGCTGATGAAGGGCGGGCATCTGGACGACGCTGAAAGCCCGGACTGGCTGTTTACCGCTGAAGGGGAAATGCGTTTTACCGCGCCGCGCGTGGCGACCAAAAATACCCACGGTACAGGCTGTACGCTGTCGGCGGCGCTGGCGGCCTTAAGGCCGCGCCATGCCAACTGGCAGGAAACCGTGCCGGTGGCAAAAGCGTGGTTGTCGCAGGCGTTGGCCCAGGCCGATACTTTGCAGGTAGGTGAAGGTATCGGGCCGGTGCATCATTTCCACGAATGGTGGTAACTGTCCGGCTGACGTGCCAGCAGGTTGTGCTTAAAATCTGTCAAAAGTTGGACATTCCACACTCCCGGTACCAGGCTTATCCTGCTCAAAAGTGTTGAGCAGGACAACCAGCCGACATGATGTCGGCGCTTACGGGAGCATAGCTATGACTGATATTGCGCAGTTGCTTGGCAAAGACGCCGACAGCCTTTTACAGCATCGTTGTATGACCATTCCAGCCGACCAGCTCTATCTGCCTGGCCACGACTACGTTGACCGGGTAATGACGGATAACAACCGTCCACCTGCCGTGCTACGAAATATGCAGACTCTCTACAATACCGGGCGCTTGGCTGGGACGGGTTATCTGTCGATTCTGCCAGTGGACCAGGGCGTTGAGCACTCTGCCGGGGCCTCGTTTGCCGCCAACCCGCTCTATTTTGATCCGAAAAATATCGTTGAACTGGCGATTGAAGCAGGCTGCAACTGCGTGGCTTCCACCTATGGGGTGCTGGCATCAGTATCCCGCCGCTACGCGCACCGCATTCCGTTCCTCGTCAAGCTCAACCATAACGAGACCCTGAGCTACCCGAACACCTTTGACCAGACGCTGTACGCCAGTGTCGAACAGGCGTTCAATTTGGGTGCGGTGGCGGTCGGGGCGACCATCTATTTTGGTTCAGAAGAGTCGCGCCGCCAGATTGAAGAAATCTCAGCGGCCTTTGAACGCGCGCATGAGCTGGGGCTGGTCACCGTACTGTGGGCCTATTTGCGTAATCCGGCGTTTAAAAAAGATGGCGTTGATTACCACGTGTCTGCGGACCTGACCGGTCAGGCCAACCATCTGGCAGCCACCATCGGCGCGGATATTGTGAAGCAGAAAATGGCCGAGAATAACGGCGGCTATAAAGCGGTGAACTTCGGCTATACCGACGAACGTGTGTATACCAAGCTGACCACCGATAACCCTATCGATCTGGTGCGCTACCAGCTGGCGAACTGCTATATGGGCCGTGCCGGGTTGATTAACTCCGGCGGTGCTGCGGGCGGTGAAACTGACCTTTCCGATGCGGTACGTACGGCGGTTATCAACAAACGTGCGGGCGGTATGGGGCTGATTCTTGGCCGTAAAGCCTTCAAAAAATCGATGGCCGACGGTGTGGAATTAATCAACGCCGTTCAGGATGTTTACCTCGATAGCAAAATCACCTTCGCCTGATTTTTGTTCATCCTCTCCCGCCCGGGAGGGGATGACGATCCCCCTCACATTTCCCCATCCTTTTGTGAAAAACGTCACGCACTCTCGTGCGCATGCCCAAAAAACAGCCCGGTGTTAGCGGAAATTGTCCGTGGAAGTGGTGCTATTTTGTGCTTAGATTAGTGATGAAACGCCTTTTCAATTCGCTAAAACCGTATTACCGGAACCGTGTATTACACAGAACCGTGGCGAAGTAATCGCCATGTAGCATGTTGTATTAAGGACACTTAATGAAAATTGAATCTGTAAATGTCACCGTTTTCCAGCACCCTACGCGCCGCGTCTCCGACAGCGCCGGACATTCTCATCCGGGGCCAGAAAGCATGGCCAAGATGGCGATGCTGACCATTACCGCCGACGACGGTAGCAAGGGCTATTCCTTTGCGCCGCCGGAAATCGTGCGTCCGTTCGTGGTGAATACCTTCTTTCGCAAGGTGCTGGTAGGGCAAGACCCGTTCGACCGTGAGCGTATCTGGCAGGATCTGGTGCATTGGCAGCGCGGCAGCGCGCATCAACTGACCGAACGTGCGCTCTCTTTCGTGGAGCAGGCATTGTGGGATCTCATTGGGCGTAAGCTCAATATGCCGGTTTACAAGCTGCTGGGTGGCTATCGCGATAAAGTCCCGGCCTACGGCAGCACCATGTGCGGCGATGACCTTGAAGGCGGCCTGTCAACGCCGGAAGAGTACGCTGCCTTTGCCGAAACGCTGGTGGCGCGCGGTTATAAAGCTATCAAGCTGCACACCTGGATGCCGCCGGTATCGTTCGCGCCAAACCCAAAAATGGATATCAAAGCTTGCGCCGCGGTGCGTGAGGCCGTGGGTCCGGATATCGACCTGATGATCGACGGCTACCACTGGTACAGCCGCACCGAAGCGCTGTGGATTGGTAAAGAGCTGGAAAAACTCAACTTCGCCTGGTTTGAAGAGCCGATGGAAGAGGACAGCATGTCCTCTTACGCCTGGCTTGCTGAAAACCTCTCGATTCCGATTATCGGGCCGGAAAGCTTCGGCGGTAAGCACCATAGCCGTGCCGACTGGGTGAAAGCGGGGGCGTGCGACATCCTGCGCGCAGGGGCCAACGGCGTGGGCGGTATTACGCCAACCATGAAGGTGGCGGCACTGGCGGAGTCGTTTGGTATGGACTGCGAAGTGCACGGTAACGGCGCGGCGAGCCTGGCGGTGATTGGCGCCATTCGCAACTGTCGCTGGTACGAGCGTGGCCTGCTGCATCCGTTCCTCGACTACGATCAGCCAGCGGCCTACCTGAACAGTATCGTCGATCCAATGGACGCCGATGGTTACGTTCACCTGTCTCAACGCCCTGGACTGGGCGAAGACATCAATTTTGCCTTTATCGAAGCCAACACCGTCAGCCACGACTGACACATAACAAATAAAAGACAGGCACGGACGGATTCGTCGCCTGTCGTACCCTACAGGCGATAGATAGATGAAAAAATCCTCCTTGCTTGGAGCGTGTTTGCTCGCGCTTACCATGACGATGGGGAGCGGGGCGGCGTTGGCAAAAACGCCGCCGGATCAGCTCATCATCGGCATGAACATGAATAACCTTCTCACCCTCGACCCGGCAGCAATGACCGGCAACGAAGTGGTGGGGATTGTGGTGAATCTCTATGACTCGCTGGTGGAGCTTGACCCTGAACAGCTCACCAACGTTAAACCGGCGCTCGCCAAATCCTGGGATATCAGTCCGGACGGCAAAACGCTGACCTTCCATTTGCAAAATAACGTTAAGTTTCACTCCGGCAACCCGCTGACCGCCGCTGATGTGGTGTGGTCGATGCGCCGCATACTGCACCTTAACCTGGCGCAGGCGTCGGTGTGGAAGTCCTACGGCTTCAGCAAGAAGAACGTCGACAAGCAGGTAACGGCACTGGACGACGAGACGGTGCAAATTGTCCTGCCCAAAGATAACGACCCGCAGCTGGTGATTTATTCGCTGGCGGCGCTGGGTAACCTCGGCGTACTCGATAGCAAAACCGTGCAAAGCCATGAGCAGAATAACGACTGGGGCAATAAGTGGCTGACCACCCACGAAGCCGGTTCCGGGCCGTTTACGCTGGAAACCTGGCAGGCAAAAGACGTGCTGCGCATGAAGCGCAACCCGGACTACTGGCGCGGCGAGGCGAAGATGAACCGCGTGGTGCTGCGTCACTTCCAGGAGTCGCAGACCCTGCGTCTGATGATTGAGAAAGGCGACCTCGATATTGCCAGCAACATGGCGGTGTCGGACATCAACGCCCTGCGTAAAGACCCGCAGCTCACCGTCGATGCCGTACAGCGCGGCACCATGTATTACGTGTCGATGAGCATGAAAGAGCCGCACTTCGCTAACCCGAAAGTCCGTGAAGCGGTGCGCTACCTGATTGATTATCAGGGCATCAACAAAGCGCTGATGCCGGGCTACGGCGTGTTACACCAGCGCCCGATCAAAGCCGGAATGCCGTCAACGCTGCCCGATCCGGGCTACACCTTCGATCTCGCGCGGGCGAAAAAGCTGCTGGCGGAGGCCGGATATCCTGACGGCTTTGACACTACGCTGCGCGTGCTCGCCGACCAGCCGTTCCTCAATATCGCCATTGCCGTGCAGTCCACGCTGATGCAGGCGGGCATTAACGCCAAAATTATTACCGGTACCGGCAACCAGATTTACGGCGCCATGCGTGAGCGTAAGTTCGACATGCTGGTCGGGCGTGGCGGCAGCGGCATGGAGCCCCATCCGCACTCCAGCCTGCGCGCGCTGGTCTACAACCCGGACAACAGCGATGAAGCGCGGCTGACCAACTTCCAGGGCTGGCGCACCGGGTTCTATGACAAGCAGCTTAACGAGATGATCGACGGCGCGCTGCTCGAGCGTAACCCGCAAAAGCAGATTGCCGATTATCAGGCCATTCAGACCCGCTTTGATGCGCTGATCCCGGCGATGATACCGGTGTCGCAGATGGTCGACTCGGTGGTGGTGCGTAACGAGGTGAAAGACTACAAACCGCACCCGTCCGCCACCACGTTCCTGCGTGAAGTCTACAAAGTCAGCGAAGGAGATAAAGGATGAGTACGGCAATTCTTGCGCCCGGCTCCCGGACCCGGCGCTGCTCAAAACGGTTGATGCAGGTGGCGATTACGCTGTTTGGCCTGCTGCTGTTGACCTTCTTTATTGGCCGCGTGATGCCTATCGACCCGGTGCTGGCGATTGTCGGCCCGGATGCCGACCAGAGTACCTATCAACAAGTCTATCACCAGCTGGGCTTTGACCAGTCGCTGATGACCCAGTTTGGTATCTACTTCGTCAACCTGCTGCACGGCGACCTGGGTAACGCGCTGCTGACCGGCAAGCCGGTAACCGACGATATTATTCGCGTTTTCCCGGCCACCATGGAGCTGGCGACGATGGCGATTATCGTCGGCGCGGGCCTCGGCATTCCGTTGGGCGTACTGGCGGCGGCGCGTCGCAACAGTATTTCTGATTACGTGGTGCGCATTATCAGCCTCGCCGGTTATTCCACGCCGATTTTCTGGGTGGGGATGATGGGGCTGCTGGTGTTCTACGCCTGGCTAGGCTGGGTGGGCGGTGCGGGGCGCGTTGACCTGGGGCTCGACGGCATTGTACCGCGTCGTACCGGGCTGATGACCGTTGATGCGCTGCTGGCCGGAAACAGCGACGTGTTCTGGAACGCCATTAATCACCTGATCCTGCCAGCGGCGCTGCTGGGCTTTCACTCGCTCGCCTACATCAGCCGTATGACCCGAAGCTTTATGCTGGCGCAGCTGTCGCAGGAGTTCATCATCACCGCGCGCGTCAAAGGGCTGACCGAGCGTCAGGTTATCTGGAATCACGCGTTCCGTAACATCCTGGTTCAGCTGCTGACGGTGGTGGCGCTGGCCTACGGTTCATTGCTGGAAGGGGCGGTGTTAATTGAAACCGTCTTCTCCTGGCCGGGCTTTGGTTCTTATCTCACCGGCAGCCTGCTGCTGGGCGACATGAACGCGGTGATGGGCTGTGTGCTGCTGGTGGGGGTGATCTTCGTGATGCTTAACCTGCTCTCCGACATGCTGTATCAATTCTTCGACCCGAGGACAAAATCATGACGGTTTCTCTCGATAGTCGACTCTCCGGCACCGCCGGTGAAGGCCGCCAGCGCCTGCTGCGCGGGCTGGCCAGAGCTGGGGGATTTATTGGCAAGATGGCGCGTAACCCGCTGACCGCTATCGGCGGCGGGATTATCTTCCTGCTGCTGGTGGTGGCGATATTTGCGCCGCTGATTGCCCCTTACAACCCGCTGGTGCAGGACCTCAGCAACGCGCTGAGCGCGCCGAGCGCCCAGCACTGGTTTGGCACCGACGAATTTGGCCGCGATATCTTCAGCCGCCTGGTATACGGTGCGCGCATAACGCTCTACATCGTGCTGCTGGTCTCGGTCACCGTCGGCCCGCTGGGGCTGCTGCTCGGTGTCTGTGCGGGCTACTTCGGCGGTAAGGTCGATATGGTGCTGATGCGCGTGACCGATATCTTTATTTCCTTCCCAAGCCTAGTGCTGGCGCTGGCGTTCGTCGCCGCCTTAGGCCCGGGGCTTGAGCACGTGGTCATTGCCATCACGCTCACCGCCTGGCCACCGATTGCGCGTCTGGCGCGCGCGGAAACGCTGTCGCTGCGTCAGGCGGACTTTATTTCTGCTGTCCGTTTGCAGGGTGCCTCTCCGGCCCGCGTGCTGTGGCGCCACATTGTGCCGCTGTGCCTGCCGTCGGTGATTATTCGTATCACCATGAACATGGCGGGGATCATCCTGACCGCCGCCGGCCTGGGCTTCCTTGGCCTCGGCGCGCAGCCACCGGATCCAGAGTGGGGGGCAATGATCTCCAGCGGCCGTACCTACATGATGGAGTGCTGGTGGGTAGTAACGATCCCGGGGCTGGCGATTTTGATCAACAGCTTAGCGTTCAACTTCTTAGGAGATGGCCTACGTGACATCCTCGATCCTCGCAGCGAATAGCGCTGCACCGCTACTCGACGTACGCGATTTAAGCGTGGATTTCGTCAACGGCAGCGCGGTAACCCATGCGGTGCGCGGCGTCTCCTTCCAGCTCGGGCAGGAGAAGCTGGCGATAGTGGGTGAATCCGGTTCCGGTAAATCCACCGTGGGCCGTGCGCTGCTGCACCTGCACCCGAAAAAAGCGCGCATTGACGCCAGCCGGATGCAGTTCGGTGATACCGACCTGTTGAACGCCAGCGAGGCGCAGATGCGTGCCATTCGCGGCAAGCGTATTTCGATGATTATGCAGGACCCGAAATATTCGCTGAACCCGGTAGTGCGCGTCGGCGACCAGATTGCCGAAGCCTGGCTGACTCACCATCCGGGCTATAAAACCGAAGCGAAAGCTAAGGCGATGGAGATGCTCGACGTGGTGCGTATTCGCCAACCGGAACGCGTCTACAACCTTTATCCGCACGAGATTTCCGGTGGGCAGGGGCAGCGCATCATGATTGCGATGATGCTGATTACCGACCCGGAGCTGGTGATTGCCGATGAGCCGACCTCGGCGCTCGACGTGTCGGTACGTTTGCAGGTCCTGGGGTTGCTGGATGATCTGGTGAAATCCCGCGGGCTCGGGCTGATTTTTATAAGCCACGATATCAACCTGGTGCGCAGCTTCTGTGACCGCGTGCTGGTGATGTACGCCGGGCGCGTGGTGGAGTCGATTGCCGCCTGCGATCTTGATAACGCCACCCATCCGTACACGCAGGGGCTGATTAGCGCCTTGCCGGATATGCACCATCGCCGCCCGGTTCTCCCGGTGCTACAGCGTCAGACCAGCTGGCTGACCGATTAAGGAGCGCACAATGATTGAAGTGAACAACTTAAGCCTGGTGTTTGGTGAGGGTGAAAAGCGCAACCAGGTGCTGTTTGATGTCAATTTCCACGTTAAGCCGGGCGAGATTTATGGCCTGGTGGGGGAGTCTGGCTCCGGGAAAACCACGGTGCTGAAGTGTCTCGCCGGGCTGTTTAATCACTGGCAGGGCGAGCTGGCGATTAGCGGCCAGCGGCTCTCGCATAAGATTAGCCGCGAGCGCTGCCGTCAGGTGCAGATGGTGTTTCAGGACCCCTACGGGTCGCTGCATCCACGTCATACCATTGGCGACATTCTGGAGGAGCCGCTGCAAATTCACGGCATCGGCGAGCGCGACCGGCGCATCAATACGCTGCTAGACCGCGTGGGGCTGAACCGCGCTTTCCGCGACCGTTATCCGCACCAGCTCTCCGGCGGCCAGCGCCAGCGCGTGGCGATTGCCCGGGCGCTGATCCTCGAGCCGCAGGTGCTGTTGCTGGATGAGCCAACCTCGGCGCTGGACGTGTCGGTGCAGGCGGAAATCCTCAACCTGCTGGCGGAGCTGCAAAAAGAATCGAATCTCACGTACCTGATGGTGACGCACGATCTGGGCGTGATCGCCCATCTCTGCCAGAAGGTGGCGGTGATGCAGTACGGCAAGATTCTCGAAACGCTCACCGTTGATGCCTTGGTCAACGGTGAAGCGCAAACGCCGTACACGCAGATGTTGGTCAACGCCAGCCGTCAATACACGCGAGAAATGGCCCGTGAGGTGGCTGCATATTAACTGTAGGCCCGATAAGCGTAGAGCCATCGGGCAGTTCGGCTCAGGTGCCGGATGGCGGCGTAAACGCCTTATCCGGCCTACCCCATCAATTTGCCTCTGGGAATAATAAAAATGCATAAAAAATCTTTCCGTCTTGCCCTACCGCTCGTCCTCTGTGCCTGTACTGCGTCCGCGCTGGCAGCAGAACCCGTCGATCTACGCATGTCCTGGTGGGGCGGCAACGGCCGCCATCAGGTGACGCTGAAGGCGCTGGAAGCTTTTCATCAGCAGTATCCGGATATCAACGTCAAAGCCGAATACACCGGCTGGGACGGGCACACTTCGCGCCTGACCACGCAGTTAGCGGGCGGTACCGAGCCGGACGTGATGCAGACCAACTGGAACTGGCTGGCGCTGTTTTCTAAAGACGGTAACGGCTTTTACGATCTCAACAAGGTCAAAGCGGAGATTGGTCTCGACCAGTTTACCGCCAAAGATCTCCAGCCGGTCACGGTTAAAGGCAAGCTGAACGGGATCCCGGTCGCCATGACCGCGCGTATCTTCTACTACAACGATCAAACCTGGAAAAAGGCCGGTATCAGCTACCCGAAAAACTGGGATGAGCTGATAAGCGCCGGGAAAACCTTTGAGAGCAAGCTTGGTAAGCCGTATTACCCGGTGGCTCCGGAAAGCCTCGGCGTGCTGGCGCTGCTCAACTCCTATATGGTGCAGAAGTACAATATCCCGGCCATTGATGAGCAGAGCAAAAAATTCACCTACAGCGACGCGCAATGGGTCGAGTTTTTCCAGCTGTATAAAACGCTTATCGACAACCACGTCATTCCGGATATGAAGTACTACGCTTCGTTCGGCAAAGGCAATATGTACGAGATG
>NZ_JMPL01000052.1 GCF_000735365.1 Kluyvera ascorbata ATCC 33433 | reverse complement strand
GAACGTAATCGAAAATTACCATGTGAATGGTTGCGGCGCAAAGTTTTGTACCCAAAATGAAGTCGATGATTCTATTTGGTGAATTACCAAAGCATCAATAAAAAACCCGGCAAAAAATGTCGGGTTAATATTATGAAACTACTGATGCCGTTCCCGCAAATTATCGATAACGGTCGTCAAATCCAACTCCTGATCCTGCAGCAGCACCAGCAGGTGATACATCAAATCTGAAGCTTCATTCTTCAACTCAAACTTATCGTGCACGGTAGCCGCCAGCGCGGTTTCCACGCCTTCTTCGCCCACTTTCTGCGCAATGCGCTTGGTGCCGCTGGCATACAGCTTCGCCGTGTAGGAGCTAGCCGGATCGGCGGTCTTACGCTCGGCCAGCAGCTGTTCAAGTTGATACAGGAACAGCCATTTGTGGCTGGTCTCGCCAAAGCAGCTCGACGTGCCTTTGTGGCAGGTAGGGCCGATAGGGTTCACCAGAATCAGCAGCGTATCGTTATCGCAGTCTGGCGCGATGCTGACCACGTTCAAATAGTTGCCGGAGGTTTCACCTTTGGTCCACAGGCGTTGCTTGGTGCGCGAGAAAAAGGTGACTTTGCCCGTTTCTTGCGTTTTTGCCAGCGCTTCCTGGTTCATGTAGCCCAGCATTAACACTTCGCCGGATACCGCGTGTTGGATAACGGCGGGCATCAGTCCGTCGGTTTTTTCCCAGTCCAGTTGTTCAGTTAACATACCCGTATCTCCACGCCCTGTGCTGCCAGGTACGCTTTTAGTTCACCAATATTAATAATCTGTTTGTGGAACACCGACGCGGCCAGCGCACCGTCGACGTTGGCGTCGCGGAATGCTTCCAGGAAGTGCTCCATGGTGCCAGCACCGCCGGAGGCGATCAGCGGCACGTGGCAGACTTCGCGTACTTTTTTCAGCTGTTCCAGGTCGTAGCCGTTACGCACGCCGTCCTGGTTCATCATGTTGAGGACGATTTCGCCTGCGCCGCGCTTTTGAACTTCCTGTACCCAGTCCAGCGTTTCCCACTGGGTCACGCGGGTACGGCTTTCATCGCCGGTATACTGATTGACATGATACTTGCCGGTGTCGGCATCAAACCAGGTATCAATACCTACCACGATGCACTGCACGCCGAAGCGATCCGCCAGGCGGGTAATCAGTTCCGGGTCGGCGAGCGCCGGGGAGTTGATAGAAATTTTGTCCGCGCCGAAGGAGAGGATACGCGCGGCATCATCGATGGACTTGATGCCACCGGCAACGCAGAACGGGATATCAATGACTTCGGCAACGCGGGAGACCCAGCTTTTGTCGACCACGCGGCCATCGCTGGAAGCGGTAATATCGTAGAACACCAGCTCGTCCGCGCCTTCGTCAGCGTAGCGTTTTGCCAGCGGAACAATATCGCCGATGATTTCGTGGTTGCGGAACTGCACGCCTTTAACGACCTGACCATTACGCACATCGAGACAAGGGATTATCCGTTTTGCCAGCATTGGATGGCCTCCGTTACGTTAAATTTACCTTCCAGCAGCGCACGCCCGACAATCACGCCTCGCACGCCGGTACCGCGCAGCGCGGCAATATCGTTAAGGTCGCCAATACCGCCGGAAGACTGGAATGCCACCTGCGGATAGCGAGCGCAGACTTCTTCATACAGCGAAACGTTAGAGCCCGCCAGCGTGCCGTCGCGGGAGATATCGGTGCACAGCACGTGCTGCAGGCCAACCGGCAGATAGGTTTCGACCAGCTCTTCCAGCGTGACGCCGGAGTTTTCCTGCCAGCCGCTGACCGCCACCTGCTTGGTGCCGTTCTCATCAATGCGCACGTCAAGCGCCAGCACTAAATGCTCGGCGCCAAAACGTTTGAACCAGCCTTTGACCACTTCCGGTGATTTTACCGCCGTTGAGCCCACGACTACGCGAGCTACGCCTGCGTCGAGCAGGGCGGCTACATCTTCTTCAGTACGCACGCCACCGCCAACCTGAACCGGCACCTTTACACCGGCAACCAGCGTTTTCAGCAGTGGGATCTGCCGCTGTGCCGGGTCTTTCGCGCCGGTTAAGTCGACCAGGTGCAGCACTTCTGCGCCCTGAGCCGCGTAATCTTGCAAACGCGGCATCGGGTCATTGCCGTAGTCACGCTGTTGCCCGTAATCTCCCTGATGGAGACGCACCACGGTGCCGTTAATCAAATCTAAAGCAGGAATGATCATCACATCTCCAGGAAGTTTTTCAGCAGCTGTGCGCCTGCGGCACCCGACCGTTCTGGGTGGAACTGCACGCCGTAAAAGTTATCTTTCTGCACGGCGGCGGTGAACGGCTCGCCATAGTTGCACTGGGCGATGGTGTACTCGTTGACCGGCATGGCGTAGCTGTGGACGAAGTAGAAGTAGGCGCCGTCTTCAATGCCGCGGAACAGACGGTCGCCTGCTTTCGGGTAGACGCGGTTCCAGCCCATGTGCGGCAGCGGCAGGCCAAAATCGGTCATCTTCGGCACATCTTGTTCAATGATGCCGAGTAGGTCTACGCCGTTTGTCTCTTCGCTACGGCGGCCGAGCAGCTGCATACCGAGGCAGATTCCCAGCACCGGCTGAGTACAGGCTTTGATTAAATCGACCAACTCGCGCTCGCGAATCTGGTCCATGGCGGCTTGCGCCGTGCCTACGCCCGGTAGAAAGAGCTTATCGGCGCGCAGCACCACCTCCGGGTCGCGGCTCACCACCGGCTCGTAGCCGTGGCGAGCAATCGCTGATTTCACCGAGTTAAGGTTCGCGCAGCCGGTATCAAGGACGACCACATTCATCACAGCACTCCTTTCGAAGAAGGAAGGGTGTTGCCGTCTACGCGAATCGCCTGGCGCAGAGTACGGCCGAAGACTTTGAACAGACTTTCTACGCGGTGATGATCGTTTTTGCCCTTGGTTTTCAGGTGCAAGGTGATGCCCATGGCGTAGGAAAGCGAGCGGAAGAAGTGCTCGATCATCTCGGTGCTGAGATCGCCTACGCGCTGGTAGGTGAACTCGGCTTTATATTCCAGGTGCGGGCGGCCGGAGATATCCAGCGCGCAGCGCGCCAGACATTCGTCCATTGGCAGTACAAAACCAAAGCGGTTGATACCGCGTTTGTCGCCGAGCGCCACCTTCAGCGCCTCGCCGAGCGCCAGGCCGGTATCTTCCACCGTGTGGTGATCGTCGATATACAGGTCGCCCTTCACGGTGATGTTCATGCGGAATCCGCCGTGGGTGGCAATCTGATCCAGCATGTGGTCAAAGAAGCCGACGCCGGTATTGATTTTGCTGCCGCCTTCGCGATCCAGCCACACTTCCACGTCAATCTGCGTTTCGCGGGTGTTGCGCTCGATGTGCGCGTAGCGGTCGCGGCGGGTCAGCCGTTCGCCAATCATCGCCCAGTTCAGCGTGTCGCGGTTATAGCGCAGGCCGGTAATGCCCATGTTGACCGCCAGCTCAACGTCGGTGGTGCGGTCGCCAATCACGTAGCTGTTGGCCGTGTCCATTACTTCATTCGCCAGCCATGCGGTCACCAGCTGCGTTTTTGGCTTGCGGCACTCGCAGTTATCGGCTGGCAGGTGCGGACAGATCAGCACATCGTCAAAGATCACGCCCTGAGAGGTGAAGATCTGCATCATCAGGTTGTGCGGGCCGTCGAAGTCCGCCTGTGGGAAGCTGTCGGTGCCCAGTCCGTCCTGGTTAGTGATCATCACCAGCTTATAACCGGCTTTTTGCAGTTGAAGCAGCACCGGAATAGCGTCGGGTTCGAAGGCCAGTTTGTCAAAACGGTCTACCTGATAGTCGCTTGGTGGTTCGGAAATCAGGGTGCCATCGCGATCGATAAAGAGAAACTTCTGGGTCATACGGTCTCCGCTTTCAAAGCGTCAATCACGCGCTGGCTTTCAGCACGAGTGCCGATAGTGATGCGCAAACAGCCGCTTAATGAAGGTTGTTTATTCTGGTCTCGTAAGATAATGCCCTGATCCCACAAAGATTTAAATACGATACTTGAGGCTTTGATTCGGGCCAGTACGTAGTTGGTCTCAGAATCAAAAACCTGTTCAACGCACTCAATGGTGCGCAGGGCCTCTACCAGATACTCGCGCTCGCTTAAAATCTGCGCCACGCGCTCGCGCATCGCGGCAATCCCCTGCGCGCTAAGCGCTTGGGCCGCGATATCAGCAACCGGGGTCGAAAGCGGATAAGGCGCGATCACTTTCATTAATAAGGCAATAACTTCCTCATTGGCGAGCGTGAAGCCGCAGCGCAGACCTGCCAGGGCAAAGGCTTTGGAGAGGGTGCGCAGAATGACCAGGTGCGGGTATTCAGCCAGCCAGCCTGCCAGCGTCGCCTGCGGGCAGAATTCAATATAGGCTTCATCGGCAACCACCAGCGCTTTATCGCGGGTCATCTCCAGCAGGGTACGGAAATCCTGCGGGTTAATAACCTGCCCGGTTGGGTTGTTCGGGCTACAGACGTAGACCACTTTCACGTTGCTAAGGCTATCGGCGATGGCCGGCAGGTCGAGCTGCCAGTCGGCTTTGGCCGGCACGGTGCGGCACTCTACGCCGATGGTTTCGGCGCTAACGCTGTACATACCGTAGGTTGGAGGGCAGAACAGTACCGCATCGCGGCCCGGCTCACAGAAGGCGCGTACCAGCAGTTCAATACCTTCATCCGCGCCGCGGCTAACCAGCACCTGCGTGGGCTTCACGCCCGCATAGGTGGCATAGTTTTCAATCACCGCTTTTGGCTGACACTCCGGGTAGCGGTTCAGCGTTTGCTGGCTCAGCTCGAATGGCACCGCCGTCGGGTATTCATTGGCATTCAGCCAGACGTCACCTTTGCCGCCAAGACGGCGGGCAGACTGGTACGGGGTTAAAGCGCGAACGTTGTCGCGGGCTAACTGTTCAATGCTCATGCTTGCTCCTTCAGGGCGTTAACGCGCAGGGTGACGGCATTTTTGTGGGCGGTCAGCAGCTCGGCGGCGGCCAGCGTTTCAATCGTGGCGGCGATAGCACTAAAGCCATCGCGGGACAGTTCCTGAACGGTCATCCGTTTCTGGAAATCGGCCAGCCCCAGGCTTGAACAGGTTGACGTGTAGCCATAGGTCGGCAGCACGTGGTTAGTACCGGAAGCGTAATCGCCCGCGGACTCCGGCGACCAGTCACCGAGGAACACGGAACCGGCGCTGGTGATATCGTCAACCAGGTCACGGGCGTTGCGGGTCTGGATGATTAAGTGTTCCGGACCATAGGCGTTGGAAATTGCTACGCACTGCGCTAGATCTTTTGCCACGATAAGGCGGCTGGCGGAGAGCGCCTGTCGCGCGGTATCTGCGCGGGAGAGTTCGGCAAGCTGGCGTTCAACGGCTTCGGCGACGCCTTC
The DNA here is from genome assembly GCF_000735365.1 of Kluyvera ascorbata ATCC 33433. Lineage (GTDB taxonomy): Bacteria > Pseudomonadota > Gammaproteobacteria > Enterobacterales > Enterobacteriaceae > Kluyvera > Kluyvera ascorbata. The sequence continues at coordinate 23,056 of NZ_JMPL01000052.1, read as the reverse complement.
GGCAATCTTCGCATCTGGCGTCAGCAGGATAACCTGTGAGTCCGGGCCGTGTTCCGCCTGAGAAAGCAGGTCAGAGGCGATAAAATCTGGCGTGGCACCGCTGTCGGCGATCACCAGCACTTCAGAAGGGCCGGCAGGCATATCAATCGCCGCACCGTCGAGGCGCTGGCTGACCTGGCGCTTCGCTTCGGTGACATAGGCATTACCTGGCCCGAAGATTTTATCGACCTTCGGAATCGATTCGGTGCCCAGCGCCAGCGCGGCAATCGCCTGCGCGCCGCCGACTTTATAGACGTTCTCTACGCCGCAAAGCTGCGCGGCATACAGGATCTCATCGGCAATCGGCGGTGGTGAACAAAGCACCACTTTTTTGCAGCCGGCGATACGCGCCGGGGTCGCCAGCATTAATACGGTAGAGAACAGCGGGGCGGAACCGCCTGGAATATAAAGGCCAACTGAGGCGATAGGGCGGGTTACCTGCTGGCAGCGCACGCCCGGCTGAGTTTCAATATCCACCGGCGGCAGAATCTGCGCAGTGTGGAAGGTATCGATATTACGCACTGCCGCCTGCATCGCCTGCTTAAGTTCATCGCTCAGACGATTGCTGGCCTGCTGAATTTCGTCTGCGGTAACTTTCAGCGCGCCGACTTCGGTTTTATCAAACTTCGCGCTGTATTCACGCAGCGCGCTGTCACCGTTGGCTTTGACGTTATCCAGAATCTCGGCCACCGTACGGGTAATGCTGTCGGAGGCGGAAATGGCCGGGCGCATCAGCAGCGCTTGCTGTTGTTCGGGGCTACAGCTATTCCAGTCAATCAGGGTATTGAAGCTCATGGTTATTACTCCATCATCTTCTCAATTGGCAGCACCAGAATAGAGCTGGCACCCAGGGCCTTCAGTTTTTCCATGGTTTCCCAGAACAGAGTTTCGCTGCTCACCATGTGCATCGCCACGCGCTGCTTATCGCCCGCCAGCGGCAGAATGGTTGGGCGTTCAGCGCCAGGCAGCAGGGCGATAACTTCATCCAGACGCTCGGTTGGCGCGTGCATCATGATGTACTTCGATTCGCGAGCCTGAATCACGCCCTGAATACGGGTTAAGAGACGGTCGATCAGCTGCTGTTTGGCTTCGCTCATCTCGCCGTCGCGCTGGATAAGGCAGGCTTTAGAGCGGAACATCACTTCGACTTCGCGCAGGCCGTTGGCCTCAAGCGTTGCGCCAGTCGATACCAGGTCGCAAATGGCGTCGGCAAGGCCAGCGCGTGGGGCAACTTCGACGGAACCGTTCAGCAGACAGGATTTAAAGCTGATGCCTTTCTGATCGAGGTAACGCTTCAGCAGGTGTGGGTAAGAGGTGGCGATGCGTTTGCCGTCGAGCGCGGCAGGGCCGTTCCACGCTTCATCCGCTGGGGTAGCCAGCGACAGGCGGCAGCCGCCGAAGTCCAGGCGACGCAGGGTAAAGTAGCGCGGGTCTTCGCCCTGGGCGCGGCGGCTCAGCAGCTCTTCTTCCAGCACGTTCTCGCCAATGATGCCGAGATCAACGACGCCGTCCATAATCAGGCCAGGGATATCGTCATCGCGAACGCGCAGGATGTCGATAGGCATGTTCTCCGCCATCGCAATCAGGCGCTGGGTGTGGAGATTGATTTTGATGCCACAACGGGCCAGTAATTCGCGTGAATCATCGCTCAGGCGACCTGATTTCTGCATAGCTATGCGTAAACGGCTGTTATCTAACATTCTGTATTCCTCATTACCCTGCTGAATTTTGTTCAAAAAAAAGCCCCCGGAAGATATCTTCCGGGGGCTCTCTTGCGTTCATGCACCACTGGAAGATCTGAATGTCTCCCAGCACACATCGCCTGAAAGACTAGTCAGGGTGATGGTGATGATGGTGGTGTTTAAATTGAACGCGGCTCATAAATTTCTCGTTGAATGACTATTCACTTGATGTCTTTTAACCTAAACCACTTTTGTCATTGAACGCAAGCGCTTTTTACATTCATTAAATCAATTCATGTAGCGACTATAAATTGTCAGTTTTATCGTGGTGGCGTAGCCTTATTAAGGTAGTTCGGCAAGAACCAGGAGATAGCGCAATGAAGAAAGTGGCAATCGTCGGTTTAGGGTGGCTGGGTATGCCGCTGGCGCTGTCGTTGATGGCGCGTGGCTGGCAGGTGACCGGCAGTAAAACGACTGAGGACGGCGTGGAAGCAGCACGGATGTGCGGGATTGATAGCTATCCGTTGCGGCTCGATCCACAGCTGGTGTGCGAGGCCGATGACCTCGATGCTTTAATGAACGTCGACGCATTAGTGATTACATTACCGGCGCGTCGTAGTGGCCCGGGTGAAGATTTTTACCATCAGGCGGTGCAGGAGATTGTGGACTCGGCGCTGGCGCATCATATTCCGCGCATCCTCTTTACCAGTTCGACGTCGGTGTACGGTAATGAAGAGGGGACGGTAAAAGAAATCTCTCCGCGCAATCCTGTGACGGCGAGCGGACGAGTACTAAAAGAGCTTGAGGATTGGCTGCATCAGCTACCGGGAACGTCGGTCGATATTCTGCGTCTCGCAGGGCTGGTGGGGCCGGAACGTCATCCCGGCCGTTTCTTTGCTGGAAAATCGGCTTCTGACGGCCAGCAGGGCGTAAATCTGGTGCATCTGGACGATGTGATTGCAGCTATTACGCTATTGCTGCAGGCACCGAAAGGCGGTCACATTTATAATATTTGTGCGCCAGGGCATCCAGCCCGCGGTGTGTTTTATCCGCAGATGGCCCGTGAGCTGGGGCTGCCGGTGCCCGTTTTTAGTGACAGCGGTAAAGGGCAGGGGAAAATCATCGACGGCAGTCGAATCTGTCGTGAATTAGGCTTTGAATATCAATTCCCAGACCCCCTGCGGATGCCTCTGGAGTAGCAGTTTGTAATAGCCACTCATTTATGTAACATATATATAGATACAAAATTTGTAGGGTTATTGATTGTTGTTGGCTCAGCTGTTTTAGCAAATCGTGCTATAAATCTGAGGCGTGCTTTATAGATTGCTTGTTAATCAGCCAGTTGGATGAGAACTCGCATTATTCCTTCTCTCATCGGCTTGTGTTTTTGCATTCGTTTGGTGCAAAATATGTCGAATGTAAAAAATGAGACTAACCGACGTGATTGCCACGTCGGTTATTTTTTTACATCAAAACAACCATCCAATAAAAGAGGCCGGGCTTCGTACCGGATAGATATTTACTTAAAAAACGACAGTTGTTGTCGCTGAGGAAACAGAAAAAAAATGGGGCAATTTTTCTTTTTTGCACCGGCAGTCGCCGAACAGGGGGCTCACCGTGTCAAATAACGTTACTCCAAACACCTCTCGCGTGGAATTGCGTAAAACGCTTACGCTGATTCCGGTTGTCATGATGGGCCTGGCCTATATGCAGCCAATGACGCTGTTCGATACGTTCGGTATCGTATCTGGCCTTACAGACGGTCACGTTGCAACGGCGTATGCCTTTGCGCTGATCGCTATTCTCTTTACAGCGCTAAGCTACGGTAAGCTGGTTCGCCGGTTCCCGTCCGCTGGCTCTGCGTACACCTATGCTCAGAAATCCATTAGCCCGGTCGTTGGCTTTATGGTGGGCTGGTCATCACTGCTGGACTATCTGTTCATGCCGATGATCAACATTCTGCTGGCTAAAATTTACTTTGAAGCGCTGATGCCTTCTGTACCATCGTGGATCTTTGTTGTCGCGCTGGTGGCCTTTATGACCATCTCTAACCTGCGCAGCATCAAAGCCGTGGCGAACTTCAACACGCTGATTGTGGTTCTGCAGATGGGTATCGTGGCGGTTATCGTCGGCCTTATCATTTACGGTGTGATGCACGGTGAAGGCGCAGGTACGCTGACCAGCACCCGTCCGTTCTGGTCTGAAGGCGCGCACGTTGTGCCGATGATTACCGGTGCGACCATTCTGTGCTTCTCGTTCCTGGGCTTCGACGGTATCTCTTCTCTGTCTGAAGAGACTAAAGATGCAGAACGTGTGATCCCGAAAGCGATTTTCCTGACCGCGCTGATTGGCGGGATGATCTTTATCGGTGCATCTTACTTCCTGCAGCTGTACTTCCCGGACATCTCTCGCTTTAAAGATCCGGATGCGTCTCAGCCAGAAATCATGCTGTACGTAGCGGGCAAAACCTTCCAGTGGGGCGTACTGATCTTCTCCAGCGTCACCGTACTGGCATCAGGTATGGCGGCACATGCGGGCGTATCGCGTCTGATGTACGTTATGGGCCGTGACGGCGTGTTCCCGAACAGCTTCTTCGGTTACGTGCATCCGAAATGGCGTACCCCGGCGTTCAACGTGCTGCTGGTTGGCGCGATTGCGCTGCTGGCGATTAAATTCGACCTGGTAACCGCAACGGCGCTGATCAACTTCGGTGCGCTGGTGGCATTCACCTTCGTTAACCTCTCCGTGATCTCTCAGTTCTGGATCCGTGAGAAGCGTAACAAGACGTTGAAAGACCACTTCCAGTACCTGGTGCTGCCAGTGTGTGGCGCGCTAACCGTTGGCGCACTGTGGATTAACCTGGAACAGAGCTCAATGATTCTGGGTCTGATCTGGGGTTCTATCGGCCTGCTGTACCTGGCATGCGTGACCAAGCGTTTCCGCAACCCGGTACCACAGTACGAAGACGTCGCATAATTTGCGAGTGCTGAAAAGCGAAACCGGAGGCCATGTGCCTCCGGTTTTTTTTCGTCTGAATAACAGAGAATTAATAACCATCAGGAATAACATAGAGTTTTTGGTTATTGGAGACCAAAGACACGGTCGGGAATAATTTTACGACTGATAATATTGGGTTAATTAATTCTTATGTTGCACATGATAATAAGCGGAATACTCTGCGGCGCCTTATTGGGATTCGTTATGCAGCGCGGTCGCTTCTGCCTGACCGGCGGTTTCCGCGATATGTATATCACTAAAAATAACCGCATGTTTTACGCGTTATTAATCGCCATCTGTATTCAAAGCGTGGGCGTTTTTGCGCTGATTCAGACCGGTCTGGTGCAGTATGACGCAGGTGCGTTTCCGTGGTTGGGCACCGTCGTCGGCGGCTTCGTCTTTGGTATCGGTATTGTCTATGCAGGTGGATGTGCCACCGGGACTTGGTATCGCGCCGGGGAAGGGCTTATCGGTAGCTGGATTGCGCTGATAACCTACATGGTGATGAGTGCTGTGATGCGCTCGCCTCACGCTGCGGGTCTGAATAAGTTTCTTGGTGAACATACCACCGCGCACAACGGCATCGCGGAAACCCTCAATATCTCCGTCTGGCCGATTATTGCGCTGCTGGTGGTGGTCACGCTCTGGTTTGTACGCAAAGAGCTGCGTAAACCAAAGCTGAAAGTGGCTTCGTTGCCGCCACGCCGTACCGGTCTGTCGCATCTGCTGTTTGAAAAACGCTGGCATCCGTTTTTCACCGCGGTGTTGATTGGTCTGATTGCGCTGCTGGCGTGGCCGATGAGTGAAGCGACGGGCCGTATGTTCGGTCTGGGTATCACATCGCCTACCGCCAATATTTTGCAGTTCCTGGTGGGCGGTGACAGCAAATACCTTAACTGGGGCGTGTTCCTGGTGCTGGGCATTTTCATCGGTTCCTTTATTGCTGCCAAAGCCAGCCGTGAATTCCGCGTGCGTGCCGCCGATGCGAGCACGACGCTGCGCAGCGCCGGTGGTGGTGTGTTGATGGGCTTTGGCGCCAGCATTGCCGGTGGGTGTTCTATCGGTAATGGCCTGGTCATGACCGCGATGATGACCTGGCAGGGCTGGATTGGCCTGGTATTTATGATCCTTGGCGTGTGGTGTGCGTCCTGGGTGTTATATGTTCGCCCGCAGCGGAAAGCCAAACTGAAATCCGCGACGGCATAAGGAGCTAAACATGGTTGTGAAGAAACTGGATGTGGTCACCCAGGTGTGCCCGTTCCCATTAATTGAAGCGAAAGCGGCGATGGCTGAACTCGCCAACGGCGACCAACTGGTGATTGAGTTTGACTGTACCCAGGCGACGGAAGCGATTCCACAGTGGGCGGCAGAAGAGGGTTATACGGTGACGGATTACCAGCAGTCCGGCGATGCGGCCTGGACTATCACCGTACAGAAGTAAATATGTTGCCCTACGGGGCAAAGCGACGTCGGGTTCTGGTTGCGAGCAATCCCGGCGTCGCTTCGCTCGGCCGGGCTACAAGGGTTAAACAATCTCCTGCGCGTACTGATACAGCGCCTTCAGCAGTGACAGCTTTTCCGCATTCCCTTCATATTGCCCATAGAGCATTTCGAGCTCCTGCGCGTAAGCCTGTAAAAACTCCGGAGTAAAGATCTGCCGACGGTGCTCTAACCAGCGCTGCTGCTCGTGTTCATCGAGCGTACCGGGGAAATTTCGCGCCCGATAGTTAAACAGCAATTTCTCAATACGTTTATCCGCGAAGGTAATATCCAGCGCGGGAAGGTTGCGTGGCTCGGTCTCCAGCACGATTTTCATCGCTGCCCTGTCGGCATCGCTAAAGAAGCCGTTATAGAGCTGGGCATCGACGTTCTCCGACGGTACAAACGGCTCGGCTTCGGCAAAAATCGCCACGGCTTTCTCGCGTACCTGCGGATTTTCACGCAGCGTTTTCAGATTATCCAGACAGTGTTGACGGTTGATTCCCAGGCGGTCGGCATCTTCCGGGCGCAGGGTGTTGGCCTGGGCCAGCACCGGGCACTTATTCAGATGAACCAGCTTAATCGGAACCGGAGCATTATCGCCAAGATCAGCTTTTGCCGTATAGAGACGCTCGCGCAAGGAATCAACATCAAGCTCCAGCAGTGGGCTGATATCACCAGCAAGATCCACCATGATAACCGCGTTGCGGTTATCCGGATGCCATGCCAGCGGTGCGACCCAACTGGTGTTACCGCGCCACGCGCCGAACATCCCGGAGACGTGCACCAGCGGCTTCATCTGCGGCACATCGATCAGCGTCATCAGCTTGTTTTTACCGCGATAGGCATAGAGATAATCAAATAGCTTAGGCTGCTGCGTTTTCACCAGTTTCGCCATGGCGATGGTGGCATAAACGTCGGCCATCGCATCGTGGGCGTTGCTGTGTTCAATGCCGTTGGCTTTGGTTAAATGCTCGAGGCGGAAGCTTGGCAGGCCGTCGTCGTTTTCTGGCCAGTTGATTCCTTCTGGGCGCAGAGCGTAACAGGCGCGCATTACGTCGAGCAGATCCCAACGTGAGTTGTGGTTTTGCCAGCTCCAGGCATACGGGTCATAGAAGTTGCGATAGAAGATATTGCGCGTCACTTCATCGTCGAAACGAACGTTGTTATAGCCCACTACGCAGGTATCCGGGACGGTGAAAATATCGTGGATACGCTTAGCAAATGCGGCTTCGTTATCGCCTTTCGCGCGCGCTTCCTGCGGTGTGATACCGGTTATTAACACCGCTTCGGGCTGCGGCAGATAATCCTCAGCTGGCTTACAGTAAAAAACCTCAGGCTCACCGATTATCGTAAAATCTTTATCGGTACGAATGGCGGCGAATTGCGCAGGGCGGTCGAGGGAAGGGCTGGTTCCGAAGGTCTCGTAGTCGTGAAACAGGAATCCCGGCGCGCTTGAAGTTTCTTGCATGGCGTTAACAGTGTCCGTCTATGGCTTTGTTGCTCATGGTAAACGATTTAGCGGTGCATCAGAAGGGCGTTAACCGAATCTGGAAGCGGGCGCGCAGGGTATTTTTTCACGCCCGAGACGAGGAATGTCATATTTTCTTGCAATTTAAGCCTGTCACAAAGCACGAACTTCCGTAAAAAGGACGACGAATTTGTGAATGTTGAGGATTTACCGTTGAAAGCCCGTTTTCTTATTGCCGTTTCTTTGCTCGCTTCGAGCGTTTCCTGTGCCTTTGCTGGCGAATCCGCGATACCTTCCGTCACCCCTCCGCCGATTAAAGCTGGAGCCTGGGTCCTGATGGATTACACCACTGGGCAAGTTCTGACGGCCGGTAATGAGCACCAGCAGCGTAACCCCGCGAGCCTGACCAAGCTGATGACCGGCTATGTAGTGGACCGTGCCATCGACAGCCATCGTATTACGGCCGATGATATGGTGACCGTGGGCCGCGATGCCTGGGCGGCGGGTAACCCGGTGTTTAACGGCTCTTCACTGATGTTTCTTAAGCAGGGCGACCGTCTGAGCGTTCGCGATCTCAGCCGAGGGCTGATCGTCGACTCCGGTAACGATGCCTGCGTGGCGCTTGCTGATTATGTCGCGGGCGGACAGCCGCAGTTCGTCAAAATGATGAACGACTACGTGCAGAAGCTGAATCTGCGCGATACCCACTTTGAAACCGTACATGGCCTGGATGCGCCGGGGCAGCACAGCTCCGCCTATGACCTGGCAGTGCTCTCCCGCGCGATTATTCACGGCGAGCCAGATTTCTATCATATGTACAGTGAAAAGAGCCTGACGTGGAACGGTATTACCCAGCAGAACCGTAACGGCCTGCTGTGGGAAAAATCGATGAACATCGATGGCTTGAAAACCGGTCATACTTCCGGTGCGGGCTTTAACCTGATTGCTTCCGCGGTTGACGGCCAGCGTCGTCTGATTGCCGTGGTGATGGGCGCCGACAGCGCGAAAGGGCGCGAAGACCAGGCGCGCACGCTGCTGCACTGGGGTCAGCAGAATTTTGATACCGTACAGATTTTGCAAAACGGTAAGAAAGTGGGCACCGAGCGTATCTGGTACGGCGATAAAGAGAACATTAACCTGGGCACGGATCAGGATTTCTGGCTGGCGTTACCAAAAGCCGAAGTGCCGAATATCAAAGCCAAATACGTGCTGGATACCAAAGAACTCGATGCACCGATCGCCGCGCACCAGCGTGTAGGCGAGATACAGCTGCTCGATCGCGATAAGGTTGTCGCACAGTGGCCGCTGGTAACGCTGGAAAGCGTTGGCAAAGGCGGGTTGTTCTCGCGCATGAGTGATTATTTACATCACAAAGCCTAACCAAGCGTTGCTCGTCCGGGCTACTTGTTTCATGTGTAGCCCGGAGGAGGTGCTTTAGCGCCGACTCCGGGGCGGCTCGGTGCAAAATCCCGGCGTCGCCTTGATCGGCCGGGCTACTTTCTTCATGCAGGAGCAGGTACAATTCGCGCTTTAGTCTTGTCGGAGAGTGGGTGTGCGTCCGGATAAGTCACTCAGCCCTTTTGAAATTCGTTTATATCGTAATTACCGCACCGTGCACGGGGCGCGTATCGCTCTGGCCTTTGTACTGACCTTTTTGCTGGTCCGCTTGCTGGATATCCCTGACGGCTCCTGGCCGCTGATCACGCTGGTGGTGGTGATGGGGCCCATCTCTTTTTGGGGTAACGTGGTGCCGCGTGCGTTTCAACGCATTGGTGGGACGGTGTTCGGCTCGGCTCTCGGGCTGATAGCCCTGAAGCTTGAACTCTTCTCTTTGCCGCTGATGCTTATCTGGTGCGCTGCGGCGATGTTCCTGTGCGGTTGGCTCGCGCTGGGCAAAAAACCATACCAGGCGCTGCTTATCGGCATTACTCTCGGTGTGGTAGTTGGCGCACCGGCGGGCGATATGACCACCGCGCTGTGGCGAAGCGGCGACGTTATCTTTGGCTGCCTATTGGCGATGCTCTTCACCGGTATCTGGCCGCAGCGCGCTTTTATCCACTGGCGAATCCAGATGGCTTCGTTTGTGACCCAGTTTAACCGTATCTATCAGGCGGGACTGTCACCGAATCTTATCGAGCGACCGCGTCTGGAAAAACATCTGCAAAAAGTCCTCAACGACGTCGTGAAAATGCGCGGTCTGATTACGCCTGCGAGCAAAGAAACGCATATTCACAAGGGTATTTTTGAGGCCATCCAGACCGTGAGCCGCAACCTGGTGTGTATGCTGGAGCTGCAAATTAACGCCCACTGGGCATCGCGCCATGGTCACCTGCTGATGCTCAACGCCCATACTCTCCGGGAAACGCAGCTTATGACGCAAGACACGCTGCTGGCGATTGCCCACGCGTTGTACGAAGGCAATCCACGTCCTATCAAGGCAAACAGCGAAAAGCTCAACGAAATTGTCGCGGAGCTGCGTCAACTGGTAAATGAATACAAAGACGACAATCTGGCTGAGACCTCCATTCATGGCTACGTCTGGTTAAGCATGGAATTGGCGCGTCAGCTGGAATTATTATCGAGTCTGATGTGCCGCGCGTTGCGTAAATAAAAGACAGATGCACGCGCTTTTGCGCCAGGTTGTTTCGATTCAGCTAGATTTAGGGTTATGATGAACCCAAAGTAAAAATGATTGTTTGCTACAACGGCAGTACGAAAAATCATACAGGTTGAAGGGTATATGACTAATGTGTACCTTATCGTGTAGCCGTTGTTTAACGAATCCGACTCTCAACATATCAGGGGTATAAAAATGGAAACCACGAAACCTTCGTTTCAGGACGTACTGGAGTTCGTACGTTTGTTCCGTCGTAAGAACAAGCTGCAGCGTGAAATTCAGGACGTTGAGAAAAAGATCCGTGACAACCAGAAACGCGTGCTGCTGCTGGACAACCTCAGCGACTACATCAAACCAGGCATGAGCGTTGAAGCTATTCAGGGCATCATCGCCAGCATGAAAGGCGACTACGAAGATCGCGTTGATGACTACATCATCAAAAATGCCGAGCTGTCCAAAGAACGCCGCGACATCTCCAAGAAACTGAAAGTGATGGGCGAGCAGAAAGGCGAGTAACCGTCATTAACGGGTGGTTGCTTCGTCGCCACCCGGTCTTTGTTTTATTCCTTCCAGTCCCTCTCCTCTTCGACAATCCAGTGACATCGCGAGCAATGCGGAGTATAAAGCTTTCTGTTTGATATATTAGCCACAGTGATGTGGGAACGTATTGATATCAAAGGATCTCGCCTACAATGCAGCAACATCTGGAAGCGCAATCATGATTCTGGTAACCGGCGGCGCGCGCAGCGGAAAGAGCCGTCACGCTGAAACGTTACTCAGCGGCTCGCCTCGAGTTTGCTATATCGCCACTTCGCGGATTTTCGATGCCGAAATGGCCGAGCGCATTCAGCACCATCGGGACAACCGTCCTGCACACTGGCGCACCGAAGAGCGCTGGCAGCACCTTGCCGACATCATCACGCCACATAACGATCCTGCAGAAGCCATTCTGCTGGAGTGCATCACGACGCTTGTGACCAATATTCTGTTTGCCTCGGGTGACGAGCAGGAGATAGATAATTGGGACTTCACGGCGCTTGAGGCGAAGGTCAATGTGGAAATCGATGCCTTGATAGCCGCCTGCAAGCGCTGCCCATCGCCAGTTGTGCTGGTGACCAATGAAGTGGGAATGGGCATCGTGCCCGAAAATCGTTTGGCCCGGCATTTTCGTGATATCGCCGGGCGTGTGAATCAAAAGCTGGCGCAGGCGGCAGATGACGTCTGGCTGGTGGTTTCAGGGATTGGAGTCAAAATAAAATGAGTCGACTTTTTTTCGCCACACTCTCTTTCATGAGCCGTCTACCGGTGCCACAGCGCTGGTCGCAGGGGTTGGATCTGGACCGCTACGTGAGCGGTGTTATCACCTTTCCCGTAATTGGCCTGCTGTTAGGTGCGATTAGCGGCCTGGTGTTTATAGTGGTTCAGGCCTGGTGCGGCATTCCTCTGGCTGCATTCTTTACCGTACTGGCGCTGGCGCTGCTGACCGGCGGCTTCCACCTGGATGGTCTGGCGGATACCTGTGACGGTATTTTCTCCGCGCGCCGTCGCGAGAAGATGCTGGAGATTATGCGCGACAGCCGCCTTGGCACCCACGGTGGATTGGCGCTGATTTTCGTCCTGCTCGCGAAAGTGCTTACCCTGAGTGAGCTGGCGCTGCGAGATGTCCCTATGCTGGCGGCTATTGCCAGCGCCTGCGTTGCTGGCCGCGCGGCATCGGTGCTCATGATGTACCGCCACCGCTACGCGCGTGAAGAGGGGTTAGGGAACCTGTTTATCGGCAAAATAAGCTTCCGCCAGACGTGGGTTACTCTGGTGATTGCGGGTGCGCTGGTCACTGCAATGCTCGGCATGCATGGCCTGCGGGCACTGCTGGTGGCCTTTATCGGTATCTTTATCCTGGGTCAACTGCTTAAGCGTACGCTAGGCGGTCAAACCGGCGATACGCTGGGGGCAAGTATTGAGCTGGGCGAAGTGATTTTCTTGCTGGCGCTTTTGTAAGCCAGCGTATGACAATGTGGGAATAACAATGCAAACACTGGCTACACTGCTGGCCGCTATCCCTGAAATGGATAGCGCCGCGATGGCGCATGCGCAGCAGCATATTGATGGGCTTTTAAAACCTACGGGCAGCCTTGGGCGGTTGGAAGAACTGGCGATACAGCTAGCGGGCATGCCCGGGCTTAAGGGCGCGCCGCGCGTCGATAAAAAAGCGATTCTGGTGATGTGCGCCGATCATGGCGTGTGGCATGAAGGCGTCGCGATTTCACCGCAGATAGTGACCGCCATTCAGGCTGTTAATATGACGCGTCACAATACCGGCGTTTGCGTGCTTGCTGCGCAGGCGGGGGCGGACGTGCATGTGATTGACGTCGGTATTGATGCTGACCCGATCCCCGGCCTTATCGATATGAAAGTGGCCCGCAGCAGCGGCAATATTGCGCAGACCGCCGCCATGACCGCTGAGCAGGCGCAAACCGTACTGCTGTCGGCAATCAACTATACCCGCAGTCTGGCAGAGCAGGGCGTGACCCTGTTTGGCGTTGGTGAACTCGGCATGGCCAACACCACGCCAGCGGCGGCGGTGGTTAGCGTTCTGACCGGCAGCGAGCCGGAGGCGGTCGTGGGCATTGGCGCTAATCTGCCGCATGAGCAGTTGACGCATAAAGTTGAGGTTGTCCGCCGCGCGATTGCGGTAAACCAGCCCGATGCAACTGACGGGCTTGATGTGCTGACCAAATGGGGGGTTACGATCTGCTGGGGATGACCGGCGTGATGCTGGGTGCAGCCTCCTGCGGCCTGCCGGTCGTGCTGGATGGCTTCCTGTCATACGCTTCCGCGCTGGCGGCCTGCCGAATGGCACCTGCGGTAAAACCTTACCTGATCCCTTCCCATTTCTCGGCGGAGAAAGGGGCGCATATTGCACTGGAACATCTGGAACTCAAACCGTATCTGCATATGGAGATGCGTCTGGGGGAAGGAAGCGGTGCGGCTATCGCGATGCATATTGTTGAGTCTGCTTGCACTATGTACAACCGCATGGGCACCCTTGCAGGCAGCAATATTGTGCTGCCTGCCTAAAGGTTACGCTCCAGCCATTTGTCGTAAAAGCCATTCGCGTAGCGCCGTAATATCCTGGCGCTGCGCGTTCTCTTCGGTTGTCACCAGATAGTAATTTGCGCCAGACAGTGACATGTCGAACGGCATCGTCAGTACCCCACGTTGCAGTAAATCCCTCGCCAGTAGCTCGCTAGCAATGACCGCGCCTTGCCCTGCGACCGTTGCCTGTAGTGCATGCGTTTCATCGCTGAAGGTCAATCCTGCCTGAAGGTTCAAGTCCTGAGGCCCATAGCGCTTTTTCCAGTTAGCCCAACTAGGTTCATCAGCAGGGACATGACGATTTTCGACGTGGAAAAGCGTCACGCCGCATAGGTCTTCGGGCCGTTGAAGCGCCAGAGCAGGACTTGCCACCACGATAAACCTATCGGCATGCAGAAGCGTGCAGTGCAGCGCGGATTCCGGCGTTTCACGATAGCGGATCGCCACATCCACGGTACGCTGGCTGAGATCGACACGCTCAACGCTGGTATGCAGCCGCAGGTCGATGGTCGGGCATTCGGCTTTAAACTCCGCAAGCCTCGGCACCAGCCAGTGGGTGAGGAAATTGGAGGTGGTGGTCACCGTCAACGCGGGTGGCTGCTGGGTCTGAAGCACCTGCGCGGTAGCCTCTTCCAGCGCGCTAAAGGCGCGTTGTGTACCGGCATAAAGTAGTTTACCGCTTTCGGTCAGGCTGACGCCCTGCGCACTGCGTTCACAGACCCGACACTCCAGCACCGACTCTAGCAGTTTAATTTGATGGCTGACCGCCGTAGCGCTCACGCCAAGTACCTCTGCGGCACGTTTGAAGCTCAGCTGTTCAGCCAGCGCATGAAAGGCGCGCAGCGCGCCGAGCGGTGGCAATCTGACTTTTCTCATGGGTGAGTTTTTCTCATCTATGGCTGAAAACTATGAGTTTGTTTTACCTATTATCGCGGCAGTAGTCTACACGGCATGTGAAAGGTGATGAATTAATCTCATGGTCGCGTAAGGAGCGAGAAATGAACGTATGGGTAAACGGTAATGTGCCGAAAACCGAAAAGCGCGCAGGGCGGGCGATAGCGCTAAGCACGGCTATTGCCGCTGCGGGCCTGCTGATAAAGCTCTCGATAATGGTGAATGTCACAATGTGCCTGATACAGCTTGCCGCGCTGGGCGTGAGTTTTGCGGCCGGGGTGATGTTGGTCAATAAAGGTGGCGTAGCGCGCTATGGGTTTATGCTCTCGGCGGCGGGCTGGCTGCTGGTGCTATTGACCTTGCTGGGTGGGCATATGGGGGCAATGCTGTTGCCGGGCATCGTCGTGGGTGGTCTGGGGTTAGGGCTGGCTCATGGGCCATTTCATTCCAGCAAGAGCAATATCAGCGTGTGGAGCAGCGTGGCAGCGCTTGGAGCGGCATGGTTAATCCAGGCGAATTCGGCACCGGGTGTTAATGGCTACGGCTTTGCCTTTGCGCTGTTGATTGATTTGGCGTTACTGGGGGCGATACTGGTCAGCATTGCGGAGCGTGAGGAAGTTTAAAAAGCAAGAAGCCTGCTTAGTTTCCTAAGCAGGCTTCTTAAATGTGGCTCCTCTGACTGGACTCGAACCAGTGACATACGGATTAACAGTCCGCCGTTCTACCGACTGAACTACAGAGGAATCGTTGTGGAGTCGTATCTTAGCGGCGAAAAAACTTTTGTCAAACACCAATTCTCGTCTTGTGATGCGATTGCCTATTCCATCAACAATTTGTCGCCATTCCCAACAAATTTTAAGGAAAAATGCTTTGCAGGATCGGCATTTCTCAATCATCATTTGAAATGGAGTTTCAACTTTCTGATCTAAGGCCCATTTTGAACGTCACCGCCGTACTTCGCCAGGCAGTCACACGCACGCCCTGGTACAAAAAACGTAAAAGTTATCGAGTGCTCTTCTGGCGTGAAATCACCCCCCTTGCCGTACCTATTTTTCTGGAAAATACCTGTGTTTTATTGATGGGGGTGCTGAGTACCTTCCTCGTGAGCTGGCTGGGTAAAGAGGCGATGGCGGGCGTGGGTCTGGCCGACAGCTTCAATATGGTCATCATGGCCTTTTTTGCCGCTATCGACCTTGGTACTACGGTGGTGGTTGCCTTCAGTCTTGGCAAGCGAGATCGCCGTAAGGCGAGGGCAGCTGCGCGGCAGTCTCTGGTTATCATGACCATCTTTGCCACCATTCTGGCGGCGGTGATTCACTATTTTGGCGCCGGGATTATTAACATTGTGGCTGGTGACGCCACGGAAGAGGTGAAAGGGCTGGCGCTGACCTACCTTGAACTGACCGTACTGAGCTATCCGGCGGCGGCGATTGCGCTCATTGGCAGCGGTGCGTTGCGCGGGGCAGGGAATACAAAAATCCCGCTGATGATTAACGGCGGGATGAACATCCTCAACATTATCATCAGTAGCTTCCTGATTTATGGCGCATTCTCCTGGGACGGTATGGGGTTTGCCGGGGCAGGTCTGGGGCTAACTATTTCTCGTTATATTGGCGCGGTGGTGACCATTATTGTGCTGATGGTTGGCTTTAACCCGGCGCTGCGCATTCCGCTCAAAAGCTATTTCAAGCCGCTTAACTTCGCCATCATCTGGGAAGTGATGGGGATTGGTATTCCGGCAAGCGTGGAGTCGGTGCTGTTTAACGGCGGTAAATTGCTAACGCAGATGTTTGTGGCCGGAATGGGGACCGACGTTATCGCCGGTAACTTTATCGCCTTCTCGGTGGCGGCGCTGATTAACCTGCCGGGGAACGCCCTGGGTTCGGCATCGACCATTATCACCGGTAAACGTCTTGGTACCGGGCAGCTTGCCCAGGCAGAGCGTCAGCTACGCCATGTGTTCTGGATGTCGACCATCGTGCTGACGTTGATTGCCTGGGGTACCGCACCGTTTGCCGGGCTGTTTGCCTCGTTCTATACCCACGAGCAGGATGTTAAAGACGTGGTGAAGATTCTGCTGTGGATGAACGCGGCGTTTATGCCTATCTGGGCGGCGTCCTGGGTACTGCCCGCGGGCTTTAAAGGAGCACGAGACGTACGCTTTGCCATGTGGGTCTCCATGCTGAGCATGTGGGGCTGTCGCGTGGTGGTGGGTTATGTGCTGGGTATTCTGTTGGGCTGGGGCGTAGTCGGTGTCTGGATGGGGATGTTCCTCGACTGGGGCGCACGCGCGGTGCTGTTCTACCGTCGCCTTATCACCGGCCGCTGGGCGTGGAAATACGCGAAGGCAAAGAATACTGATGCGGCGTAACGGCCTGATTGCGGGGAAAATCGGCAAGAAAAGTCAGTTTTCAACCGAATCGAAGAATTAATCGGCAAACGATTTATTTTGTGCAAATCAGGCTTTGACAACAATGGGGTACATCGATAATATGCGCCTCGTTCACACGATTCCTCTGTAGTTCAGTCGGTAGAACGGCGGACTGTTAATCCGTATGTCACTGGTTCGAGTCCAGTCAGAGGAGCCATATTTAAGAAGCCTGCTTAGGAAACTAAGCAGGCTTTTTGCTTTTCTGCGTCTGGTAAAAAAAGCCGGACGAGCGTCCGGCTGGGGTTGGCTTAACGGAATGGCGGTTCGTTGAAGGTGCGCAGTTTGCGTGAATGCAGGCGGTCGCCTTCGGCGCGCAGCAGGTCGATGGCCCGAATGCCAATCTGCAGGTGCTCTGAAATCGCCCCTTCATAGAAACGGTTTGCCTGACCGGGCAGCTTAATCTCGCCGTGCAGCGGTTTGTCGGAGACGCACAGCAGCGTGCCGTACGGTACGCGGAAGCGGTATCCCTGCGCGGCAATGGTCGCACTCTCCATATCAATCGCCACGGCGCGGCTCAGGTTGAAGCGTAACGCCGATGCGGAATAGCGCAGCTCCCAGTTACGATCGTCGGTGGTAACCACCGTCCCGGTACGCAGCCGCTGTTTAACCTCTTCGCCCGGCATACCGCTAACCTGCTTGGTCGCGTCATAGAGCGCGCGCTGTACCTCGGCAATGCTCGGGATCGGAATATCCGGCGGCAGCACGGCGTTCAGTACGTGGTCGTCGCGCAGATACGCGTGTGCCAGCACATAGTCGCCAATCGACTGGCTTTCGCGCAGGCCGCCGCAGTGGCCGATCATCAGCCAGACGTCTGGACGCAGCACCGCCAGATGGTCGCAGATGTTTTTAGCGTTAGACGGACCCACGCCGATGTTGATCAAGGTGATACCTTGTCCGTCTTTGGTGATCAGGTGCCAGGCCGGCATCTGATGCTTTTTCCACGCGAGGTCGGAAATGGCCTCTTCCGGCGCTTCGGTGTCGGCGGTAATCCAGATTCCTCCGGCGCAGGAGAGTGAAACATACGGGCTGTCCGGGTCGAGGATCTGGCTGCAGCCCCAGCGCACAAACTCATCGACGTAGCGGGTGTAGTTGGTGAACAGGACAAACGGCTGGAAGTGCTCGACCGGCGTGCCGGTATAGTGACGCAGGCGCGCCAGCGAGAAGTCTACGCGGCGAGCGTCAAAGTGCGACAGAGGATAAAAATCGGTGGCGTGGGTTAGGCCATCCGCCGTTTCGTCGCCAATCTGCGATAGCTCGGTGGTTGGGAAGACACGCGTGAGATCGGCGCTCATCGAACGGTCGAGGTTGAGGCCGTCAATCACGTAGGGATAAGGAATCTCATGCTGTGACAGGCCAACCTCAATATGCGCGTCGTAGTCTTCATGCAATAGACTTAGCTGTTCGAGCAGGTAGCTGCGAAAAAGCGTCGGGTGCGTGATGGTCGTGGTATAGCAGCCGGAGTGGGTAAAACGACCAAAGGCGCGCGTTTTTTGCGCCTTATGCGCGTTGCCGCTCCAGGAAACAGAAAGCTGCGGGTAGACAAATAATCCATTCGCGCGTGCTTCAGCACTGGGTAGCGAGCGGTCGTCAATAAAAAGACGAATAGCGTCACGTAATGCACTTACCGATTGATCGTACAGCGCCTGGAGTTTCTCCAGCGCCTGTTCTGGGGTCAGACTCACACCCGTATTACTCATCGTTCGCTCCTTGTGTGCGGCTTTTCCCGATAGTATGCCAGCCGATGATGAAACAAAAGCGTATGCCAGTTTCAATGTAACAACTGATTAACCTTTAACCGGATGATTTCTGATACGGTTAAACGCAACGCCATGGGGCAAAAAAGCTATAATCAATCCACATCTGCCGTGAATTGAGGAAAGGGAAATGAAACCTCGTGTAAAACTCTTGTGTGCGTTAGCGCTGGCCTTTAGTAGCCAGAGCGCGCTGGCTGTGACCTATCCGCTTCCACCGGAAGGGAGCCGTCTTGTGGGCAGCACGCTGAACATCACGGTGCCGCAAGATAATCACCTGCCGCTGGAGGCCTTTGCCGCGCAGTACGGACAGGGGCTGAGCAATATGCTGGAGGCGAACCCGAATGTGGATGTCTTCCTGCCAAAATCGGGTTCCACGCTGGTGATGCCGCAGCAATTGATTTTGCCAGACACGGTACGTCGGGGGATTGTGGTGAACGTCGCTGAAATGCGGCTGTACTATTATCCGCCTGAAGGGAATACCGTCGAGGTGCTGCCGATTGGTATCGGCCAGGCCGGACGAGAAACACCGCGCAACTGGGTCACGGCCGTTGAGCGTAAGCAGGAAGCGCCTACCTGGACACCAACGGCAAACACCCGTCGTGAATATGCCAAGCGCGGTGAAAGCCTGCCGGCTTTTGTTCCCGCAGGGCCAGATAACCCGATGGGGCTCTACGCCATTTATATCGGTCGACTTTATGCGATTCATGGCACCAATGCGAACTTCGGTATTGGGCTTCGCGTCAGCCAGGGCTGTATCCGTCTGCGCAACGACGATATTAAATACCTGTTTGACAACGTGCCGGTGGGGACGCGGGTGCAAATTATCGACCAGGCGGTGAAGTACACTACCGAGCCTGACGGCAGTCGCTGGGTGGAAGTTCATGAACCATTGTCGCGCAACCGCGCAGAATATGAATCTGATAACAAAGTTCCGTTGCCAATTACGCCTGCACTGCGTAGTTTTACTCAGGGTGAAGGCGTAGATGGCAGCCGGGCAAGAGGGGCGTTGGATAGACGCTCCGGTATGCCTGTGAACATCAGCGCCTCGCATAACGCGTTATAAGTCTGCTTATATTCAGAGCCAGAAGCCCGCGATTGCGGGTTTTTGACTTTTTAACCAGGGTTGGCGGAAGGAGCATTGAATGAGTGATGTTGTGAACTGGGGCGTTCTTGGTTATGCCCGAATCGCGAAGAATTCCATTATTCCTGCTATTGCGCGTGCCGATAACGCTCGCGTCTACGGGGTGGCTTCCCGCCATCGGGATGAACTGCCGGTCGGTGAATGGCAAAAAAGCTACGGTGACTATGCCGCACTGCTGGCCGACGATGCGATTCAGGCGGTCTATATTCCTCTGCCGAACTCGCTCCACAAAGAGTGGGTTATCCGGGCGCTGGAAGCGGGTAAGCACGTGCTGTGCGAAAAACCGATTGGCCTGACCGCTGATGAAGCGCGCGAAATGCAGCAGGTGGCAAAGCAGCACAACCGTCTGCTGATGGAAGCCTTTATGTATCAGTACACCGACCGGGTGCGGGTTATTAAGCAGGTGCTTGAGAGCGGTGAACTGGGCGAACTTCGCCATATTAACGTTTCGTTCCGCTTCCTGCTCGACCGACCTGGCACCATCAAAATGCAGCCTGCGCTCGGCGGCGGCGCGCTGTATGACGTCGGCTGCTATCCGGTGAACTTTATCGGTATGGTGACGGGTCGCCTGCCGGTGAGCTGCAAAGCGGTGAGCGAAACGGAGCAGGGCGTGGACACTAACCTGTCTGCGCTGCTGCAATATGACGATGGTTTGATCGCCAATATCCACTGCGGCTTTAACGCCTTTGGTCGTAACTACGCGGAAATCATTGGGACGAAAGGGATGCTGGTGGTTGATAAGCCGTTCCTGGATGACGCGGGAACGCTGTATTTGCATACCAATGAAGGCGTGCGTGAACTGCCGGTCAGCGAATCAGATCGCTATCAGGCAGAAATCCGCCACTTCTCCAGTGCGATCCTCAACGAGCCGTCGCGGTTAATCCCGCTCGATGAGACCGTCCGCAATATGCAGGTGCTGGATATGATCCGCGCTGCGCTATAGTGCATCTGGCCCGGCGAGGGGGCTGCCGGGCTGCTTTAGTGGGAAATCCGCAGGAATGGTCCTGGGAGGAAAAGGCCCCAAATGTTGTTGCTGTTTTTAAATGTAATGTCTCTCACATTATAGATTGCTGTTCTGACCGCAGGTAAATATGACAATTAGCTTTGTGCCACAAGCAAACTTCCATAGAGAGGTTCCTGGCATATTCGGACTTACTGCCAGTTCTGACGGAAGTATTCTTCACATGTTATTAAGCTGGCACTCGTTAACAGACCCCCTGGGCCTACCCGGGTTCGTTCGTACCTTCTTGATCAACAAGAAGAATATCAGCAAAGCTATGCTAAATAGCTGCGTCTAATACCGCTACATCTGCTATTTGCAGGTATGTGATATGTTGCATAAGGACAACACACCACAGGCTCAATGCAGCGTGGTTAGACAGAAAAATGGCCCCAATGCCTTACCCTACATGGGTTAAACGAAAGTGGAGCACTATTCCGCGCAGTTATTTAGCTATATATGACAGAAAACACGTTTTTAGCTCCAAGTGAAGATAAATATCGCCCTGAAAATTTCTCATAGCAGATAAGCAAGTTTTTCAGCACCCAAAAGATAAAGCCAAAAGCACCGATAGAAGAAAGAAAACATTTAAACCCGCATAAGAGAAGAATTGAAAGAAAGTTATTATGCCTTTCCACCTATCGTTACTTCCAGCTTGTGGCGATATTACACATGCAAATAATAAATGTTTTGGTTGTGCGCATTCACAATATAAATAATTGACCACATAGCGAGCAATGCTAACATAATCCCTTAACATTGCGAGGGATCTACATGCACGATTTCAGATTATTGATGGTATGGGATGCAGCAAGAGAGCTTAGCCCGGAAAATTTCCAATACATACTGAGGCCAGAAGTAGCTTTTGAAAGAGCAAGAATTTACTACGATCTTGATTCTGACAACTACTCTCACTTTAGCCTCCAACAAATGCCAAAGCGGAAGAGCGGATTTATCACCTCCTTTTCAACTAAGTATGATCGTAAACGTAATGGTATGTATGACGGTGCTTATGATCATACACAGCATAATATAGATATTGGCTGGTTTATTGGAATAGATGAATCCGAACAATGGGATTACTTTAAGCATCCATTCTATTTTGATGAGAAAGGTGATCTTATCTATGATTGCTTTATGAGTCATTGGCATGAATGGTTTGAGATGAAAGTTAGAGATACTTACGGAAAGTGCTTAGATAGCCATCAGGGAAGGAAACCAGCACCAACACAAAAGATTCATTATTCAGATGCTCCAATACAACACGCTCAAGCCACCAGAACGATTAACAGTAAAGCAGCAGGACGTTTGTTAGCTGCTGGCGGCATTTATAATGGAAACATTGAAGGATTCAGGAAAACTGCAGAGCAATTAGGCGGTGACGCTGTACAGGGTTATGACCAAGTATTAAATGAAAAAACAGCAGGTACAGCGATAGCAGCGGCTTCAATCCTTTTAGCTAAAAGATCTAATACTAAACTATATGAAGAGATGAATAATTACTTAGGAAAGTTAAGAGGTGAAACTAAGTTGCTTGGTGGATTGGAAATTAAGCAAATTAACTATATTAAGCGCGATCCTACTGAAGCAGCAGCTTTAAGACGCGAGTTTAATAGCTCTATCAGGAAGAGCTTCCTTAAGGATATAGCTGGTACACCGGAAGCTGCAAGCAAGTTTAATCCGTGCGATTTATTGCGTATGTCAGAAGGTGGTGTTCCTGGCGGTTGGAGCGTTCACCACAAGTTACCGTTAGATGATAGTAGTACTAACGCTTTTGATAACCTGTCATTGGTTGAAAATGAACCATTCCATAAAGCGCTTACCAATATGCAATCATCTGTAACAAGAGGTATGATAGTAGGTGAGAGTAAAGTAACACCGTGGGCTGTGCCAACTGGTTCAATTTATCCGCTAAATTAATTATTAGGAATTAAAATGAGTAATAATATTAGTGAAATTCTGAATTCTTTAAAAAGCAAAATGACCGATTGGAATTATCCAATAGAAGAGCCTATCACAGACCAATACATAGAGAGTATAACTAAGCGAAAATCAACTTCTAGCTTAAGCCCAATTCTTGAAAAACTTGGTGATGAAGTTTTTATATTATTCGTAAATCATCCTGATTATGTTACTTTCTTGGAAACAATGGATGGATTTGAATTTGATGGGCTGATCTTGTTTAGCCTATCCATACCAGAGCCATTAGTAAGAAATTTGTTTGTGATGAATGATTTTTACAGGGGTAATGATGATTACATCAATCCTGATTTAAGTGAGCGAATAGTTATTGGCAATGACAGCATTTCTATATTTACGTACGACAGTAAAACAAATCTGTTTGAAATTAGAGATAATGTAGGTACTGAAAATGTCTTTGGTTCATTTTCGAACTTTACAGATTTTCTATCAGAAATATTAGCTACTGTAGCTTAAGTTACAGAAGAGCTAGAAT
>NZ_JMPL01000051.1 GCF_000735365.1 Kluyvera ascorbata ATCC 33433 | reverse complement strand
GCATTTACCAGCCACTCCACGCCCAATTCGGCAGAGGCTTCGATAATCACATCGCGTAACTCTTTGCTCCAGCGCCCGCCCGGCTGCGCGCCGCGCTCAACTACGACAACTCTGGTCTTAGCATCTTCACCCAGAATTTCACGCAGACGGCCCGGAAGCTCCAGCGCCATCTCAATCCCGGTGAATCCGCCGCCGCACACGACTACGGTGTTACGCGCGTCGCTCTCAGGCTGGCCAGCCAGATCTTTCAGATGCTGCTCCAGCACCGTCGCGCTTTCCAGTTGGTCAAGGTCGAACGCATGTTCGGCGGCACCGGCAATGATATCGCGGTTGACGTGGCTGCCGCTGGCAAGCACCAGACGGTCGTAGCGACGCAGGCGCACTTCACCGTTCTCGTCTTTCCAGCTCACCTCTTTCGAGGCCGGAAGGATCTGCTCAACGGTGCCGCGTAGGAATTTAACGCCGGTGACGTCGAACAGCGGCATCAGTGGCGAAACCAGCGTCTGAACGTGGCTTTCATAAAAACGCGGACGAACGCGCAGCTCCGGCTGTGGCGCAATCACCGTAATATCAACGGCCTGCTGGTGTTTGTCTGCCAGACGCGCGGCGCTCAGCGCTGCCCACATACCGGCAAAACCGGCACCGACGATCAGAATTTGTTTACGCATTAGGTTTGTCTCACTGTTCACTACGATTGATTTACTCGGATTTTATTGGTCGTAGTTAAAGATTGCAATGTGATTCGTGTCAGCAATCGCACCAGAAGACACATTTTGATTTTATCTATTTGATATTCAATTAATTAAATTTTTAACCTCTCGGTATTTATGCTTGCCTTATGGAATGCGTCTGGCGAAAAAGCTACAATAACTCAGATTCATTTTGGCTGAGATAAGAGCGCATGGCATTCTACAGTTCTGGGGTTGAGTACGGCATACATAGTCTGATGTGCATGGTGGACGGCAAAGGGGATGCCCGCGATATGAGCGTGCGCGAAATTGCTGAGCTGCAAAGCGTGCCCTATGACTATCTGGCCAAAATCTTTACCCGCCTGTCGAAAGCCGGGCTGGTGCGCAGCATCGAAGGGAAGGGCGGCGGTTTTCAGCTGGCGAAACCGGCTGAGGACATTACGGTACTGGACGTGGTCAACGCTATCGACGGCGATAAGCGTATTTTCGAGTGCCGGGAAATTCGTCAGCGTCTGGCGGTCTTTGATGAACAGCCGCCGGAGTGGGCCTGCGAAGGTATCTGTGGCGTGCGTTCGGTGATGGATATGGCGCAGCAGCGAATGGAAGAGGCGTTAGGTCAGCATACGATTCTGGATCTGGCGCGTAAGATGTATCGCAAAGCGCCTGACACCTTCGTGGTGGAAGTGCAGGAGTGGATTGCCGGGCGCAAAGGCTAGAAATAAAAACGCCTGCATAGGCAGGCGTTTTCACGATGCTCGATGAGAGATTTATTCTTCTTCGTCGTCGCGCAGCGGAACAATCAGCATATCAACGTGAACGGTGTTGATAAGCTGACGAGCAGAAGACATGAGTTTGCTCCAGAAATCCTGGTGATGACCGCAGACAACCAGGTCCATATCGTATTTCTTGATAGCATCCACCAGCACCTGACCCAGGTCGCCGCTACCGCTCAGGGTTTCGGTGATTGGGTAGCCTGCACCAGTAGAGAGTTCGCTCAGCGCGTGGTGAGTCTCTTCGGAGATTCGTTTCTGCATGTCGCCCAGATTGACGTCAATCAGCCCGGTGTAGAGATCGGAATAGTTCACGTCAACGTGAATCAGAGAGACTTTCGCATTGTAGGGGCGAGCCATTGATACCGCTTTCTCTACCAGTACTTTGCTCTCTGGTGAAAGGTCGACGGCGATAAGAATGTGTTTGTAAGCCATAGTGTTACTCCTTCCATAAAGTTGTCGATGACTGTTGGACCAGACAGCCCATGCGCTGTCCCTTGCCCGCGTCCTGCGTGCTATCTGCGCGGGGTTTGCCCTTAAAGACCTAATTGTAGAAGATATTTCTACCTTATATTGGCCTTGGGGCGCCGTCAATGCATCCGGTTCGCCAATTAGTTAAACAAATTTTTCCATCTTACGTATTGATAACGATTAACCTTGTGGTAAAAAATTTAACTGATCTCCTACACTATTTAATGAGCCGATCGAATAAATAAACGTGATCGGAATCGCACTCTTTTACTGAGGTGTTGGTGGGAAATTGGGGAGCGGTATGCCCTGGGGGATATCTCTGAGGGCTGGTCGCCGGGGAGGAGTTATGATCAGCACAATTGCGCTGTTTTGGGCCCTGTGTGTCGTTTGTGTGGTGAATATGGCACGTTACTTCTCATCGTTACGTGCGTTATTGGTTGTACTACGAGGTTGCGATCCCTTGCTCTATCAGTATGTCGATGGCGGTGGTTTTTTCACCTCTCACGGCCAGCCGGGCAAGCAGATGCGTCTGGTCTGGTACATCTATGGGCAGCGTTACCGCGACCATCACGACGATGAGTTTATCCGTCGCTGTGAGCGCGTTCGCCGTCAGTTTATTTTGACCAGTTCACTTTGTGGATTGGTGGTCATTAGCTTAATTGCTTTGATGATTTGGCACTGAGTAAAAAAAACGGGCCAGTTTCCTGACCCGTTTTTATGTTTTTATCACTGTGAGCTTAGATAAGCTTCAGCGAGATCCAGTACAGCACGCCGGACAGAATGATAGAGGCCGGCAGGGTGAAGACCCAGGCCATCAGGATGTTGGTCACGGTTTTACGCTGTAACCCGCCGCCATCGACCAGCATGGTACCCGCCACGGAAGAGGAGAGTACGTGCGTCGTGGAAACCGGCATCCCGGTATAACTTGCCAGACCGATGGACACCGCAGAGGTCATCTGCGCGGCCATGCCCTGTGCGTAGGTCATACCTTTCTTACCGATTTTCTCGCCGATAGTGGTAGCAACACGGCGCCAGCCGATCATGGTACCAATGCCCAGCGCCAGTGCGACGGCCATAATAATCCAGATTGGCGCGTACTCAATGGTGCTCAGCATGTCGGTTTTCAGTTTCTTCAACAGACGCTGATCGTCGGCATTCACTTCCGGCATCTTCGCCACTTTATCGGTGGTGTCAGAGATGCAGAGCATAATGCGACGAAGCTGACCACGCTGCTCTACCGAGAGCTTATCGTAGCTCTCGATTCCTGACAGCATCGCCTTCGTGCGGTCAAGCGCGTTCATGGTGTTCGCCGGGTGACAATGGAACTCAGTGGCTTGCAGTGCTTCAGGGGTTAACGGGTCAGCGCTGTTCTGCACTTTCAGCAGCAGCTCAGGGCGCTGCTGGAAGAAGGTTTCAACGTTGTTGACCGCATCGCGGGTACGGGTGATTTCGTAGCCGGAAGCGTTCATGTTAACCACGAAACCTGCCGGAGCAACGCCAATCAGTACCAGCATCACCAGACCAATGCCTTTCTGACCATCGTTCGCACCGTGGGAGAATGCCACGCCAATTGCGGAGAGGATCAGAGCAATACGAGTCCAGAACGGCGGCTTTTTCTTGCCGTCTTTCTTTTCACGTTCAGCAGGAGTCAGGTGGATACGAGCACGTTTTTTGGTACCGCTCCAGAAGCGACGCAGCACGAAAATCAGACCGCCAGCAAACACCAGACCCACAATTGGCGACACGATCAACGACGCGAAAATGTTAATTACTTTCGGGATGTTGAGTGCATCAACCACGGACGTTCCGGTCATCAGCGCATTGGTTAAACCAATACCGATGATGGCACCGATAAGCGTGTGGGAGCTGGACGCAGGCAGACCGAAATACCAGGTGCCGAGGTTCCAGATAATAGCCGCCAACAGCATGGAAAAGACCATGGCGAGGCCGTGAGCGGAGCCCATATTGAGCAACAGATCCGTCGGCAGCATATGCACGATGGCATAAGCTACACTCAGGCCGCCCAACAGAACGCCGAAGAAGTTAAAGATTGCGGCCATTGCAACAGCAAGCTGCGAACGCATGGCGCGGGTATAAATTACGGTGGCCACTGCGTTAGCCGTATCATGGAAGCCGTTAATCGCTTCGTAGAAAAGAACAAACAACAGTGCCAGTACTAACAACAGCCCGGTATGTAAATCCAGACCAGCAAACAAATGTAACATAGGACGTTACGCCATTTTGAGGACATGAACGCGCGGCATTATCAGGGACATTGGCGGCGCGGGCAAAGTGAAATCTCTATTTTTTTGATATTTATCCATGTAATTTTAAAGGTCGAAAAGAATTATTTATTTTGTATCAATCGGATAAGTCGGGTTTGTGGATATTTCACTGGTACGACTTCGGTGAAAAATTTACAATTCCCGACAATACCTAAGTTGAGGATAGTGCGTGGAAAGGTTTGATGCCATTGTAGTGGGTGCCGGAGCGGCGGGAATGTTTTGTGCCGCCATGGCTGGACAGGCAGGGCGCCGCGTTTTGCTGCTGGATAACGGCAAGAAACCGGGGCGTAAAATCCTGATGTCCGGCGGCGGTCGCTGCAATTTTACTAACCTTTATGTCGAACCCGCGGCATATCTGAGCCAGAACCCGCATTTCTGCAAATCTGCGCTAGCGCGCTATACCCAATGGGACTTTATCGACATGGTCGGTAAGCACGGCATTGCCTGGCATGAAAAGACCCTCGGGCAGCTTTTCTGCGATGACTCCGCCGATCAAATCGTGGCGATGCTGGTTGCCGAGTGCGAAAAGGGCAATGTCACCACGCGTCTGAGAAGTGAAATCCTGAGCGTCACCCGTGATGACGAGGGCTACACGCTTGTGCTTAACGGTGATGAAGTGTCGGCCAATAAGCTGGTCATTGCCAGCGGTGGCCTGTCGATGCCGGGACTTGGGGCGACGCCTTTCGGCTATAAGGTGGCCGAGCAGTTTGGTCTGAAAGTATTGCCAACCCGCGCGGGCCTGGTGCCATTCACTCTGCATAAACCGATGCTCGAACAGCTACAGGTATTGTCTGGCGTGTCGGTGCCGTCGGTCATCACCGCGCAGGACGGCACGGTATTCCGCGAAAGTCTGCTTTTCACCCACCGCGGACTATCTGGCCCCGCAGTGCTGCAAATCTCAAGCTATTGGCAGGCGGGTGAGTTCGTGAGCATTAATTTACTGCCGGATATCGACCTGGCGGACTTCCTCGACGTGCAGCGCGCCGAGCACCCGAACCAGAGCCTGAAAAATACGCTGGCGATGCAGCTACCAAAACGGCTTGTCGAGTGCCTGCAACAGCTTGGGCAAATCCCGGACGTCACGCTCAAACAGCTTAATATCCGCGATCAGCAAGCGCTGGTCGATACCTTGACCGACTGGCGCGTGCAGCCAAACGGTACCGAGGGCTATCGCACGGCGGAAGTGACGCTGGGCGGCGTAGACACCAACGAACTTTCTTCGCGCACCATGGAAGCGAAAAAAGCGCCGGGGCTCTACTTTATTGGCGAAGTGATGGACGTGACCGGCTGGCTGGGTGGCTATAACTTCCAGTGGGCGTGGTCCAGCGCCTGGGCGTGTGCGCAAGCGCTGGCGGAATAAGCCATTAATTCTGCTGGCTAAAGAGCCGCAGCAGCATCTCCACCTGTTCGTCGAGCGGGGCTAAATCCCGTTTGACGATCAGATGCAGCGGCGTGGCGCGCCGTACGCCGTGGCTAAGCGGCAGCGTCTTTAAAATCCCCTGCGCCAGTTCGTTCTGAATTCTCTCCTCCGGCAGCCAGCCGTATCCCACCTGATACATCACCGCATCGATGGCCGCATCAATGGTCGAAAAGGTCCACGCGTCGCGTTCGGCCTGTTGGTCACTGTTGTTGTCGGCGATGCGGATCAGCGGCCAGGCGCGAAGGTGCTCATCGCTGAGCGTCTCTTCGTGCTGGAAAAGGGGATGATCGCGATGGGCGACGGCAACAAAATCAATGTTCATCAACCATTCGCCGCGCCCGGTAATGTCCTGGCGGCGGGTCAGCACCATCACGTCTGCCTCGGCCTGAATGGCATCGTTGCCGCTGGCGTTCTCCAGTACTTCAGTTAAGCGCACCTGCGTCTGCGGATAGCGCTGCTGAAACTGGCGCAAAATGGCAAACAGCCGCTCACGCGGGAAAATACTGTCGACCACTAAATCCAGCCGGGTGCGCATACCTTCGCGCAGCGTGGCGGCGCGGGTCTCTACCCAGGCAAAGGCCTTCAGTAGCGGTTTGACCTGGGCCAGCAGCAGTTCGCCTGCCGGGGTTAATACCGCACGACGGCCTTCCGGAATCAGCAGCGCCACGCCGAGACGCTCTTGTAATAGCGCCAGGTTGTAGCTCACCGACGACTGGCTGCGGTGGGTCTCTTCCGCCGCTTTGGCAAAGCTCCCGAGCGCTACCACCTTCTCCAGCAGCGCCCATTGTTCCAGCGTTGTCTTGTGCATAATTGATTCAAAAAGTAGATTGGTTTCATTAAAACATAGCGTTATTCATTTATTTTTTAAAGCAATAAGATCTCTGCATCGACACAAGGAGATTTAATCATGAGCAACTTTGATAAACACGATTTGAGCGGTTTCGTTGGCAAACATCTGGTCTATACCTACGATAACGGCTGGAACTACGAAATTTACGTCAAAAATGAACGCACTCTGGATTACCGTATCCACAGCGGCATCGTGGCGAATCGCTGGGTGAAAGACCAGCAGGCGTACATTGTCCGCATTGGTGAAAACATCTACAAAATTTCCTGGACGGAACCGACCGGTACCGATGTGAGCCTGATTGCAAACCTGGGCGACAAATTGTTCCACGGTACCATCTTCTTCCCACGTTGGGTGATGAACAATCCGGAAAAAACCGTGTGCTTCCAGAATGATCACATTCCGCTGATGAATAGCTATCGTGATGCAGGCCCGGCCTATCCAACAGAAGTTATTGATGAATTTGCAACGATTACCTTTGTTCGCGACTGTGGGGCCAATAACGACAGCGTAATTAACTGCGCGGCGAGCGAATTGCCAAAAGATTTCCCTGCTAATTTACGCTAGGGCTTATCACAGCAATACGCGTTATTTATTACACTAATATTCAACGGATATTAAAATGAGCCATAAATAAAGTACTTGTTTAGAAAACGTTGAATTATGTGAGTCTGAGCCCAGTTTCAATGCAAACTGGGCTTTTTTTTTACAAAAATTCAGTGAGAACAATGACCTTTATAAAGTATTGATTTTGTTTATTAATCATTTATTGCATGAATCCGCATTTCTTTCTTAATCTTATCCTAAGATAACACTGATACTTTTACTGCAATTCAATGTTGTAGGTTTAATTATCACGTCTATCTATTCCTGATTTTAACAACACCGCGATAAGCACCGTTTTATTCTCGAATCAGGCGTACTCATTTGCGTTATAGGGTAAGGAACATTCATGAGTGATTTTCTGCCGTTTTCACGTCCTTCTATGGGCGAGGCGGAGTTCGCAGCGCTGAAAGAGGTGCTGCAATCGGGTTGGATCACCACCGGACCAAAAAACCAGGCGCTGGAAGAGGCGTTTTGCGCCCTGACGGGAAACCGTTTTTCAATTGCCGTGAGTTCCGCGACCGGCGGTATGCACGTTACGTTGATGGCCCTCGGCATTGGTCCTGGCGATGAAGTCATCACCCCTTCGCAAACCTGGGTTTCTACCCTCAATATGATCGTTCTGCTGGGCGCGACCCCGGTGATGATCGACGTCGATCGCGACAATCTGATGATCACCCCAGAAGCGGTTGAAGCGGCAATTACTCCGCGCACCAAAGCGATTATTCCCGTGCATTATGCTGGCGCGCCGGCGGATATCGACGGGCTGCGCGCAGTGGCTGAACGCCACGGCATTCCGCTGATTGAAGACGCGGCGCATGCGGCGGGCACCTACTACAAAGGCCATCATGTTGGCTGGCAGGGAACGGCGATTTTCTCCTTCCACGCCATCAAAAACATGACCAGCGCGGAAGGCGGGCTGATTGTTACCGACGATGAACAGCTGGCAAACCGCATTCGCAGCCTGAAATTCCACGGTCTTGGCGTTGATGCCTACGATCGCCAGACCCACGGCCGGGCGCCGCAGGCGGAAGTAATTAGCCCCGGATTTAAGTACAACCTGGCCGATATCAACGCCGCGCTGGCGCTGGTTCAACTGGGCAAGCTGGGCCAGGCCAATCAGCGTCGTAGCGATATCGCGCAGCGCTACGTGCAGGAACTGGCGGACACGCCTTTCCAGCCGCTGGCCGTACCGAGCTGGCCGCACCTGCACGCCTGGCATCTGTTTATTATTCGCGTAGATGAGCAGCGCTGCGGTATCAGCCGCGATGCGCTGATGGAACAGCTCAAGGCGCAAGGTATCGGCACCGGGCTGCACTTCCGTGCGGCGCATACGCAGAAGTACTACCGCGAGCGCTTCCCGGAACTCTCTTTGCCCAATACCGAATGGAACAGCGCGCGTATCTGTTCGCTCCCTCTTTTCCCGGATATGACCGATGACGACACCACCCGTGTCATTACGGCGCTCCATCAGTTAGCAGGCCGTTGATATGTTTGAGTACCCTTTAGTCAAAAAAGTCTCCGTCGTGATACCGGTCTACAACGAGCAGGATAGCCTGCCGGAGTTGATCCGCCGTACCGACGCAGCCTGTGCGACGCTTAATCGTGACTATGAAATTTTGCTGGTTGATGACGGCAGTAGCGATGACTCTGCACGCATGCTGGTGGAAGCGGCAGAAGCCACGGAAAGCCACATCGTGGCGGTGCTGCTGAACCGTAACTACGGCCAGCACTCGGCGATTATGGCGGGCTTCAGCCACGTTACCGGCGACCTTATCATCACTCTCGATGCTGACCTGCAAAACCCGCCGGAAGAAATTCCGCGCCTGGTTGAAAAGGCAGACGAAGGCTACGACGTGGTCGGCACCGTGCGCCAGAACCGTCAGGACAGCATCTTCCGTAAAACGGCATCGAAGATGATTAACCGTTTGATCCAGCGGACCACCGGTAAAGCGATGGGCGATTATGGCTGCATGCTGCGCGCCTATCGCCGCCATATCATCGACGCGATGCTCAACTGCCACGAACGCAGCACCTTCATCCCGATTCTGGCGAACACTTTTGCTCGCCGCGCCGTGGAGATCCCGGTGATGCACGCCGAGCGTGAGTTCGGTGATTCAAAATACAGCTTTATGCGCCTCATCAACCTGATGTACGACCTGGTGACCTGTTTAACCACCACGCCGCTGCGTCTTCTGAGCGTGGTCGGTAGCGTCATCGCCGTGCTCGGCTTTGCTTTCTCCATTCTGTTAGTGGTGCTGCGCCTGGCGCTGGGCCCGGAATGGGCGGGTGACGGGGTGTTCATGCTATTCGCCATTCTGTTCATGTTTATCGGGGCTCAGTTTATCGGCATGGGCCTGCTCGGGGAGTATATCGGCCGCATCTACAACGACGTGCGCGCCCGTCCTCGTTACTTTATTCAACGTGTTGTTCGCCAGGAAAATCTGGAATCTGAAGAGGAAAATCGTTAATGAAAGCTGTTGTATTTGCCTATCACGACATGGGTTGCACCGGTATTCAGGCACTGCTGGATGCCGGATACGACATTGAGGCGATCTTCACTCATCCGGATAACGCCGGTGAAAACAACTTCTTTGGCTCCGTTGCCCGTCTGGCAGCAGAGCAGGGCATTACCGTTTATGCGCCGGAAGATGTTAATCACCCGCTGTGGGTTGACCGTATTCGTGCGATGGCGCCGGACGTGATTTTCTCCTTCTACTATCGCAACCTGCTGAGCGACGACATCCTCAATCTGGCACCGAAGGGGGCTTTCAACCTGCACGGTTCCCTGCTGCCAAAATACCGTGGCCGTGCGCCGCTGAACTGGGTGCTGGTCAACGGTGAGAAAGAGACCGGCGTTACCCTGCACCGCATGACCAACCGCGCGGATGCGGGCGACATTGTGGCGCAGCAGACCGTCGCTATTGCCGACTCTGACGTGGCGCTGTCGCTGCACCGTAAGCTGTGCGCGGCTTCCCAGACTCTGCTGGGCGATGTGCTGCCGAAAATCCGCAGCGGTCAGACTCAGGAACGTGCGCAAAATGATGCAGAAGCGACCTACGTCGGTCGTCGTACCCCGGAAGACGGTCGTCTGACCTGGGAAAAACCGGCGCAGGAACTGCACAACCTGGTGCGCGCGGTGAGCGATCCGTGGCCGGGCGCGTTTGGCTATGTCGGCACCAATAAATTCATCGTCTGGAAATCCCGTGTGCGCACCGATATGGCAGCCGCGAAGCCGGGTACCGTGCTGTCCGTGGCACCGCTGGTGGTTGCCTGCGGTGAGGGCGCGCTGGAAATCGTCACCGGTCAGAGCGCTAACGGCGTTTACATGCAGGGCACTCAGCTGGCGCCAGCGATGGGCCTGGTGGCCGGTGCGCTGCTCTCCAGCCGTCCGTTTGTGGCGGTGAAACGTCGTACCCGCGTGCTGATTCTGGGCGTGAACGGCTTCATCGGTAACCACCTGACCGAACGCCTGCTTCAGGATGATAACTATGAGATTTACGGCCTGGATATTGGCTCTGACGCCATCAGCCGCTTCCTCGACTGCCCGCGTTTCCACTTTGTAGAAGGCGACATCAGCATCCACTCAGAGTGGATCGAATACCACATTAAGAAATGTGACGTGGTGCTGCCGCTGGTGGCAATTGCGACGCCTATCGAATATACCCGTAACCCGCTGCGCGTATTCGAATTGGACTTCGAAGAGAACCTGAAGATTATTCGTGACTGCGTGAAGTACAACAAGCGCATCATCTTCCCGTCGACTTCCGAAGTGTACGGCATGTGTACCGACGCGAACTTCGACGAAGACACCTCCAACCTGGTGGTGGGGCCAATCAGCAAACAGCGCTGGATCTACTCGGTTTCCAAACAGCTGCTGGACCGCGTGATTTGGGCTTACGGTGACAAAACCGGCCTCAAGTTTACCCTGTTCCGTCCGTTTAACTGGATGGGTCCGCGTCTGGATAACCTGAACGCCGCGCGTATCGGTAGCTCCCGAGCGATCACTCAGCTGATCCTCAACCTGGTAGAAGGTTCGCCGATCAAACTGATCGAAGGCGGCAAACAGAAACGTTGCTTCACCGACATCAGCGACGGTATCGAAGCGCTGTTCCGTATCATCGAAAACAAAGATGGCCGCTGCGATGGGCAGATCATCAACATCGGTAACCCGGACAACGAAGCAAGCATCAAAGAGCTGGCAGAAATGCTGCTCGACTGCTTCGAACGTCACCCGCTGCGCGACCGCTTCCCGCCGTTTGCTGGCTTCCGCGAAGTGGAAAGCAGCGACTACTACGGTAAAGGCTATCAGGACGTAGAGCACCGTAAGCCGAGCATCCGTAACGCCAAACGTTGCCTTGACTGGCAGCCAACGGTAGAAATGCAGCAGACCGTTGAAGAGACGCTGGACTTCTTCCTGCGCACGGTTGAACTGACGGATGAAAAACCATCATGAAAAAAGTAGGTTTGCGCGTTGATGTGGACACCTTTCGCGGTACTCGCGAGGGCGTACCACGGCTGATGGCGGTGCTCAAAAAGCACCGCGTACAGGCCAGTTTTTTCTTCAGCGTCGGGCCGGATAACATGGGGCGCCACTTGTGGCGCCTGGTAAAACCGAAGTTCTTGTGGAAGATGCTGCGCTCGCGCGCGGCATCGCTGTATGGCTGGGATATTCTCCTCGCCGGTACGGCCTGGCCTGGACGACGCATTGGTGCAGCGAACGCGGAAATCATCCGCAGCGTTGCGCAGGTACATGAAGTCGGTCTGCACGCCTGGGATCATCACCGCTGGCAGCAGTGGAGCGGCGTGTGGAAAGAGGAACAGCTGGTCGCGGAAATCGGCCGAGGTCTCAGCGAGCTGGAAGCGATTCTGGGTCGCCCGGTCACCTGTTCTGCGGTAGCCGGCTGGCGTGCGGATCAGCGCGTGGTGAAAGCCAAAGAGTCGTTCGATTTTCTCTACAACAGCGATTGTCGCGGTACGCAGCCGTTTCTTCCGCAGTTGAGTAATGGGGATACCGCTACCGTGCAGATCCCCGTCACGCTGCCAACCTGGGATGAAGCGGTGGGCACCGTGGTCAGCCCTGAAGGCTATAACCGCTGGCTGCTGGAGCAGATCCGCAAAGATACCGGTACGCCGGTGTATACCATTCATGCAGAAGTTGAAGGCGGTGTCTGCGCCGAACAGTTCGATTATCTGCTGACCCTGGCGGCGCAACAGGAGATCCTGTTTTGCCCGCTGAGCCAGCTTCTTCCGGATGACTTCCGTCAGCTCCCGGTTGGGAAGGTGGTACGGGGAGAATTGGCTGGCCGTGAAGGCTGGCTTGGTCGCCAACAACTATTGAGCCCCGATGTATGAAATCCCTTCGCTACGGTATTTCGTTAGTTGCATTGTTCGTTCTTTACTACCTTCTGCCCCTCAACTTCCGGTTGCTGTGGCAGCCGGATGAAACCCGCTATGCGGAGATAAGCCGTGAAATGCTGGCCACCGGTGACTGGATTGTGCCGCATTTCCTCGGCCTGCGTTATTTTGAAAAGCCGATTGCGGGCTACTGGATCAACAGCATTGGTCAGTGGCTTTTTGGGCATAACAACTTTGGCGTGCGCTTTGGTTCGGTGTTCTCTATCACCGTATCTGCGCTGCTGGTGGCCTGGCTTGCCTGGCGTATCTGGCGTGATAAAAAAGTAGCGGTGCTGTCCGGGGTTATCTTCTTAACGGCGTTCCTGGTTTACGGTATTGGTACCTATGCGGTGCTCGATCCGATGATCACCCTGTGGATGACGCTGGCGATGTTCAGCTTCTGGCTGGCGGCATCGGCGAAAACCACCGGTGAACGTTTCTGGGGCTACGTGCTGCTCGGCATTGCCTGCGGAATGGGGGTAATGACCAAAGGGTTCCTGGCGCTGGCCGTGCCGGTGATTGCCGTACTGCCGTGGGTTATCGTACAGAAACGCTGGCGGGAAGTGCTTATCTGGGGCTGGCTGGCGGTACTGGTATGTGTACTGACCGTGTTGCCCTGGGGGCTGGCGATTGCGCAGCGTGAAGGCGACTTCTGGCGCTATTTCTTCTGGGTCGAGCATATTCAGCGCTTTGCGCAGAGCGACGCCCAGCATAAAGCGCCGTTCTGGTACTATCTGCCGTTCCTGATTGCCGGGAGCCTGCCGTGGCTGGCGCTGCTGCCGGGCGCGTTAAAGCTTGGCTGGCGCGGGCGTGAAGGGCAGAGCAGCGCATTCTATCTGCTGGGCTGGATAGTAATGCCGTTCTTGTTCTTCAGTATCGCCAAAGGCAAGCTGCCAACCTATATTCTGCCGTGCTTTGCGCCGCTGGCGATGCTGATGGCGCGCTATGCGGTGGATGCGGCAAAAGTGGGGGCGAAGGCGCTGCGGATTAACGGCATCATCAACATCGCTTTCGGCGTGATTGGCCTGGTGGCAGTGTTTGTTGTGTCGCCGTGGGGGCCGATGAAGCAACCGGTGTGGATGCAGATTGAGCTGTATAAGTGCGTGCTGGCAGCGGTGGCGTTCTTTGTCTGGGCGCTGATGGGCTGGCTGTCAATCAAGTCGGATGCGCAGCGTTGGACGCTGGCGGCACTCTGTCCGTTAGGACTGGCGCTGCTGGTGGGGTTTGCCATTCCGGATCGCGTGACTAACAGCAAGCAGCCGCAGTTCCTGGTGGATATTGTGAGTGAGTCGCTGACCCCGAGCCGCTATGTGCTGAGCAACAGCGTCGGTATTGCTGCTGGGCTTGCCTGGGAGCTGAACCGCAGTGACGTCATCATGTATGGGCAGACGGGTGAGTTGAAATACGGTCTCTCCTATCCGGATGCCAAAGGGCGCTTCATCTCCGACAGCGATTTCCCGCAGTGGCTGGAAGCCCATCGGCAGGAGGGGCCTATCTCCCTGGTGCTGCAGTTGCCGCGCAATGCTAAAGTCGTGGATTTACCGCTGCCAAAACCCGATGAGGTGTATGTGATGGGACGAACCGCATTTATTCAGTATCGTCCGCAATGATAACCTGGGCCTGTCTGCTGCTCGCCAGCTTATTGAGCTGTGCCGGGCAGCTATGCCAGAAACAGGCCACGCGCCCGGCGCCAGCCGGGCAGCGTGGACGCCATCTGCTGACCTGGCTTGGACTCGCGTTGGCGATGCTCGGGCTGGGGATGCTGCTGTGGCTGCTGGTATTACAGCAAATTCCGGTCAGCGTGGCTTATCCGATGCTGAGCCTTAATTTTGTCTGGGTGACGCTGGCGGCACGTACCATCTGGCACGAGCCGGTGAGCCACCGTCATTGGGCGGGCGTGGCGCTGATTATTGTTGGTATTATATTGGTAGGGAGCAGCGCCTGATGGGGCTTATCTGGGCATTAATGAGCGTAGTGCTGGTCAGCGCCGCTCAATTGACGCTGCGCGTGGCAATGACCACGCTGCCCTCGGCGGAGCAACCGCTGGTGTTCCTGCTGCATTTGCTGCATTTCGGCGACGGAACGCTGGCGCTTTTCCTCGGTCTGTTCGGCTACGTGGCGTCGATGGCCTGCTGGTTCTTTGCGCTGAAGCGGCTGCCGCTGGCAAAAGCCTATGCGTTATTGAGCCTGAGCTACATGGTGGTGTGGTGTGCCGCTATCTGGCTACCCGGCTGGCACGAACCCTTCTCCTGGCGTGGTCTGCTGGGCGTCGTGGTCATTATTGCGGGTGTTATCACCATCTTCTGGCCAAACAAATCCTCCCATACCGCGTAGGCCGGATAAGGCAACGCCGCCATCCGGCAACCTGCGCCGTTTTGCCTGATGGCGCTGCGCTTATCAGGCCTACAATCTGTTGCCCGGCCAAGCGAAGCGCCGCCGGGAATAACTCCGAGCCTTCCGGGGCCGGCGTAAACGCCTCGCCCGGGCTACAAAATGTGCAATAATGCCTTTTTCGTTGCATCTATAAGGGATTATCTATGCCTGCGGTCGACGCTGAGGGGCAGCTTAGCGGTCTGCGCCTCAACCTGCGTATTGTCTCTATCGTTATCTTCAACTTCGCAAGTTATCTCACCATTGGCCTGCCGCTGGCGGTACTGCCTGGCTATGTCCACGACGTGATGGGATTCAGCGCCTTCTGGGCGGGGCTGGTGATAAGCCTGCAATACTTCGCCACTCTGCTCAGTCGCCCGCACGCCGGGCGTTATGCCGACCTGCTGGGGCCAAAACGTATCGTGGTGATGGGGCTGTGCGGCTGTTTTCTCAGCGGGTTGAGCTATCTGCTGGCGGCAACGGGCAGCGACTGGCCGCTGGTGAGCCTGGTCCTGTTGTGTCTGGGGCGCGTGATCCTCGGTATCGGGCAGAGTTTTGCCGGGACAGGCTCCACGCTATGGGGCGTTGGCGTGGTGGGTTCGCCGCATATTGGCCGGGTGATCTCATGGAACGGGATTGTCACCTACGGTGCGATGGCGATGGGCGCGCCGCTCGGCGTGGTGTGTTATCGCTATGTGGGTCTACAAGGGCTGGCATTGGCGATTATGGCCGTGGCCGCCGTCGCCATCCTGTGCGCGCTGCCGCGTGCAGAAGTGAAAGCCAAAAAGGGCAAGCCGATGTCCTTTCGCGCGGTGTTGGGGCGCGTCTGGCCTTACGGTATGGCGCTGGCATTGGCCTCCGCTGGCTTTGGGGTTATCGCTACCTTTATCACCTTGTTCTATGACGCGAAAGGCTGGGACGGCGCGGCGTTTGCGCTCACCCTCTTTAGCTGTGCATTCGTAGGCACACGTCTGCTGTTCCCGAACGGTATCAACCGCCTCGGCGGCCTGAACGTGGCGATGATTTGCTTCTCAGTGGAGATTGTTGGCCTGCTGCTGGTGGGCGTGGCGGATATGCCGCTGATGGCAAAAATCGGCACCTTCTTCGCGGGAGCGGGATTCTCACTGGTGTTCCCGGCGCTGGGCGTTGTTGCGGTGAAGGCCGTACCGCAGCAAAACCAAGGGTCGGCGCTGGCCACCTACACCGTGTTTATGGATTTATCGCTGGGTATTACCGGTCCGCTGGCCGGGCTGATGATGGCGTGGATGGGGATTTCGACGATTTATATTGCCGCAGCGGGGCTGGTGGCGGTGGCGCTGCTGCTGGGATGGCAGCTAAAAAAACGGCCCCTGGCGTAAGCACGCAAGAGGCCGTGTCGCGGTCAGCAAAACTTAGTTGATGACCAGCGTATTGATGATTTTCTCAGCGTCAGATTGCGCCTGCTGCTGGTTGTCCGCTGGCAGCGTAACCTGCATAGTCAGCAGCTTGCCATCGATTTTACCCAGTACGACGGAAGAGTACGCGGTCTGCCCTTTCGCGGAGATGATGCTGTCAAGCTGTTGCAGCGTGTGGCCTTTCACCTCGATGGATTTATTGGTCACCACCTGCAGCTGCGGGTCGCGGCTGCGCTGCTGATCTTCAAGACGTTTTGCCATCACCGCTAAATCTTCGGTGGTGTCGTCGCCAACGATGACGATGACCGCTTTCATGCCGGTGGCGTCAGAGTAAACGTGCATGTTATTGCTCTGGGTGCCCAGCTTACCGCTCTGGTCGGTCATCCCGGCCGGCAGCGTAAAGCTCAGCTTACCGTCTAACAGATTGATTGCCTGACCTGCGGCATCGCTTGCGGCAGCCGAACCCTGTGCAGGGGTGCTGGTGTCGCTGTTGTCACAGGCCGCAAGGCCCATCACCAGCAGGCCAATACCAGCATATTTCACCAATTTGCGCATTGACATCTTCCTTTCGATAAATAGCCACTAACGGCTCATCTGCGTATCTTATCACAACCCGTGTAATGAACTCTCAACCTGGCTGCATTGCTGACAAATCAGATTTATCTGCCAGCTTTTTCAATAGCATATTCAGCAGTACGCCGTACATCGGCAGGAAGAAAACAATGCTGATCAGCACTTTAAAGCAGTAGTCCACGAGGGCGATTTCCACCCAGTGCGTGGCCATGAACGGGTCGGTGCTGCGCCAGAAGGCGATAAAGAAGAACGCCAGCGTGTCGCTGATGTTGCCGAACAGCGTAGAGGCCGTTGGTGCGAGCCACCAGTGGCGACTCTGACGCAGGCGGTTGAACACGTGTACGTCAAGGATCTGCCCCAAGGCATAGGCCATAAAGCTGGCGGCGGCGATACGGGCCACGAACAGGTTAAAGTGCGCCAGCGCGCCGAAACCTTGCCATTCGCCCATATAGAACAACGACGAAATGACGTAGGAGATCATCAGCGCCGGGACCATCACCGCGAAAACGATACGGCGAGCCAGCGGTGCGCCAAA
Source organism: Kluyvera ascorbata ATCC 33433 (assembly GCF_000735365.1). Classification (GTDB taxonomy): domain Bacteria; phylum Pseudomonadota; class Gammaproteobacteria; order Enterobacterales; family Enterobacteriaceae; genus Kluyvera; species Kluyvera ascorbata. The sequence continues at coordinate 11,129 of NZ_JMPL01000051.1, read as the reverse complement.
GATTCGCACGGTCAGGTCGGTCGCGAGGAAGATAAACGGAAAGCTAAACGCGCCCCAGGTGGTGTGGAAGCCGAAAATAGAGACCGGCAGCTGTACCAGATAGTTACTGGAAGTGATCACCAGCAGGTGAAATAGCGATAGCCAAACCAGCGCATGACGGCGCTGTAAGGATGTAAAGGGAGTCATATTGTACCTTTTTAGTGGTTGGGGTGAGGGAACCCAATAAGTCTGCAAACCCATTGCAGGGGCGGAATGATACTGCTTTCGCGTTTCATTGCAATGGTTGTTTTTCGCGCAATCGTTAACCTGGTTGCGTTGAGGCAAGGTCAGCGTAAACTAAGCGCGTTTTTTCTGACGACGAGATTCTCATGACCGATTTGTTTTCCAGCCCCGACCACACCTTAGACGCGCAAGGGCTGCGCTGCCCGGAACCGGTAATGATGGTGCGTAAAACCGTGCGGACGATGCCAGTGGGGGAAACGCTGCTGGTGATTGCCGACGATCCTGCCACCACGCGCGATATTCCCGGTTTTTGCCGTTTTATGGAGCATGAGCTGATTGCCCAGCAAACCGAGTCTTTGCCGTACCAGTATTTGCTGCGTAAGCGCCATTAATCGGCATCGAGCCAACCCAGGGTCGGCGTAAACGCCTCGCCCGGGCTACAGATCTAGCACCGTAGCCCGGCCAAGCGGAGCGCCGCCGGGGGAGGGCACCGAAGCAACGTAATTACGCACTAAACTTCCCGCGCAGCAGTCGCAGCGCGTTCAACGTCACCAGCACCGTCGCACCCGTATCCGCCAACACCGCCAGCCACAGCCCGGTTATACCGAGCAGCGTGGTGATAAGGAAAATCCCCTTCAGCCCCAGCGCAATAGCGATGTTTTGTCGGACGTTGGCATGAGTGGCGCGCGCCAGGCGAATCATCTGCACCAGCCCGGTCAGACGGTTATGCGTCAGTGCCGCATCGGCGGTTTCCAGCGCCACGTCGGTGCCGCTGCCCATCGCTATACCCATCGCAGCGGCCTTCATTGCCGGGGCGTCGTTGATCCCGTCGCCCACCATCGCCAGCGGCCCTTGGGCGTTCAGCGCCGTCACTTCATTGACCTTATCAGCAGGCAGCAGGTTGGCACGGTAGGCCATCCCTAACTCATCGGCAATGGCGGCGGCAGCGCGCGGGTTATCCCCGGTCAGAATAATGCCCTGAATGCCTAACTCACGCAGGCCGTCGACCGCCTGACGCGCCTCCTGGCGTACCGTATCGCGCAGCGCCACAATTCCCAGTAACGTCTCGCCGCGAGTTACCAGCACCACGGTATTGCCCTGGCTTTCCAGTTGCTGGATCTGGTCCTGATGATCAGGAGCCGGGAACTTGCCTGCCGCGCAGATAACGATGCGCTGCCCGTCTACGTTGGCTTCAATACCAGAACCTACGAGCGTACGCTGCTCAGCGGCTTGAGGAATGGTCAACCCACGCTGCTGCGCTTCGCGCACCACGGCCTGTGCCAACGGGTGGGTGGAACCTTGTTCCACCGCGGCGGCCAGCGCCAGCAGGTTTTCTTCGCTTAGTTTGGCCGTTGGGATGACCGTTGTTACCTGCGGCTTGCCGAGCGTCAGGGTGCCGGTTTTATCAAAGGCCATCTGGGTGATGCGACCCAGTTGCTCCAGCGCCGCACCGCCTTTAATCAGCGCACCGTGGCGTGCGGCGGTGGCAAGACCTGAGGTAATCGCTGCCGGCGTCGAGATAACCAGCGCGCACGGACAGCCAATCAACAGCAGCGTCAGCCCTTTGTAGATCCACTCCTCCCACGAGGCGGCAAACAGCAGCGGCGGCACCAGCGTCACCAGCAGCGCGACGGCCATAATCGCCGGGGTATAGATGCGGCTGAAACGGTCAATAAAGCGCTCGATAGGCGCGCGACGTTCCTCGGCCTCTTCAATCAGGCGCAGAATACGGTCGATGGCGCTATCGCCAGGCTTCGAGATAACGCTCAGCTGCACCAAGCGGTCAGCGCTGGTTGCACCCGCGGGCACGCTCTCGCCCGCGCTGCGTTCCACCGGAATAGATTCGCCGGTTAAGGCGCTCTCATCAAAGCTAGCGAACGGCGTGATGAGCTTCCCGTCGGCAGGCAAACGCCCGCCGGCGGCCACTTCAATCACATCGCCCGGCTGAAGATCCTTCTGGGCGACGGTTTCACGCTGGCCATCACGCACGCGCACGGCGGTGTCTGGCTTCAGCGCCATTAATGCACTCACGCCCTGACGCGCGCGGTTAGCCGCCCAGCCTTCAAGGCGTTCGCCAATTAAGAACAGTAGCAGCACCATCGCGGCTTCCGCCGTCGCGCCGATAAACAACGCGCCGATGGCCGCGACGCTCATCAGCGTTTCAATAGCGAACCAGCTACCGCTTTTCATCAGACGCAGTGCCTGGCGGGCGATAGGGTAGAGCCCGACAAGCGTGGTGGCGATAAACGCCAGGTTGCCCAGCGGATGGTTGAACTGCTCCAGGCCCCAGCTAATCGCCATCATCACGGCGAGCGCGATAAGCGGCAGGTTTTCCCGCCAGCGTGAGGTGCTCTCTTCGGCCTTCGGCTCGCTGTCGCTGCGTAGTGTATAGCCTGCGGCGCTCACGGCTTTCTCCACCTGAGTACGGATGTCGTCATCGGCATCAACCAGCAGCTTTTCGGTAGCAAACAGGACTTTGACCTGCTTTACGCCAGCGACCTGACTCACGGCGGTTTCGACTTTACGGGCGCAGGCGGCGCAGTCCATGCCGTTGACGACCCAGCTATAGCGGGCGTCCAGCGTTGGTTCTGCTACGGGCTCAGCCGTTGCACATTGGCTGTCGCAGCAGCAGTCGTCCTGCGGCTGTGGCGCAGGCGCGAGCTTAAAGGATGAGAATTGGGGGGCTTTATTGTGACGAGTCTCTGGAGTCGACATCGTATCCTCCGATTAATGATCGTTGCTTCATTAAACGCAGCATACACTCTGGAGTCGACTCCAGAGTCAAGCAAGAAATTACAGGTAAAGCGCGCGAACGATAAAGAAATGCCCGGCAAAATAGCAGGCGGCATAGATTGCCGTATCTGCACGGAAGCGGCAGCGATATTTGCTCACCAGCCAGACGATATTGCCTAACAGCAGTAAACCTGCGCCGAAGAAGCCCGAAAGCGCCGTATCCGTCGGGCGCAGGAACCAGAGTTCACCGGCAACCCAGACCATCACCAGCGTCATGCCAATAAAGGCCAGCACCGGTAAACGCATCTCTTCGAGGCGCGTCCAGATAACGGCCAGCCAGAGTGCACCGATAACCAGCAGAATGACCGGCAGCGGCCAGAAGAAGGTGAAGGTCAGTTGTCCGGCAAACCAAATGGTGTACAACAAATGCGACAGGAAAAACGCGCCCACGGCGTACAGCATGCGCTGACGCGGTAATAGCGTTAACGCATCGCCAATCAATGACGCACATAGACCCGCGAGTACGAGGTAGCTGATGGCGTTAAACATTGGCGCCTGCCAGGCGAGAAACAGCAATAAGATTAGGGTGATAGGTTTGAATGCCCAGCGCTGCCAGGCGGGCCCACGGTAGGCGGCATCCACGTAGAGCCAGCCTGAGAAGAATACTGCGATAAACGACCAAAGCATAATAAGTCCCTGTATCTGTTATCTTAATGGGTACTGTACCGCCAGTCTTGAATGTCCAGTGTAGTAGCCGTAGCCGCCAGATGACAATGGCATACTGCGTTGTTTACTATGATTTGCGTAAATTCTTAAGAGAACCTGAAATGAGCAAAATGCCGCTTTTCTTCATCGTCGTTGTCGCCATTATCGTCGTGGCCGCGTCGTTCCGCTTTGTTCAGCAACGCCGGGAGAAAATGGACAACGACGCCGCACCGCTGATGCAAAAGCGGGTGGTGGTGAGTAACAAGCGCGAGAAGGTGCTGAACGACCGCCGTTCACGTCAGCAGGCGGTGACGCCAGCCGGTAGCGAAATGCGCTATGACGTGAGCTTTAAGCCGGAGCAGGGCGGGCTGGAGGTGAGTTTCCGCGTAGAAGCGGAGCAGTATCATCAGCTGACGGTGGGCGATAGGGGGACGCTGAGCTACAAAGGTTCGCGCTTTGTCGATTTTAAGGCTGAGCCGTAAAACATGGCCTGGCGGTGAGCCAGGCCGGGAAACAATTACTTCTTCTTCAAGCTCGCGCCGATTTTTTTCTGCCACACCAGCAGTTCAAACACACCGAAGAGGAAGATGCGTACCTTCTCGCCGCGGCTCATTTGCGGGCCGTCTTTTGGCATCGTCGACTGCAGCAGCGCCATCTGCATGCCGTGCATCAGCACCATAAAAATCAGCGCAACGTTAACGAAAATGTTCAGCGGGCGCGGGAACGGGTGAACCAGGTTCAGCACCAGAAACGCCCATACGCACAGCATCAGCGCGCGCCCAAGATTAATCAGCATCACTTTCTCCCTGCACTTCACGATGATAGAGACGGTAGGCCACCTGACCGGCGATTTTTTCCCGATGCAGGTCCCAACTGACCGGCACCGGCGGCAGACCGTTTTCGACTTCGCTTTCTACATAGATGAGTGCGTTATCGGCCAGCCAACCGTTGGCTTCCAGTAAGTTTAACGTCTCTTCCAGTAATCCCTTCCGGAATGGCGGATCGACAAAAATAATATCATGCGGCGTGCCTGGTTGAGCGAGGAATGCGAGGGTGTTCGTATTCACCACTTTGCCCTGTGCGGCGTTTAGCGTCGCGAGATTTTTTTGTAGCTGCTGCGCAACGGAACGCTCCATCTCCAGTAGCGTTGTGCTGGCGGCATAGCGGGAGAGTGCTTCCAGCCCTAACGCGCCGCTTCCGGCGAAGCAGTCCAGGCAACGGGCATCCACCATTGAGGGGGCCAGCCAGTTGAAAAGGGTCTCACGCACGCGATCGGTAGTGGGTCTGAGGCCCGGACTATCAGGAACGGGAAGTTTACGGCCGCGCCACTGACCGCCAATAATGCGGATCTGGCCCATGCCGCCGGAAGTTGGTTTTTTCATTTGCTTGCTCTGGTCGCTCTTTCGGCCTGCTATTCTAGCTTTCTGCCCTGCCGGGTGAAAGCGGTGAAGCCAGGGAAGTTAAGTGGTAGACTAACCGACTAATTTCATCATTATTTTAGCCTTCGCGTCGATTATGGCGAAGTGGCGCCATCAAAAACAGCGGGGAGTGTGGTTGCAAATGGCAAAAGAAAAAAAACGTGGCTTTTTTTCCTGGCTGGGCTTTGGGCAGAAAGAACAGGATCAGGTTGTTGAATCAGAAGAAAAAATCGAAGAGCAGCCGGTAGCTGAAACGCCGACTGCTGAGCCTGAAACGGTTGCTGAAGAGACGCCGCGCGTCGAAGAAGCGCGAGCACCTGTTGAAGACGTTGCTGAACCACACACCATCGCGGAAAGCGAAGCGTTTGCCGAAGAAGTGGTTGAAGTCACTGAACAGGTTGCTGAACGCGAAATCGCACAGACCGAAGCGGTTGAAGAAATTCAGCCAGAAGTCGTCGAGGTCGTTGAGCCGGTTGCCGAAGTACAGCCAGAAGTGGTTGAAGCCGTTGAACCGGTTGCTGAAGTGCAGCCAGAAACGGTTGAAGTCGTTGAACCGGTTGCCGAAGTACAGCCAGAAATGGTTGAAGAGATTGAACCTGAGGCCGTAGACGAATTAACCGACGAAGAGCTGGAAGCGCAGGCGCTGGCCGCTGAGTCGGAAAACGAAGCGGTGGAAGAAGAGGCGGCCGTTGAAGAATCTACGGACGACGTGCAGCAGGAGCAGGAAAAACCGACCAAAGAAGGTTTCTTCGCGCGCCTCAAACGCAGCCTATTAAAAACCAAAGAAAACCTCGGTTCCGGATTTATCAGTCTGTTCCGCGGCAAGAAAATCGACGACGATCTGTTTGAAGAGCTGGAAGAGCAGTTGTTGATTGCCGACGTTGGCGTGGAAACCACCCGTAAAATCATCAATAACCTGACCGAAACCGCCAGCCGTAAACAGCTGCGCGACGCTGAAGCGCTGTACGGTCTGTTAAAAGATGAAATGGGTGAAATCCTCGCAAAAGTGGATGAACCGCTTAATATTGAAGACAAAACGCCATTCGTTATTTTGATGGTCGGCGTAAACGGCGTGGGTAAAACCACCACCATCGGCAAGCTGGCGCGTCAGTTCGAGCAGCAGGGCAAGACGGTGATGCTGGCGGCGGGCGATACCTTCCGTGCGGCGGCGGTAGAGCAGCTACAGGTTTGGGGCCAGCGCAACAATATTCCGGTTATCGCGCAGCACACCGGCGCGGATTCCGCATCGGTCATTTTTGATGCCATCCAGGCGGCGAAAGCGCGTAACGTTGACGTACTGATTGCCGATACCGCAGGGCGTTTGCAGAACAAATCGCACCTGATGGAAGAGCTGAAGAAAATTGTTCGCGTGATGAAGAAACTCGACGTGGATGCGCCGCACGAAGTGATGCTGACTATCGACGCCAGCACCGGGCAGAACGCCATCAGCCAGGCCAAACTGTTCCATGAGGCCGTTGGCCTGACCGGCATCACGTTGACTAAACTCGACGGTACTGCCAAGGGTGGGGTGATATTCTCCGTGGCGGACCAGTTCGGCATTCCGATTCGCTATATCGGCGTCGGTGAACGTATTGAGGACTTACGTCCGTTTAAAGCGGGCGATTTTATTGAGGCACTTTTTGCCCGAGAGGATTAATCATGATTCGCTTTGAACACGTCAGCAAAGCCTATCTCGGCGGGAGACAAGCGCTGCAGGGCGTCACATTCCACATGCAGCCGGGCGAGATGGCATTCCTGACCGGTCACTCCGGCGCGGGTAAAAGTACCCTGCTGAAGCTTATCTGTGGGATTGAACGGCCGAGCGCCGGGAAAATTTACTTCGGCGGGCATGACATCAGCCGCCTGAAGAACCGGGAGGTGCCGTTCTTACGTCGCCAGATCGGCATGATTTTCCAGGATCACCATCTGCTGATGGACAGAACCGTGTTTGATAACGTGGCGATCCCGCTGATCATCGCAGGCGCTAGCGCAGACGATATTCGTCGTCGCGTTTCGGCGGCGCTGGACAAAGTCGGGCTGCTGGATAAAGCGAGAAACTTCCCGATTCAGCTCTCCGGCGGTGAACAGCAGCGCGTGGGTATTGCCCGTGCGGTGGTGAACAAGCCTGCGGTACTGCTGGCGGATGAACCGACGGGTAACCTGGATAACGCGCTGTCGGAAGGCATTTTGCGACTGTTCGAAGAGTTTAACCGCGTTGGGGTAACGGTGCTGATGGCGACGCACGACATCGGGCTTATCTCCAGCCGTTCTTACCGCATGCTCACGCTGAGCGACGGTCACTTGCATGGAGGCCTGACAAGTGAATAAGCGCGACGCAATCAACCAGATTCGCCAGTTCGGCGGTCGGCTCGACCGCTTGCGTAAATCGGTCACCCCGGCGGGTGACGGCGGGCGCAATGCGCCGAAGCGCGGTAAACCGGCGCCGAAACCGAACTCGCGTAAAACCAACGTGTTCAACGAGCAGGTACGCTATGCCTGGCAGGGCGCGCTGCAGGATCTGAAAAGCAAACCACTGGCAACGTTCCTGACGGTGATGGTTATCGCCATCTCCCTGACGCTGCCAAGCGTCTGCTACATGGTCTACAAGAACGTGAATACGGCGGCTTCGCAGTACTATCCGTCCCCGCAGATCACTGTCTATCTGGAAAAAACGCTGGATGACGATGCGGCGGCGAAAGTGGTGGGTCAGCTACAGGCTGAGCAGGGCGTGGATAAGGTGAACTACCTTTCCCGTGACGAAGCGCTGGGCGAATTCCGCAACTGGTCAGGCTTTGGCGGTGCGCTGGATATGTTGGAAGAGAACCCGCTGCCTGCGGTGGCGGTGGTGATCCCGAAAATTGATTTCCAGACCACGGATGCGCTGAACACGCTACGTGACCGCGTGGCGCAGATTCAGGGCGTCAACGAAGTGCGCATGGACGATAGCTGGTTCGCGCGTCTGGCTTCCATTACCGGGCTGGTGGGCCGCGTGTCGGCGATGATCGGCGTGCTGATGGTGGCGGCGGTGTTCCTCGTCATCGGTAACAGCGTGCGTCTGAGCATCTTTGCGCGTCGCGATACTATCAACGTGCAGAAGCTGATTGGTGCGACCGATGGGTTTATCCTGCGTCCGTTCCTCTACGGCGGTGCGCTGCTCGGTTTCTCCGGCGCGTTCCTGTCGCTGATTCTGTCGGAAATTCTGGTGATGCGACTGTCGTCGGCGGTCACCGAAGTGGCCCGCGTATTCGGAACCCAGTTTGAGCTGAGCGGCCTGTCGTTTGACGAATGCCTGCTGTTGCTGCTGGTGAGCTCGATGATCGGTTGGGTGGCAGCCTGGCTTGCCACGGTACAACATTTACGCCACTTTACTCCCGATTAAAAAAGTTCTGTTATACTCTTCCCCTGCGACGACTTCCGTCCGCAGGGGATGCCGTTTTAAACCCCATCTTTCTGCCCTCGCGGCTATCGCGTGTCACATTTTGTGCGTAATTTATTCACACTGTTGCATTGAACTTGTGGATAAACTCACTGTCTGATAAAAGAGCGGATGTTATTCTCGTTGCTCATAGAGCCTGGCATGTTTGTTGCCTCCGGCCACAAACCACCGCCAGTATGAAGTGAATTGAGAGGAATTGAATGACCAAAGATATGCAAACTTTAGCTTTAGCCCCTGTTGGTAACCTGGATTCCTATATCCGGGCTGCAAACGCATGGCCGATGTTGACGGCTGATGAAGAAAAGGCGCTTGCTGAACGGCTGCATTACCAGGGCGATCTGGAAGCAGCTAAAACGCTGATCCTGTCTCACCTGCGCTTTGTTGTTCATATTGCTCGTAATTACTCGGGCTATGGCCTGCCGCAGGCGGACTTGATTCAGGAAGGCAACATTGGCCTGATGAAAGCCGTACGTCGTTTTAACCCAGAAGTGGGTGTTCGTCTGGTCTCCTTTGCGGTGCATTGGATCAAAGCGGAAATTCACGAATACGTGCTGCGTAACTGGCGTATCGTTAAAGTCGCGACCACCAAAGCGCAGCGTAAGCTGTTCTTTAACCTGCGTAAAACTAAGCAGCGTCTGGGCTGGTTCAATCAGGACGAAGTGGAAATGGTAGCGCGCGAGCTGGGCGTTTCCAGCAAAGACGTTCGCGAGATGGAATCCCGTATGGCGGCGCAGGACATGGCGTTTGATATGTCCTCAGACGATGACTCTGAAAGCCACTCAGTTGCTCCTGTGCTCTATCTGCAGGATAAATCGTCCAACTTTGCCGACGGTATTGAAGACGACAACTGGGAAGAGCAGGCGGCGAATAAGCTGACTGACGCGATGCAGGGCCTGGATGAACGTAGCCAGGACATCATTCGCGCCCGCTGGCTGGACGAAGACAACAAGTCCACGCTGCAGGAACTGGCCGACCGCTACGGCGTATCCGCCGAACGCGTACGTCAGCTTGAAAAGAACGCGATGAAAAAACTGCGCGCGGCTATCGAAGCCTGATTTTTGGCATCGTCCCCAATGAACCCTCGAATGTGAATTCGGGGGTTTTTGTTTTGTAGGCCGGATAAGGCGTAGCCGCCATCCGGCAACCTGTGTCTGTCTGCCCGATGGCGCTACGCTTATCGGGCCTACCGGCTCGTCCTCCAGATAATCCCACCGTCATCACGCTTTCCTCTGCTTATTTCTCATTTGTCGCTGGCGTTAATGCAGCCGATGGCAAAAACTCAATAAGCGCTACGCATTTTTCCGTCTTTCAACGGCAGGGGGTTTACCGTGAGTAACGAGTCACTGAATCATCGGCGTTTACAGGCCACGCCGCGCGGCGTGGGCGTGATGTGCGGTTTCTACGCAGAACGCGCCGAGAACGCTACGCTGTGGGATATTGAAGGTAACGAGTACATCGATTTCGCCGCGGGCATCGCGGTGCTGAATACCGGGCATCGTCACCCACAGGTGATTGCCGCCGTTGAGAGCCAGATTAAGGCCTTCACCCATACCGCCTACCAGATTGTTCCCTATGAAAGCTATGTATCATTAGCAGAACGTATTAATAGCGTGGCGCCAATTACTGGAAATGCCAAAACGGCGTTTTTCAGCACCGGGGCAGAAGCGGTCGAAAATGCGGTGAAGATAGCCCGCGCTTATACCAAACGTCCGGGGCTGATTACCTTCGGCGGCGGTTTCCACGGTCGTACCTTTATGACAATGGCGCTGACCGGCAAAGTCGCGCCGTACAAAATTGGCTTCGGCCCGTTTCCTGGTTCGGTCTATCACGGCCTTTACCCGAACGCGGCGCACGGCGTCACGACCGATATGGCGCTCAAAAGCCTGAATCATATTTTCAAAGCGGATATAGCACCGGATCAGGTGGCGGCGATTATCCTCGAGCCGGTGCAGGGCGAGGGTGGTTTCAACGTCGCGCCGCCTGATTTTATGCAGGGGCTGCGCGCGCTGTGTGATACCCACGGTATTTTGCTGATTGCCGATGAAGTGCAGACCGGTTTTGCCCGTACCGGCAAGCTGTTTGCGATGGAACATTACAGCGTGAAGCCAGATCTTATCACCATGGCGAAGAGCCTGGCGGGTGGCTTCCCGCTCTCTGGCGTTGTCGGACGCGCTGAGGTCATGGATGCGCCGGCACCTGGTGGCCTGGGTGGAACTTATGCGGGTAACCCGCTGGCGATTGCGGCTGCACATGCGGTGCTGGATGTGATTGAGGAAGAGGCGCTCTGCACTCGCGCCAATCATCTGGGCCAGCATCTGATTGAGGTGCTGAACAAAGCGCGTGAGAGCTGCCCGGCAATTGCTGATGTGCGCGGCGTGGGGTCGATGGTCGCGGTGGAGTTTGTCGATCCACAGACGCGTGAACCCTCGCCGGAGTTTACCAAATTAGTCCAGGAGCGCGCGCTGGCCGAAGGCGTACTGCTGCTGAGCTGCGGCGTGTATGGCAACGTGATTCGCTTCTTGTATCCGCTCACAATCCCAGAGAAGCAGTTCCAGCAGGCGCTGGAGGTGATTCGTCGGGCGATAACTGAATAGACCTGAACGCTTCCCGGCGGC
>NZ_JMPL01000050.1 GCF_000735365.1 Kluyvera ascorbata ATCC 33433 | reverse complement strand
AGCCACCAGACGTTGCCGGGCAGGAATCGACCAGTCGTGCGGGTCGTTGACAAAAATTCCGCAGCCCCTGCGGCAGGAAGTTCCACGCCGCGAAATACCAGAACAGCAGCTGTACCAGCAGCGGCGTATTGCGAAACAGCGACACCCAGCAGGCGGTGATACCCTGCCCCAACCGCCCACCAGCGAGACGCAGCAGTAAAAACAGCGCCGCCAGTACGCTTGCCAGCATAATCCCGGCAAGTGATACCCACAGCGTGGTGAGAAAGCCCGAGATAAGCCATTGTAGAGGCTGCCCGCTCAGTACCCCCTGCCAGTCGAAATTCACCATCACGCCGTCTGCTCCTGGTGCAGCGGGTCCAGCACCTTCTGCAGAAAACGCCGTGCGCGCGGATGCTGCGGACGGGCAAAGAACTCCGCCGGAGGCGCGACCTCCAGCACATCGCCGCCGTCAATAAACACCACCCGGTCGGCAATTTCGCGGGCAAACTGCATTTCGTGGGTCACCACAATCATGGTGATCCCGCTGTGGGCCAGCGACTGCATGACGTGCAGCACTTCGCCGATCATTTCCGGATCCAGCGCCGAGGTGGGCTCATCAAACAGGATGATTTGCGGCGAAGAGGCCAGCGCGCGTGCAATCGCCACGCGCTGCTGCTGGCCGCCGGAAAGCTGCGAAGGCATGGCCTCCGCCTTTTCCGCAAGCCCGACTTTTTGCAGTAGCTCCCGCGCGCGCTGCTCAGCATCGCTGCGCTTCCAGCCGTGGACCGACTCCAGCGCCAGCATGATGTTCTGCGCCGCCGTGAGATGAGCATAAAGATTGAACTGCTGAAAGACGAAACCAATTCGGCTGCGCAGCTGACGCAACGCCCGCCCGCTCAGCTGACTGGTCGGCTTGTCGTCAATCAGGATCTCACCGCCGCTAAGGCTTTCAAGCTGGTTTATCAGGCGTATCAGCGTCGATTTCCCCGAACCCGAAGGCCCGAGGATCGCCACCACTTCGCCGGGATTAATCGTCAGATCGATGCCGTTCAGTACCCGATGACTACCGTACGCTTTGACTGCCTGACGGAACGCCACGCTGGCATTGCGCAGATGTGAAAAATCCGCGGACTTCGCCGCGGAATGAGAGAATAAAGCCGACAACATATTATTTTGCTTCTATGGTGAAGGAACGCGGCTGAGGCGCTTTGGTGGAAGGGCCAAACCAGGTGTCGTAGATTTTCGCCGCATCGCCTGATTTCTCAAGCGCCACCAGCTCATCGTTCACCGCTTTCAGCAGTGCCGGTTCACCCTTTTTCACGCCTACACCAATCTCTTCTTTGCTCAGCAAGTCCGGCAGGATTTTGAATTTGGCTTTATCCGGCGCTTCGCCCAGCAGGCCCGCCAGAATGGTGCTGTCCTGGGTAATCGCCTGCACGTTGCCGTTACGCAACGCGGTTAAAGCCAGCGGAATGTCGTCATAAGAGAGCACGCGCGCCTGTGGGAAGCGCTGATGCAGCGTTTGCTCGCCGGTCGTACCCTTCACGGCACCGATGCGCGCTTTGCTGTAGTCGTCGAGCTTATCGCCGCCGGTCGCTGGTACCAGGAACTGCTGACCGGTGACGAAGTATGGGGTGGAGAAATCGATAACCTGCGCGCGCTCCGGGGTAATGGTGATATCAGCAACAATCAGATCGGCCTTGCCGGATTGCAGCAGCGGGATACGGTTCGCCGGGTTCGTCGCCACCAGTTCCAGCTTCACGCCCAGCGATTTTGCTAGCGCTTTGGCGAAATCAACGTCGTAGCCCACCAGTTCGTGAGTCTTCGCATCCACGGAACCAAACGGCGGGTTAGCATCAAAGGTGGCCACTTTGACTACGCCCTTGGCCTTAATATCCGCCAGCTGATCGGCCTGCGCGCTGAAGGTCGTCAGGCCGGTGGCCACTAGACCGGTGAGAAGAGCGAGCTGTGCAACTGTCTGTTTTGTCTTTGCCATAATCTTTCTGGATACCCCTGTTTTTGTATTGTCTTTTTACGCTCCCACACCGCCATCGGCGGAACAAATAACGATTCGCTATGCTTTATAACCAAATATCATTTGGCGAAAGTAATTGTTATCTAAAGGTAAAATTTGATTAGCATCGCCAGATATCGCAAATGCTTTGCACAATTTCGTCTTTCCATTGGCGTGGGTTTCCTGCTGAAATGGTCGAAAAGAAAACCGCAACATTAAGAAGGTCTTAATACGTAAACAGTTATGATTCCCTGGAGTCATTGTTTCCCATCGTTACCAACTGACACAACAATCCGCGAGCATCCAGACTGACTGGCAACCTATCATTGCCCCGACATAAATAAGGGGATTTTCCTCCGTTGCCTGACGCTTCCTTCGGCGTCAATTTGAATGCTTTATGGATGACTACAATGAAAAAATTTACCCGCACTGCTTTACTGGTCGCTACGCTTGCTGGCGCGACTTTTGCCGCTCAGGCTGCTGATACCACCGCCGCCCCTGCGCCAGCTCAGGACCCAATCGTTCAGCACCTGAAGCTGACCGATGCTCAGGTTTCTAAAATCAAAACGCTGCACCAGCAGCTGGAGAAAAACGTCCAGGCCATCTCAATGAAAGATGTCAAAGACGGCATGATCATCGACATGATCCAGTCCGGAAAATGGAATGAAGCGGGTGTGAAACAACAGCTGGCGGCGTTCAGCAAAGTGGACCAGCAGGTTCGCTACTACAAAGTGAAATACTACTTTGACTTAAGCCAGGTGCTGACCGCTGACCAGCGTAAGCAGGTCCAAAACGATCTGGCTCAGGCAGCGGCGGAGTAAGCAACATGAAAAAAATCGCGATGATGTTAGGCGCCTGCGCGCTGCTGGCAATGGGTGCGGCGAATGCGGCCAACGGCCAGGCAGTAGCGAACGCAAAAACCGCCTGTCAGAACAATCCAACCCAGTGCGCTCAGGCAAAGAGCACGGCAAAAGCTAACGCGCAGAAAGAAGCGCAAGCAGCAAAAGACGCCTGTGCGAAAAAACAGACGGCCTGTAATAACGCGAAAGCGAAAGCTAAAAGCGCGGTGCAGAAGTAAGCCACGGTAGCGAAAACAAAAAAGGCCGCGGGGAGATATTCCGGCGGCCTTTATCATTAGCAAAAGAGAGTTTAAGCTCGGTTTTACGCTGCTTTCTCATTCGCTTTCGCGCGTGCAGCCAGGAAATCTTCTGCCGTAATAATTTTATTGAGTTCAACCTGAAGACGAGCGTCGTTTTCGGTTTCCCATACATCGACAGCAGCCTGTAAATTAATCCAAAATGCAGCCGAGGTATCAAACGCTTTAGCCAGGCGAAACGCCATATCAATAGTCAGCTTACGATTATTGTTCACTAGCGCGCTTACCGTGTTGCGGTGTACCTGCAGCATTTCCGCCAGTTCGTTGATTTTAAGGTCAAGCGGCTCCAGGTATTCAAACAGAAGGATGTCCCCTACCGTAGTCGGCTTTCTGGTTGCTTGATTCATAATTTACTCCATGATAGTCGACGGCTTAGCGGCAATAAAAATGGCTAAGCCGATTAGTTCTTTTGATTAGTATTCATGTGGATCTAAATAAAGATCGTGTGCTTTACCATTTGCCCACTGGAAAATTAATCGGTACTGCTTGTTAACCCTTATTGAAGAATAATCTTTGAGTTTTCCCTCAAGTTCCTCATAACGGTTACCGGGCGGCGACTTCAAGTCTTGGTAAGTTACCGCTGCATTAATGATATCTAGCTTCCTGGCCAGAGATGCATGTATGTCTGAGGGGATTTTTTTATGTGGTGTTGCATGTTTAAAAAAATCCGCAAGCCAGTCATCTCGAAAGCTTCCAATGTTTACAAGCATACTCGGCATTCCATTGCACCTCCCTAACTACCTTATCAAAACAATAACGCACCAATGCACTGTGCGCAAGTGCATCATTATTTTAAAGCGCTGGTATGACTGAAACCGCCTGATTTCTACAACAAATTGTGACCTCTCACGCATTACCCATAATCTCTATGCGGACATCCCCCTCGCTTTGATCGCTGTCAAAAAGGAACATACCGTCTGGTCGGTATGATTCGGGCCATGAATATGGAAACCCAACACCGCAAAAAAGATCCGGTCCGTTTATATCAGCTGCTGCTGGAGTCAGCGGCGATGATTGCTGGACGGGACGGCATCGCCGCCCTGTCGCTGAACGCTGTCGCCCGCGAAGCCGGGGTCAGTAAAGGCGGATTGATTCACCACTTTCCCAATAAGCAGGCGCTGATTTACGCGCTGTTTACCCGCCTGCTGGCGATTATGGAAGAAGCGATCGTCGCATTGATGCAGCAGGATGGCGTCAGCTATGGCCGCTTTACTCGCGCCTATCTGAACTACCTTGCTGACCTGACGGATACGCACGAAAGTCGCCAGTTAATGGTGCTGTCGCTGGCCATGCCGGATGAACCGGTGCTGCGAAAATGCTGGCGTGACTGGATGCTGGAACACCTGGCGCACGGCGATGCGCTGGACAATAGTCCCACCGGTACGCTGGTGCGCTATACGGCAGACGGCATCTGGTTATCTGAACTTACGGAAGGGATCACCATGTGCGCCGAACACCGACGAACGTTGGTCGAATCTCTTAATAAGATGACGCTTCCCGCGTGAAGCACAAGGCTGAGGCCGCGATGCGCTACAACATCAATGCCCGTTTTATTTATGATGCAACGGATGGCACGATAACGCTGCCGCAAAGCGCTGAGCCGGACAGCCAGCTGTCGATCACCGCAAGCGCCCTGCTGTTTTTCTTTTTGCGTCACACCGGTATCGTCAGCCGGGAAGAGGTGCTTAAAAAAGTCTGGGATGACAACGGATTAACCTCGTCAAACAGCAACCTGAATCAATATCTGAGCATGCTGCGCAAAACCTTCCGCCACTACGGCGTCGATAACATTATCGTCACGGTGTCGCGCGGCTACCTGCAGCTCAACCCAGATGTGGTGATTGAAGCGCTGGATGAACTTTCGCCGCCCGTACTAACGCAGGAACCGCCGCTCATCATCCCTGAAGCCGCGCCTGAGACACCACAGGAAACCCCTCCCGCTACGGCGCATGCGCGCGGTGCCTGCTGGTATATCGCAGGTGCCTGTCTGCTGACCATTGCGCTGTTGCTGCTTATCCTGAGTCTGGTGGGCATGCGAGAGTCGCACCCCATCTCACTGAGCCAAATCACCCATAGCCAGTGTGAATTGCTCGCCAGCGATGAGATGCTGCGCTCGGTCAGCGCCAGCGCCTACGTGAAAAATTTCGATGAGGTGCGTCAGCGGCTGAAGGTCGAGTGCAAACCCGGCGAACGTTTTCTCTTCTTCTACGGCGACAGACTGGAGACCAACGGCCTGGGACGCGTGTTCCTCGCCCATTGCGCGATGCATGAAGACAATCCGTTTAGCTACTGTGACAACTACTTTTACTATTCATGGAAACCATGATGAAACTCGCGCCGCGTACGTTCTTTGCCCTTTCTCTGCTCGTGTTTATCGTGGTCGCCGGGTTTAGCGCCTGGCGTCTGCTGCCCGATGAAAACGCTGGCGTAATGAGCTGCTCCACCAAAGGGATCATGCGTTTTGAAAATATGGATAAAGAGAACGTGAACGGTAACATTCACTTTAACTTTGGCGGCCACGGCAAAGGCTCAATGGTGGTCGAGGGTTATACCGATTCGGCCGCTGGTTGGCTCTATCTGCAACGCTACGTCAAATTCAGCTACAGCAGCAAACGCATTTCCGCGACGGAACGTCACTATCGCATCAACCAGTGGGAGTCCAGCGCCTCGTCTATCGATGAATCCCCGGACGTGATTTTCGCCTACTTTATGCGCGAGATGTCCGACAGCCACGACGGGCTGTTTCTCAACGCCCAGAAGCTCAACGATAAAGCCATTCTGCTGAGTTCCATCAACTCACCGCTGTGGATTTGCACGCTGAAATCCGGCAGCGCGCTGAATTAAACGTCGCCGTCCTCATAAAAAACCATGCCTTGATAGGGACGTTCCCGGCAGGCGGCCAGCCGCTGCGCGAGGCTGCCAACGTGTAGCTCCAGCTTGTGCCCGTCCGGGTCGAGAAAATAGTACGACGCCCCCTCGCTGCGGTTATCCTTCCACACCACCACTCCGACCTGCGCCAACCGCTCGGTCATCGATGCAAAATCAGCTTCCGCCACGCTAAAGGCATAGTGCGTATAGTCGCTCTTCTCGGGTGCTATTTTGTGGCGCAGCGCATCCAGCGACAGGCAAAGCCACTGCTCTCCACACGACAAATATGCCCCACCGTCCCAGCGGGCGTGCAGGCGCATTCCCAATAGCTGGTGATAAAAGTCGACGCTTGGCGTCAGGTCGCTGACCGCCAGAGTCAAATGGTTAAGTCCACTCAGCATAAGACCCTCTGATAGATTGACGTTGTTCGGACGCGTGCGCCCCCTTTGTATCGACGGCAAACTGTGATCCATCGCGCATGCTCTTTTCCCCACCGCTTATCCCTTATAAAAGACCGCATCTTTTGCGTTTAGCTTCACCGCCAGAATTTGAACCCCACCACAGTTGCCCCTACGCCATGTTACCCGACTTTTGAATAAATTTAGCAACCTCATAACATTTCCAGAGAACGCCACGCGCACGGAATAAATCGCCTTATACCCGTTATAATTCCGCCCCTCTCCGCAGCATAAAAAGATAAATCATCGGCCACAAAAGGCTAAATAGCAGAGCATTTATCTAAATAAGTACATCACTCAGATTTAAATTCCAACCAACAGGCTAATCCCTATAGTGAACCCCGAACGCCGCTGCCGTGGGTTAACGCCGTGACACGGACGGTTTTCCTGAAATCACACAACCTGTTTTGAGGAGTGAAGCAATGGGTGATGCATTAGGGCTTATTGAAACCAAAGGTCTGGTGGCCTGCATTGAAGCCGCGGATGCGATGTGTAAAGCCGCCAACGTTGAACTGATTGGCTACGAGAACGTCGGTTCCGGCCTCGTCACCGCGATGGTGAAAGGCGACGTCGGCGCGGTGAAAGCGGCGGTGGATTCCGGCGTGGAGTCGGCACAGCGCATTGGTGAAGTGGTGACCTCGCTGGTTATCGCACGCCCGCATAACGACATCAAAACAAGATTGTCTCGCACTACAAAATTAGCGAATAACCGGAGAGAAAATAATGAAAGAAGCGCTTGGTCTGATTGAAACCAAAGGTCTGGTGGCCTGTATCGAAGCCGCAGACGCCATGTGCAAAGCCGCCAACGTCGAGCTTATCGGCTACGAAAACGTCGGCTCTGGCCTCGTCACCGCGATGGTCAAAGGTGACGTCGGCGCGGTCAACGCGGCGGTGGACTCCGGCGTGGAAGCGGCAAAACGCATCGGTGAAGTCGTCACTTCCCGCGTTATTGCACGCCCGCATAACGACATCGAAAAAATCGCATCGCAGCATAAAGCATGACCTGACCGGGCACGCCCCGTCTGCACTCTTTTCGTTTGATGAAGGATAGACTCATGATTGAACTGGATACCGATTTGCTCTCTCGCCAGAACGCGCGAGAACTGGTGCGCAACGCCAAAAAAGCGCAAGCGGTAATGGCCACCTTTTCGCAGCAGCAAATCGACGCCATCGTGAAAAACGTGGCCCAGGAAGCGGCGCATCACGCCGAAGCGCTGGCGAAAATGGCCGCGGAAGAAACCGGCTTCGGCAACTGGCAGGATAAAGTCCTGAAGAACCGTTTTGCCTCGCTGCGCGTTTACGACGCCATCAAAGATATGAAGACCGTCGGCATCATTCATGACGATCAACAAAAGAAAGTGATGGACGTGGGCGTGCCGCTGGGCGTTATCTGCGCGCTGGTCCCCTCAACCAACCCGACCTCAACGGTCATCTACAAAACGCTGATTGCCCTGAAGGCCGGTAACGCGATTATCTTCTCCCCGCATCCGGGTGCACGCCAGTGCAGCTGGAAAGCGATTGAGATTGTGAAACGCGCGGCAGAAGCGGCGGGCGCACCGGCCGGTATCGTTGACGGCGTGACCGAACTGACGCTGGAAGCCACCTCTGAACTGATGCACAGCAAAGATGTATCGCTGATCCTGGCGACCGGCGGCGAAGGCATGGTACGCGCGGCATACGCTTCTGGTACGCCAACCATCAGCGGCGGTCCGGGCAACGGCCCGGCGTTTATCGAACGCAGCGCCGACATCCCGCACGCGGTGAAAGATATCATCACCAGCAAAACCTTTGATAACGGCGTTATCTGCGCGTCTGAGCAGTCGATCATCGTCGAACGCTGCATTTACGACGAGGTGCATCGCGAGCTGGAAGCCCAGGGCGCGTACTTTATGAACGAAGGCGAAGCGGCGAAAATGGCAGCCCTGCTGCTGCGTCCGAACGGCACCATCAACCCGAAAGTGGTGGGCAAAACGGCGCTCTATTTAAGCCAGATGGCGGGCTTCTGCGTACCGGCCAGCACCCGCGTGCTGATTGCCGCCCAGACTACCGTCTCCCATAAAAACCCGTATTCACGTGAAAAACTGTGCCCGGTACTCGGCCTGTACGTGGAAGAGGACTGGAAAGCTGCCTGCCACCGCGTGGTGGAGCTACTGACCAACGAAGGCCTTGGCCATACGCTGGTGATCCACACCCGCAACCAGGACGTTATCCGCCAGTTCTGCCTCGAAAAACCGGTTAACCGCATTCTGATCAACACGCCCGCGGCCCTCGGCGGCATCGGCGCGACCACCAACATCACCCCGGCGCTGACCTTAGGCTGCGGCGCGGTAGGCGGCGGCTCCAGCTCCGATAACGTCGGTCCAATGAACCTGCTCAATATCCGCAAAGTGGGCTACGGCGTGCGCTCTATCGACGAACTGCGCGCACCGAGCAGCCGCGTGGAACCGCAGCCAACGATCACCAGCCAGCCGGTTGACCCGCGCCGCAGCATCGTTGACGACGCGCGCTTCACCTCCACAGCCCCAGCCAGCACCATCAGCGCTCACGACGACAACCGTTTCGCGGCGGCCGCCACGGCAGAGGTTGAAGGTGAAATCAGCGAGCAGAACGTGGAGCGCGTTATCCGTCAGGTGCTTGAGCGCTTAGGCAAGTAACGCATTGATATAAGGCGATTAAAACGATGATTCTCGCAAAGGTAACCGGACATGTCGTCGCCACGCAGAAATGCGATGAGCTGCGCGGCAGCAATCTGCTGATGATCACACAGCTGGATGACGACCAGCAGCCCATGAAGAACCGAACCTGGGTCGCCGTCGATAGCGTCGGCGCAGGCATGCACGACATCGTGCTGGCGGAAGAGTACTTCGCGCTCAACAAGGACCGTTACAAGGCGATGTCGGTGGTTGCCATTGTCGAGAACGTCTTTCGGGACGCCTAAGGAGTAAATAACCCAATGAGTGAATTTTTGCTGAAACCCCGGATTTGCTTTGGTCAGGACGCGCTGTCGGCCCTGACCGACGTGTCCGCCCACAGCGTATTGCTGGTCACCGATCAGGCGATGGTCAAGTTCGGCCTCGCCTCACGAGTGACCAATATCCTGCGCGATCGCGGCATTGCATTCCAGATCTGGGACGACGTGGTGGCTGACCCGGACATCGCCACCGTGGTACGCGGCATGAAGCTGATGGACAGCCGCTATCCGGACCTGGTCATCGCACTCGGCGGTGGCTCGGTGATTGACGCCGCCAAAGCGGTTATTTTCGCCCTGGCGCAAACCCGCCCGGACGCAGGACGCGCGCGCCCTTGCTTCGTGGCCATCCCCACCACCAGCGGCACCGGTTCGGAAGTCACCAGCTTTTCGGTGGTGAAAGCTAACGCTGAGAAGCTGGTGCTGGTCGACCCGTCGCTGCTGCCGGATATCGCCATTCTTGACCCGACGCTGGTGGCCTCCGTGCCGCCGGCAATTACCGCCGACACCGGAATGGACGTGCTGTGCCACGCGCTGGAGGCCTACGTCTCCACCGCCGCCAGCGACTTTTCCGACGCGCTGGCCGAAAAAGTGGTGCAGCAGGTCTTCCGCTATCTGCCCACCTGCTGGCGCAACGGCCAGGATTTGCAGGCGCGGGAGAAGTTGCACAACGCCTCCTGTATGGCGGGCATGGCGTTTACCAACGCCTCGCTCGGCATCACCCACAGCCTGGCGCACGCGCTGGGCGGCGTGTTCCGCGTGCCGCATGGCCGCGCTAACGCCCTGTTGATGGCGCAGGTCGTGGCGTGGAACGCCGATTTTGACGGCCAATGCGATACCGCCGCCGCCCATAAATATGCCCGGCTGGCGCATTTATTGGATTTGCCAGCAAGCAGTGCCCGCGAAGGCGTTGCCAGCCTGCTGGTAGCCATTGAAACGCTGAAAGAAGAGATGCAGATGCCTGCGGGCATTCGTGATACCGCCGTCGATGCCACCGATTTTGAGCGCCGATTGCCGGAAATGGTTGGGCAGGCGTTGCGCGACAGCTGCACTCCGACCAACCCACGTGCGCCGGACGCGCAGGCGCTCACTGAACTCTATCGCCGAACCTACGGGTAACGCCTGATGTAGGCCGGGTAAGCGCAGCGCCACCCGGCAAAATGCCGGCACCCAATAAGAACATCTGGAGAATACTACATGGCACACTACAGCTTAACGCCGCGCGTCAAAGTGTTGGCAGAACGTTTACTCTCACAAAAAAGCACCCTGTGCACCGAACATGCCACCACCCTGAACGCGCTCGATAGCGATATCGCTGGCGTTCCTGCCGCCGTTAAACCGGCGCGCCGCTTCTATGAACTGATGCGTCAACTGCCGCTCACCATCAGCGCCGATGAGCTGATCGTCGGCAACCAGACACGCAAGCCGCACGGCGCGATTTTCCATGATGAAGCCGCCGCCAGCCGCCCCTCGGCGTTCCAGTTCCTTAATCTGAACAGCGACCTCGACTCCCCGGACTACAAGCTGGTGGTCGAGAAAGGTGTGTTGGCGATTAAACACCAACTGGAAGAGAAAACCCGTACGCTCGGCAGCGCGGTCAGCCGCAGCGGCATGGATGAAGTCAACGGCTGCCGCGCCGCGATTTACGCCTGCGATGGGCTAATGGCGCTGGCGCAAAATCTCGCCCACAGCGCCGAGCAGTTAGCCGCCGCTGAAACCAACGCGTATCGCAAAGCCGAGCTGTTAGACAGCGTTGCTATTTTGCACCACGTTCCGGCCCACCCGGCACGCAGCCTCAAAGAAGCCTGCCAGGCGTTTTATCTGTTCCAGTTGGCGCTTCAGCTCGACAACGGCAGCTACGCCGTCAACCCGGAAGGCGCCGACAAAGCGCTGCTGCCGTACTACCAGCACGATATTGCCAACGGCACGCTAACCGAAGCCCAGGCCTATGAAATTGTTGAGTGCCTGTGGTTTAAACTCGCAGAATTAAGCGAAGTCCGCGCCGCCAGCGCGATTGACGGCTACCCGATGTTCGATGCCCTGCTGCACGGCGGGAGCCTTGAAAATGCGCGCATCAACGCCCTGTCTGACATGTTCCAGAGCGCCCAGCACAATCTCAGCGCGCTGCATCTGCCGGTGCGTCTGTTCAGCGGTAAACAGTCCGTTTCCGCTGCACCATTCGCCAATTGTACTGAAACCACTACGGCGGAAGGGCTGACCCCGCGCATGCAGCGCCTGCGCAACCACTACCTGACCGTGCGCCCAAGCGTCTCCATCTATCGCGCGCTGGCCTTTACCGAAGTGGTGAAAGCCAACCCGGGCATGCCGACCATCCTGCTGCGTGCCAAAGCCTTCCGTCACGCCTGCGAAACCGCGCCGATTCTCATTCAGGACGATGAGCTGATCGTCGGCCATCCGTGCGGTAAGCCGCGCGCCGGGGCCTTCTCGCCGGATATCGCCTGGCGCTGGGTACGCGACGAGCTCGACACCATGAGCACCCGTCCGCAGGATCCGTTCGAAATCAGCGAAGAAGATAAGAAAACCATCCGCGAAGAGATCGTGCCGTTCTGGGAAGGCCGCTCGCTGGATGAAATTTGCGAAGCGCAGTACCGCGAGGCGGGCGTCTGGTCCTTCAGCGGCGAAACCTTCGTCAGCGACCTCTCCTACCACCAGATCAACGGCGGCGGCGATACCTGCCCGGGCTACGACGTGCTGCTGTTCACCAAAGGGATGAACGGTATTAAAGCCGATGCCGAGGCACACCTCGCCAGCCTGAGCATGGAGAATCCGGACGATATCGACCGTATTTACTACTACAAAGCGGCGATTGAAACCTGCGAAGGGGTGATTAACTATTCGCACCGCATCGCCGCACGCGCCCGCGAACTGGCTGCCGTTGAGCAGAACGCCCAGCGCCGCGCCGAGCTGCTGACCATCGCCGACGTGAACCAGAACGTCCCGGCCAACCCACCGAAAACCTTGCAGGAAGCGTTGCAAAGCATCTGGACCGTCGAATCGCTGTTTGAAATCGAAGAGAACCAGACCGGGCTGTCGCTCGGCCGCGTGGACCAGTACTGCTACCCGATGTTTGAAGCCGATATCCGCGAAGGCCGCCTGACTCATGACGCCGCGCTGGAATTGTTGCAGGCATTTATCATCAAATGCGCCGAACTGATGTGGATGTCCAGCGAACTGGGGGCGAAGTACTTCGCCGGTTATCAGCCGTTTATCAACCTGACCGTTGGCGGCCAGAAGCGTTCAGGCGGCGATGCCTGTAATGACCTGACCTATCTGATCATGGACGCCGTGCGCTTTGTGAAGGTTTACCAGCCGTCGCTGGCCTGCCGTATTCACAACCAGTCGCCGCAGAAGTACATGGAAAAAATCGTCGACGTGGTGAAAGCGGGCATGGGCTTCCCGGCCTGTCACTTCGATGATTCCCACATCAAGATGATGCTGCGCAAAGGCTTCGACTTTGAAGACGCGCGCGACTACTGCTTGATGGGCTGCGTCGAACCGCAGAAATCTGGCCGCATCTACCAGTGGACCTCCACCGGCTACACCCAGTGGCCAATTGCCATTGAGTTCGTCTTAAACCGCGGCCGCATGGTGCTGTTCGACAGCTACCAGGGGCTGGATACCGGCGACCTGCGCGACCTGCACACCTTCGAACAGTTCGACGCCGCGGTGAAACAGCAGATTGCCCATATCGTGCGCCTGTCGGCAATTGGTACGGTTATCAGCCAGCGCGTACACCGCGACGTCGCGCCGAAGCCGCTGATGTCGCTGCTGGTTGAAGGCTGCATGGAAAAAGGCAAAGACGTGGCTGCCGGTGGCGCGATGGTCAACCACGGTCCGGGGCTGATTTTCTCCGGTCTGGCGACCTACGTCGACTCGATGGCTGCTATCCGCAAGCTGGTATTCGAAGATAAAAAATACACTCTTGAGCAGATGCGCGATGCGATGCTGGCGAACTTTGAAGGTTTCGAAGGGCTGCGCCGCGACTGCCTGAACGCACCGAAGTACGGCAACGACGATAACTACGTTGACCAGTACGCGCTGGATATCACCGAGTGGACCGAGCGCGAGTGCCGCAAGTACAAGATGCTCTATTCCACTCTGAGCCACGGCACGCTCTCCATCTCTAACAACACGCCAATCGGTGAGCTTACCAACGCCACGCCGAACGGGCGTCTGGCGTGGATGCCGCTCTCCGACGGCATCAGCCCGACTCAGGGCGCGGACAAGCATGGCCCAACCGCCATCATTAAGTCGGTCAGCAAGATGAACGTGGAAACCATGAACATCGGCATGGTGCACAACTTCAAGTTCCTCAAAGGGCTGCTCGATACCCCGGAAGGCCGCTACGGTCTCATCACCCTGCTGCGCACCGCATCGATTCTTGGCAACGGCCAGATGCAGTTCAGCTACGTCGATAACGAAGTGCTGAAAAAAGCGCAGCAGGAGCCGGAGAAATACCGCGACCTGATCGTCCGCGTGGCGGGCTACAGCGCCTACTTCGTGGAGCTGTGCAAGGAAGTTCAGGACGAGATCATCAGCCGTACGGTGATTGAGAAGTTCTGATAACACGGACAGCAATTGGACAAGGACGTCCGCAGTTTTCAGGAGGCAAGCGTGATTGGCAATACACAAGAATTAACCGGTCGAATTTTTAATATTCAGAAGTATTCGATCTACGACGGCGACGGCATTCGCACGCTGGTGTTTTTTAAGGGCTGCAACATTCGCTGCCCGTGGTGCGCCAACCCGGAAGGCTTAAGCAGCCAGTTTCAGGTGATGTTCTCCCAGGATAAATGCATTAACTGCGGCGACTGCGTGAACGTCTGCCCGGCGGGCATTCACTACCGTGCGGAAGAAAACGGCGAGATGAAGCACTTCGTCAACCGTAATAAAGACTGCATCGGCTGCCGCAAATGCGAAGAGATTTGCACCCAACACGCCCTGGATATTCTGGGCAAAGATGTCACCGTCAGCGAATTGATGGACATCATCATGCAGGACTATGACTTTTACATCTCCTCCGGCGGCGGCGTGACCATCGGCGGCGGTGAGATGAGCCTGCAAACCGATTTTGCCGTCGCCCTGTTCAGCGAATGCAAGAAGATGATGATCAACACCGCCGTCGAGACCCAGGGTACTACGCCGCTTGCGAACTACCAGAAACTGGCGCCGGTCACCGACACCTTCTTATTCGACATCAAACAGATCGACAGCGATCACCACAAAGCGCTGTTCGGCATCGGCAACGAAGGGGTGCGCCGCAACCTCGAGTGGCTGGTGGACTCCGGCGCTAACGTGATTGTGCGTATGCCGTTGGTGCGCGGTTACAACGACTCGTGGGAAGCCATTACCGGGGCGATTGATTACGTCCAGAAGCTGGCGAAGCGCGGCAATATCCGCCGCATCGATATGCTGCCGTACCACCAGTTGGGGCGCAAAAAGTATGAGCGCCTGGATATGCCCTACCCGATTCTGCAAGACCCGTCGTACAGCGTAGAAGAGCTGAACCAGCTAGAGACCTTCTTCGCCGGATTTGATTTTGATATTCGCTTAGTGCGTCACTAAAGGAGCCGAGAATGAAAAGTTTAGGCGTGATTGAAACACGAGGATGGGTCGCCGCCATCCAGGCCGTCGATGCGGCCTGTAAAGCCGCAGGCGTCACCTGCATCGGCTATCGCAAGGTAGGATCAGGGCTAGTGAGCGTCTGCTTTGAAGGGGAGATCAGTGCCATTCACACCGCTATCGAACGCGGCGTGGCGGTCGTTAAGGCGATTAACCTGCCGGCCAATTCGCTGGTGATTGCTCGCCCGGAACGCTGCATCGTTGAAGCGCTAAGCACCCTCAAGGGGCATCCACCACGGGTAAAAGCAGAGCCTGCCACGCCAGTTGAACCCGCCCATGACGTTCCGGTCGAACTCGCCGCGCCACAGGAAACGGCTGTGGAAGAGAAAAACGCCGCGCACAAGAAAGGGAAAAAGGCATGATTGACGCCCTGCTACAGGAAAAAATCAGCGCCCGCCTGCACGAGGCAACGCCTACCATCCCGGTGGGCGTCTCTAACCGCCACGTTCATCTGTCGCAGCAGGATGTTGAAGCGCTGTTCGGCAAGGGCTATGCGCTGACGCCGTTTAAGCCGCTGCGTCAGCCTGGGCAGTTCGCCGCCGAAGAGTGCGTGACCGTTGTCGGGCCAAAAGGCTCGCTGACCCAGGTTCGCGTACTCGGCCCGACCCGCCCGACCACGCAGCTGGAAGTCTCCCGCGCCGACTGCTTTGCCCTGGGGATTAAAGCCCCGGTGCGGGAATCCGGCCAGTTGGAGAACGCCGGTGATGCGCTGCTGGTGGGGCCAAAAGGCCACGTTGAGCTGCACTCGCAGGTGATCTGCGCCTGGCGACATATTCATATGTCGCCGCAGGATGCCCGAATGCTTAACGTCCACAACGGCCAGAAGGTTAGCGTTCGCAGCCGTGGCGAGCGGCAGCTCACCTTCGATGAAGTGGTGGTACGCGTGCGCGACGATTTCGCTCTTGAGTTCCATATCGATACCGAAGAGGCCAACGCTGCCGGGCTGAAGAACGGCGCGCCGGTCACGTTGATAGGCTAAGGAGTTGCTGATGACCGAGCAACAGACTGACCGTCTGGTGGCGCAGATCCTCCAGCGTTTACGGCCACCGGTGCTGGTGATGGTGACCGCCGCCGAGGGCTATAGTCAGGCTATCCGTCAACGGTTGGCAGCCTGCGGGCAGCGGCTGATGCTGGCGATGGATGAAAGTCTTGAGGACGCCGCGGCGTGGCATCAACTTGGGGAGGTTCTGCCGCTTTCGGGCGAGCCGCCGATAGGCTATAAAGCGCTGCTGCTGCCGTTTCTCGACTATCCCCAGGCGGCAGATTTGGTCAACGGCACGCTACAAAGCCCGGTGGCGCGTCGGCTGCACGATGCGCTGCTGGCGGGTGTTCCGGTGCTGGCACTGCGCTATCACTGCTGTCCACACAGTGAGCTAAACCAGCTGCGCGGCGCGGTCGTCGACAGCGCCTATACCGCGCATATCGACGCCACCCTTGCCCGTCTGGCAGCATGCGGGGTGACGCTGTGTACGATGAATGAACTGCTTGAGAAGCTGGAAACGGGCGCAACGGCAGCCGTAACCGCGCCGCTTACGACGTCCCGTCGTTATCTGACTGTCACAGATATCGTCAATAATCCGTCGCTGGCCGGAAAACCTGACGCGGTGCTGACCGATGCTGCTGTCGACTATGTCAAAACAAAGACAAAATAACCTTACCTCGATAATAAAACCTGGAGTGTAGAAGATGTCTTCGAAAACAAAATGCTGGCTATGGATGCTGCTGGTTATCGTCTCAGAAACCTCGGCCACCTCAACGCTTAAAATGTTCGACTCCAGCGAAGGGATGACCAAAACCCTGCTGCTGGCGCTGATCGTTGTGCTGTACTGCGTGTGCTATTACTCACTGTCCCGCGCGGTGAAGGATATTCCGGTTGGGTTAGCCTACGCCACCTGGTCCGGTACCGGTATTCTGGTGGTTTCAACGCTGGGTATGGCCTTCTACGGCCAGCATCCAGATACCGCCGCCATCATCGGCATGGCGATTATCGCCAGCGGTATCGTCATCATGAACCTGTTCTCAAAAATGGGTCACGAAGACGCTGAAGAGACGCCGCCCGCCCCGGTCACCAAACTCGATAAAAATATCGCTAACTAACGCAAAAGGAATCGCTCATGTTTAATCTTGGATTTTTATGGCTGGCGCTGTCTATCGGCTCCGAAATTACCGGCACGTCAATGATCAAAAAACCAACGGCTTTAGCAAACTGGCACCCTCGGTGCTGGTGGTCTGCGCGTACGGGCTATGCTATTTCGCGCTCACCCGCGCGATGAGTACCATTCCGGTCGGCGTGGCCTATTCGCTGTGGTGCGGCTTTGGCATCGTCGGCGTCACGATCTGTTCCATGATCCTCTACAAGCAGAAGCCCGACCTTCCGGCTATCTTCGCCATGCTGCTGATTATCAGCGGCGGGATTATCATGAACGTCTTCTCCGGTATGTAAGTCCTGACGATGGCCTTCCCTGTAAAGGGAAGGCTAGCCACAAATATGCCGATCATGTAGGCCATTTTATCCGTCTGCCAAATGCAACGCTTCCTGAGGCGTTGCGAAACGACAACAACGCAATATCATTGCCTGATAGGGATGAAAATCCCCATTTTTTAGCCCTCAATTTCATCCAAAATAAGTATTGCGCTCCCCACCATCTCATCGAAAAATCTGATAATAGGTACAGTTTTCATATTGATATAGCCTCGATGGTTTACCAGCGATATAATTATCGCCCTGAGTACTTTTCCCACTTCCCGCGCGATCGTTAAGGATTATTGATGCCCGCTCAGCGACCAGTGAGACACATCACGAGCGTGCTGATCGTCTCCATCTTTTTGCCCATAATCCTGAGTCTCTGGCTGGCGCATCGCCAGGCCCATGAACTGTTTTTGCAGGAAATGGATGGCTACGCCGAGCGCATTCAAGCGAGAACCCAGCGCGTCAAAGAACAAACCCGTATCGCCCTTGAAGAGGTCAACCGTTTTCACGGCGTTCCCTGCAGCCCTGAGCACCAGCTGTTAATCCAGAAAGTCTCTTATATTCATCAGTACATTCAGCGTATTTTTTACCTCAATGACGACGATGAACGCTGCAAACTGATACGAAATACGCTGGCAGAAAAAGTCCCTGGCTCCGAATTTGTCACGCCTGCTGGCTACCATGTGTGGCTCACCTCACGTCACGACCTGCAGACCGATGACAATATGGTTGCCATCAGCCATGGGAAATATATGGCGGTGATCGACCCAGACTCGTTAATTGATGTGCTGCCGCATCCCTCTTACCCGATTTACGCGGCTATTATCACCGACCGTGGCCTCCGCGTGATCGCCAGCAACCACCCGATTGCTCCTGATGCCTGGCAAAACGTTCTGCACCACGACCAGCCGATGCTTGAAGTCGACGGCATCGTGTATAAACAGCAACCGCTGCCGCCGGTAGGCTCGACGTTAATAACCTGGTCGGCCACCAAACCTATTGATACCAACTGGTTTCACCAGCTGCTGCTCTGGCTGCCGATTGGGTTGGTGTTAAGCGCGTTGGCATCGTTTGTCGTGCTGCGGATCCTGCGTCGTCTGCAGTCATCGCACTATCGTATTCTTGATGCGATAAAAGCCGGAGAAATTACCGTGCACTATCAGCCCATCGTCTCGCTGGAAGATGGGCGAGTCGTCGGCGCGGAGGCGTTGGCTCGCTGGCAGCAGCCGGATGGCCGCTGGCTATCGCCAGAGGTGTTTATCCCCGTTGCCGAACAGACGGGGGTCATCGGTCCGCTAACCGAGTACATCGTCCACAGCGTATTCAACGAATTAGGCCACTGGCTAGCTCAACATCCTGAGATGCACATTTCGATTAATATCGCCGCCGCTGACCTGCAATCAGCCACGCTGCCCACGCTCATTCATCAACAGGTTCAGCGCTGGCAGGTTTCCACCACGCAGGTTGCTATTGAAATAACCGAGCGCGATCTGGTCGCACGCGAAACGGCAATTCCGGCTCTAGAGGCTTATCGCAAACAGGGCTATACGATTTATATCGACGATTTTGGCGTCGGCTATTCCAGCCTCAGCTACCTCAACGATCTGCAGGTTGACGCGCTTAAAATCGATAAAACCTTTGTTGACACCCTGGAATGCAATCCGGTGGTAAACCATATTATTGAGATAGCAAAATCGCTGAATTTATCGGTGGTTGCGGAAGGGATAGAGCATGAAAGCCAGCGTGAATGGCTGAAGGCACGCGGCGTTACCTCAGGCCAGGGCTGGCTTTTTAGCAAACCGATGCCAGCAGAGGCGTTTATTGATTGGGCTGAGGATAGTCTTGGCCATGCTGGCGATGAACGGTAGTCATACGGATTCTATTTTGCCCTACCCAGCCTGCTTCGCCAGCCATACGGTATGCCCGCCACATTCGGGGTCTTCCATTTTCATCTCCAGCACCGCAAAACCGTTTGCCGCCAGCAGCGACCGATATTCGTCGGGCGCCAGGCTCGCGTGGAACAACGGGTCCCCTTCAAATTCCCCCATGGCGATACCGTGACCTGTGCCGCTGGTGAACATCAAGGCGCTGCCGGGATGGCTATGACGAGCAAAGACGGGAAACATGCGGCGTTGGTCGTCCTGGGTGAGGTGGAAGAAAGAATCCCAGGCAATCAGCCCGTCGAAGGTCTCATCAAGATTTAACGTCCGCATGTCATGGTGCAGCCAGCGCTGCTGGGGAAAATTCGCGCGGGCGCGGGACAGCATCGCCAGCGCGCCGTCGACGCCGGTCAAGGCACAGCCCTGCTGAATAAAATAGTCGGCAATCGGCTGGCCGTTGCCGCAGCCGAGGTCGAGTATTCGCCCAGCACTCCCCATCGCCGCCAGCAGTTTATCCAGCCAGCGCTGCTCAAACAGCGTGCGTGAACGTTGCTGGTAAAACGCCTCGGCGTGACGCTGGTAAAGATCAAGAATCGTGCGTGCTGCTGGATGGTCCATCGTGGGCCTCATGGTGGTGGAGTGGCGTACTGAATTCACAGATTAGCCCATCTCATACACAAAAGTCCCCGTCTGGTTGTCGTTCGTGCATTCCCTTTCCCCGCCGTGCATCAAACAATGACAGAGCATCTGTACCCTATTAAAACGTGGAGAAAACCATGACTGAACAGCACGCTTTCCAGAACTGGCTCGATCTCAGCGGCAAGGTATTTGCCGTCACCGGCGCGGCAAGCGGCATCGGCGAAGCCATTGCCACCGCGTTAGCGCAACAGGGCGCCAACGTCGCGCTACTCGACAGCAACCCACAGCGTTGCGAGACGGTACGGCAGAAGCTTGAGCATCTACCAGGAAAACGCGTGGCGGTGGCCTGCGACGTCAGCTGCGAAGAGCAGGTTAAAGAAGCGGCGCTAAGCGTGCGTTCGCTGCTCGGCCCCTGCGATGGGCTAGTCAACGCGGCGGGCATTTTACGCCCGGCGGGGCTGGCGGACATTAGTCTTGAACAGTGGCAGACCCAGCTCAACGTCAACCTGACCGGCTACCTGCTGTGCGCCCGCGAATTCGCCCACGATATGCGAGCGGCAAAGCGCGGCAGCATTGTGCATATCGGTTCCATTTCCGGACGCATTCCGCAGCCGTGGAGCGGCGCGTATAGTCCCGGTAAAGCCGCCGTTGGTCTGCTGTCACAGCAGATTGCCGTGGAATGGGGTCGGGACGGGATTCGCAGTAACCTGGTCGCCCCGGGGATGATTGAAACCGCGCTGACCGCCGAGTATTACGCGCAGCCGGGCGTACGTGAGAGCCGTGAGGCGTTTACCGCCAGCCAGCGCATTGGCAAACCGGACGATATTGCCAATGCGGTGCTGTTCTTGCTGAGCGATAAATCGAGCTATATCAACGGGGCGGAAATTGGCGTCGACGGCGGCCTGCCGACCATGCTGATGGGCAAATTGCCGCGCCCGGGCTTTACCCGTTAAACGCTACATAGCCTGAGCAGGTTCAGCGTATTCCTGCGTCGGCTTCTCGCGAAAATCACGCGGCGAGAGGCCGGTGCTGCGGCGAAAAAAACGGGAGAAATAGGTGGCATCGCTAAAGCCGAGGTAGTCCGAAATCTGGCTGACCGTCATGCTGGTATAAAGCAGGCTGCGTTTAGCTTCCAGCAACAGGCGCTGGTGCAGCACGCTGAGCGCGCTGCAGCCGTGGAACTCGCGGCATAGCGTATTGAGATGCACCCCAGACATGCCAATCTGGCGGGCGTAGTGCGCCAGCGGGAAATGTTCACGGTAGTGGTTTTCCACCAGTTGGTTAAAACGGCGAATGGCGGTGCGTTTGCGTTCTACCTTATCGCTCACTTCAACTGGCCCGCAGGTCTGACGGTTAAGCCAGACCATCAGCGCGCTGAGCAGCGAATGTAGCATCATGTCGCGCGCGTCGTTATCGCCCTGGTACTCCTGCTGTAGCGTCTGAAACAGGGTATGAATTTGCGCCCCCGCGTCACCAACCGGCACGTGAACGGCGCGGCTTAGCACCTGCAGCGGGCGGCCAAACTGTTGTTCAAACTTGGCCACCAGCGGCGCGGCAAGCGACAGCGAATACC
Source organism: Kluyvera ascorbata ATCC 33433 (assembly GCF_000735365.1). Taxonomy (GTDB): domain Bacteria; phylum Pseudomonadota; class Gammaproteobacteria; order Enterobacterales; family Enterobacteriaceae; genus Kluyvera; species Kluyvera ascorbata. The sequence goes on along the minus strand of NZ_JMPL01000050.1, from coordinate 7,771 downwards.
CCTGCGTTCCCGGCGAGAAGCGAAAGCCGTGGACGCACAGCGCTGGCATAATCTGCACGCAGGCGTCGGTGAACGGCTGGCGGACGCCTTCAATCTCAATTTCACCCTGCCCTTGTTGAATATAGAGGATTTGCACCAGATCGGTGTGCTGATGGGCGCGAATGCTCCAGTCATAGAGGCTGCTGCGGCTTTGAATCGACTCGCAGTGCAGGAGGTCCGGCGTCGGCCAGTGCCAGCTTTCGCCGTAGAGTTTGAAAACCGGGATGCTGTTGGCGAGGTTCATGGTGCCTCCGTTGGTAAACATGTAGGCCGGAGAAGGCAACGCCGCCATCCGGCAATCTGCACTGGGTTGCCTGATGGCGCTGCGCTTATCAGGCCTACGTTTTATTAGCTTATTTTATCGTCGTCGCCCGAATCAACCGCGTCTCCTGCGCCACAATAAACGGCTCAGAAGCTTTAAGATAGGCGGCAAAATCCGGATGCGTGTCGCGCAGGTAACTACGGCGTTCATACTCCGCCAGGCTCTCGTAACCCCACAGGTGCACAAACTGGTTCTGCGGGCCGACTAAACTGGTGTAAAACCCCAGAGGGTTGCCCAGCGTCTCTCGCAGCACCGGCATCGCCAGACGGTCAAATACCTCGAGAAACTCGTTCATTTTACGCAGACGAATAGTGTAAATACGGTGATCGATGATCGGCAACGTCATGATTTAACCTCCTGAATCTGATGCGTCGGCCAGCCAAGCGGTCCAAAGCGATCGTAAGGTTTTGGCCACGGCGCGGTTTCGCCAAGCGCGATAGCCGCGTGAATCGGCCAGTTCGGGTCATCCAGCATCCCACGGCCAATCGCCACCAGATCCGCTCGTTTTTCCTGCACAATCGCCTCGGCCTGCGGCGCTTCGTAAATCAGCCCGACGGTAATGACTACCGCCTGCGGCAGCGCCTTTTTCACCGCGTCGGCAAACGGCACCATATAGCCAGGCTTGTCGGCATCCGGCGTCTGGTTGTAGATGTTATAGCCGCCGGAAACGTGCAGATAGTCGTAGCCGAGCGCATGCAGTTCGCGGGCAAACCTTACCGCTTCATCAAGCGATAACCCACCTTCAGCAAATTCGCCGCCGTTAAAGCGCACGCCCAGCGGACGGGTTTTCGGCCAAGCTTCACGCAGCGCTCGCGCCACCTGCAACGGAAAGCGCATGCGGTTTTCCGGGCTACCGCCGTAGTTATCTTCACGCTGGTTGCTAAGCGGTGAGAGAAACTGGTTCAACAGATAACCGTTGGCGGCATGAAGCTCAATAAAATCGACCCCGGCGTTCAGCGCCCGTTGGGCGGCATCAACAAAGCCTTGGGTAATGCGCGCCATTCCCGCTTCGTCTAACACCTGCGGTACGCGCCAACCGGGTTTATACGGGATGGCTGAAGGGGCCACCGTCGGCCAACCGCCCTCTTCATCCGATAGCGATGTCCCCTGATTACGCCACGGCGCATTGGTGCCCGCCTTGCGGCCCGCGTGGTTGAGCTGCACGCCAATCGGCGTGTTGCTGTAGGTACGAATATCAGCCAGCAATTTTTGTAGCGCCTGCGCCTGCTCGCGATTCCACAGCCCGAGACAATGCGGGGTAATGCGCCCGTCCGCGGTGACGCCGTTGGCCTCGCAAATCACCATTCCGGCACCGGAAATCGCCAGTCCGCCAATGTGCTGGGCGTGCCAGGGCGTGGCAATGCCGTCCGCCTGCGCGGAGTACTGCGACATCGGCGGGACAACAATACGGTTTGCCAGCGTCAGCGGGCCGACCTGTAATGGACTAAAAAGTGTAGACATCATACTCTCCTGATTTATGAGGCTTCGCGCTCTGGCTGCAATGCCGTATCACCGCGTGCCGCCATGCTGCGGGCGGCGATATAGCCGAAGGTGGCCGCCGGGCCGATGGTGATCCCGGCCCCTGGGTAGCTTCCCCCCATCACGCTCGCCATCTCGTTACCGGCGGCGTAAAGCCCCGGAATTGGCAGCCCCTGGTTATCCAGCACCCGCGCTTCGCCGTCGGTTTTCAGACCGTGGAAGGTACCGAGATCGCCCATATAGAGCTTCACGGCGTAGAACGGCCCCTGTGCTATCGGTGCGACGCACGGGTTCGGCTGATGGTTGGCATCGCCGAGATAGCGGTTATAAGCCGACTCACCGCGCCCAAACTGTGGGTCTTTGCCCTGACGCGCGTCGGCGTTGTAGTGGTTAACGGTGCTTACCAGCGTTTCAGCGGGAACACCCATTTTCTGCGCCAGCTCGCTCAGGGTTTTCCCTTCCAGCAGATAGCCGCTTTTCAGGTAAACCGAGACGGGGATCGGCGCAGGTTTAGCAAACCCCATGCCGTATTTACGCAGCGCCCGGCGATCGCAGATTTGCCAGGCGAAGGTTTCGCGGTCTTCGCGGCAGGTTTCAAGCATGGCGATACCGACATCGTGATAGGAGTCAGCCTCGTTGCAAAAGCGCACGCCGTGGCGGTTGATCATGATAAAACCGGGCTTATAGCGGTCGACCAGATGCGGGAACACATACGACCGACGGCCAATCTGCACCTTTGAGGCCGGGATCCACGCAGCCCCGTTGGCATAGCTGTCGTCAAAGCGAGCGCCAATGCGCTCGGCCATCGCAATGCCGTCGCCGGTATCCGCGCCGGGCGGCGTCGGGGAAAGTTGAATGCCGCCACGGCGCACGTGCGGATAGAGCTTTTTTAATCGCGCGTCGTCACGGGCAAAACCGCCGGAGGCCAGCACCACACCGCGTCGGGCGAACAGGTTAATCCGCTCACCATTCAGTTCAACCACCACACCGCGCACCACGCCGCGTTCCACGATCAAATCTTTCGCCGCCACGCCGGTGTGAATCGGTATGCCGAGATCGTGTGCGGAGCAGGCTAAGCGAGCGACCACCGCGTTGCCGCCATTGGCGGTAATCCCGCGCCCATAGCGGACCACTTCCAGCAGGTGGCGACTCAGGCGCTTAACCACATAGGCGAAAGATTTCAGCGAACGAGTGGCGTTAAAAAAGTGCTTCAGGTCGTTGTTTGAGGAGCTGAACATCATCCCCATGAACGTGATGGTGCGCAGCGGTTTGCGCAGGCGCCGCATGGACTTGCCCAGTTCACGGATATCAAACGCCTCCGGTACCACCGAGCGGCCGCGCATCACGCCGCCGGGGGCATCGGGATGGTAGTCGGGGTATTGGTACAGGTTGCAGCGAAAGCGGGTGTTTTCTTCAAAAAAGCGCAGCATGTCCGGGCCGTTTTTGAGGAAGGCGTCCACCACCTCCGGGCGGAAGCTGTCGCCTGCTTCGCCCTGCAGGTAGGTTCGCGCCGCGGCCTGGCTATCTTCAATACCCTGCTGGCGCGCCAGATGGTTGTCGGGGATCCACAGCACGCCGCCGGAAAACGCGGTGGTGCCGCCGAAGACCGCCTCTTTTTCGATAACCTGGACATCCAGCCCATTCAGGCCCGCGGTCACCGCAGCCGATAGCCCGCCGACGCCGCTGCCAATCACCAGTACGTCGCACTCGCGGACGGGGAGTTCTACAGCCATAGGGTACCTCACAGATGAATGATTTTTATTATTTTGCTGATGTTATAAAAACGTTACATATGCATTTTTCACAGCCCACTGTGGAAAAAGAAGGGGACTTTCACACCAAAACCTGCACTTTTCGACAATTGCGAAGAAGTGTGTTCTGGCGCAAATTTTTGCGCTCACCGCTATAGAGAAGCTGAGTTTTTCCGCCCTACTCACGTCACAAGATGAAGATTCAGCACTTGCGCAATTGCGCGTTTTATCACCGAATTAATGTTATTCGCCATCAAGGCGCCATTCAGTTAAACAGGACAAAACCGGCATCATGCCCGCTCACGTAAACGCCCGCCGAACGCTGCCTAACTACGCCCTTTACGGCGCACAGGACTCTCCCACTGCCGTTGAAAGCGTGCACCATGAGCGTATTCCGTCGCGGGCCAGCCGCTTCGGATTCGAGATTGAGCCGCACTTTCACGAGGCGCTCATCCAGACGCTGTACATCACCCACGGCGGCGGTGAGACGTCGATTGACGGGCAGATATGGCAGCTGGAAGCGCCGTGTCTGGTGGTTATTCCGGCCCGTTCCGTCCACGGTTTTCGTTTTCGCAATGACGTTGATGGGCATGTCATTACTACCGTGCAGTCGGCAATTGAGTCCGTCGCCATGACCGCCGCCCCTGAACTGCTGACCTTTGTGCGTACGCCTGCGGTGCTGGCCGTTGATCCGGCAACCCGCCGCGGCGCACCGCTGGAAGCACTGTTCGATGCTATTGGCCGTGAGGCGGAACACCCGGAACGCTGGCAGTACACCGCTGGGCTGGCGCTGACCATTGCGCTGTTCGTGCAGATTGCCCGCCTGAGCGAAAAAGCGCGTCTGGCAGGCAACCCGGCCCGCGCCGCCCTGGTCGCCCGCATTGAACGCTTTCGTCTGCTGCTCGACGAACGCTGCCGTACCCGCCAGCCGGTAGCCAGCTACGCCGATGCCATGGGCATTTCCGCCGGCCAGCTCACCCGTATTTGTCGCGAGGCGTTCGGGATCTCCGCCATTGAGGCTATCGACCGCCGTGCCGTGCACGAGGCCCGGCGGCTGCTGGTGTACTCCAGCTTCAGCGTCAAGCAGATAGCCCGCGAGCTCGGCTTTCGCGACGAGGCCTACTTCGGTCGTTTTTTCCGCAAACAGACCGGGCTGCGGCCCACCGAATACCGTCGTCAGGAACAGGGCCGACTGTCACGCTCCGCCTAATCTTTGCGAGGGCGCATCTGCACAAACAGATGCTCCGGGCCCGAGTTGGTGAGGTTATTGCCGCGGACGTACTGGATAGGGCGCGCCGGGTCGAGGCGAATCTCTCCTACCTTGCGCGCCACCAGCTTCGCGGCAATGAGCGTTTCAAGCTTGGCTAACGGCTGACCAAGGCACTTGTGAATGCCGTTACCAAAGCCGAGATGCCCGCTGCTGTCGCGATCGATATTGAACGTTTCGCCATCAATAAACTTGCGGCTATCGCGATTCGCCGCCGACAGCAGCAGGCGTATCACCGCCCCTTTGGGTATCTCTATGCCTGCAACAATGGTGGCTTCGGTGGTGATACGACTCACCCGCTGAACGGTGCCACGATAGCGTGCCACCTCTTCCACAAAGCGGTCGGCATCCTCTTCATTGTCACGAAGACGCGCGACCAGCTGCGGCTGTTCGGCAAACATGCGGAAGGCGTTGGCCACCAGAATGGTGGTGGTATCGTGCCCGGCGATAAAAACGAAGGCGCACAGCTCTTTGGCCTCTTTTTCGTTCAGCATCCCCGATTTCCACATACGGGCAATATGGCCACCGATGGACTGGCTGTTGTTGAGATAGAGCCGCTCCATCGCCTCTTTCAGATAGGCAAAGAAGGCCATCGCGCTCTGTTCATCGGTGCCGGTACCGGGGGCGTTGCGCGCCAGACGGCCAAAGTAGCTGAAGGTTTCGTCAGACCAGAACTTCATTTTCTCTTCGTCTTCATTCGGCACGTCAATCATTGCCGAGATGGTGGCGATACTGAGCGGAATGGCAAAATCTTCCACTACATCGCCACCGCCGTTGGCCAGCATCTGGTCAATCAGCGCTTCGGCGCGGCGTTCAATTTCGGGGATAAACGGCTCCAGCGAGAGCGGCATAAACGACGGCTGCGCCACTTTGCGCAGGCGGGTATGCCCCGGCGCATCGAACAGGGTGAGGAAGGTCAGCGGCGGCGGGCTGACCACTTCGGAGGAGAACAGTTTCGGATTGCGAATCGCCTGGTAGACATCGTCATAGCGCGACAGGAACCAGACGTCGGTAGTGGCCGACTGGCAGCGAAGCACCGGCGCATGTTCGCGCATCCAGCGGTAGTGTTCATACGGGTCGCCCTGAGCGCCGTCATCCACCACTTTGAAGGGCGCTAACCCCTCTGGCCACGCCAGTTCGTGGGAATACGGTGGCAGCGAAGGCGGCAGGAGATCGTGGAACGGACAGCGCAGGGCTTCGGCTTCCGGCACAGACGGTGCGACGGTCAGCGGCGGGGCGGCAGGTGCCGTTTTCAGCGCCAGCGCCCGGCTCATGGTGGTACGCGAGTGCTGCGCGTGCTGGACCAGCACATCGCGGGCGGCGTTGAGATCACCATATTCAAAGGCCGAGACCAAATCCCGATGCTGCTGCACGATGTCACCGACAATCTCCACGCTGATGGTCAGCGCGCGGTCGATATAGTCACGCACCGTCAGTTGGGCGTAGAGCGCAATCAGCTGCGCGTTGCGGGTAGCCTCAATCAGGAACTGATGGAAGGCATGGTTAGCTTCCACGTAACGCGGCACGTCAATAAAACGCCGCCCGGAGACGAACGCCGCCGTGGCGTCGGCCAGGCGACGGAAGGTGGTCAACTGCTCGCCACTAAGCCGCCCCATGGTCAGTTGAACGGCTCCCAACTCCAGCGCCAGACGCAGGTCAAAGGCATCGTCCACATCCGCCGCGGCAAGCGGTGCCACCACGCTCGGCGCCGCCTGCCCTGCGCCAGCAAACTTCTCATAGTAGAAGTTGCGCGGCGTCAGCCCTTCGGCGTCCAGGTAGCTGCGCACGGCATCCACCATCGGCGGTGGGCCGCAGAGGTAAACGTCGGCATCACCGCCGTTCAGCATGCCCGCATCGATATGCTGAGTGACATAGCCTTTATGCGGATAGTCGCTTTCCGGGTCGGCGACGGTACAGCGATAGCTGAAGTTTGGCAGCCGACGCGCGAAGTCGTCGAGCACTTCAAGCGCCACCCGATCTTCATCGCGAGTCACGCCAAAAATCAGGTGCACCGGCTGGTGCGTGGCGTGGTCATCCACCAGCGCGGCCAGCATCGACAGGAACGGCGCGATCCCGGTACCGCCCGCCAGAAACAGGAGCGGACGCTCCACCGGGCGCAGGTAGAAGCTGCCCATCGGCCCACGAAACGATATGGCATCACCCACGCGGGCATGCTCGCTAAGCCAGGTCGACATCAGCCCCTGCGGCACATTACGCACCACGAACGAGGCCTCCGCATCCTGCGGCCCGGAGCTAAAGGAGTACGAGCGCGTCTGGTCAGTGCCGGGCACCGTTACGTTGACATACTGCCCCGGCAGGAAGCTCAGTGCTTGCCGGTCATCTAGCGCAATGGAGAACGTTAAGGTGGACGGCGATAGCGTACGGCAGGCGGTGATATGCCCCTGATAGGTCGCCACGCAGGCGGCATCTAAAACAGCGGCTATCTCTACCACGCAGTCGCTGGACGGGCGCATCTGGCAGGTCAGTACCCTGCCCGCGCTGGCCTCTTCGGCTGAGAGCGCATCGTCAACGTAATCACCATGCTGATAGTCACCTGAGGCGCAGGTGGCCTTGCAGGTTCCGCAGACGCCGTCGCGGCAGTCGAGCGGAATGCTGATTCTGGCGCGCAACGCGGCGTCGGCAACGGTCTCGCCGGTACGGCACGTGATGGTCTGCATCGCGCCGTCTTCAAAACGAAGGGTAATCTGATGGGTCATCTCTCTCATCCTCCAGGCTTTTGCGGTCGGAAAATCTGATGCCTCATCAAATGCTGGATGGCGTTCTGATACAACGGACAGAGATGACATTAAACAGGACAAAACCGGCATGCTGTTTGGTTAGCGAGGGCGGTCACATTTATCGGGTGGAGAAATTGGGGATTAGACTTATTAATTACATAGCTATTGTTGTGCA
>NZ_JMPL01000049.1 GCF_000735365.1 Kluyvera ascorbata ATCC 33433 | reverse complement strand
TACATTCAAAATGATGCACCAGATAAAGATAAAGAATCAAACTGGTTACCGGTGCCAAAAGGTAAGTTCATTATGTTCTTGCGCACATACTGGCCTAAAGAATCCGTTCTTGATGGAAGCTGGAAAGCACCAGAAATAGAAGTAGCAAAATAACCTTTCTTCAATGCGTCCGAGGCTTCCTGGACGCACATCCTGATGACCATTCTAAAAGAACTCGACTGTTAAAACCTCCTGCTCAAACTGAAAGTTTGCACCCCAGAAAGCCGCAGTACTAACATTTGAAGTTTTTGTAATACAGTTAAGTTTATGTCCGCTCTTCGCTCATAACGGCCACTCAGACGTAAATCATCATTTCTCCCAATCCCCCTTACAGCACCATTACCCGTTTTCATTTCTGCGATCCCCCTTCAAACCCCCACTCTTGCCCAACCCCACTAACCTCTGTACCCTATTGTTGTACCTGCAATATCAGGTACCGGGATTAGCCTCCTGACCTAACTTCATCGGAGAAACGTGCGTATGTCTTTCGCACAGTTACCATCTCAAAGGTGGGCCAGAGAGGCGTCGAAAGATGCACCGGTATCGATGAGTCGGTCTTCTATCCCATCTGATTTAGCCGCCAATGAGAGAGAAAAAACCACTTATCGGAGGCTGCCCCATGGCAAAACCCCTCACCCCAACTACCGTACCCGATTTCACCCACTGCGAGTTTTACTCCTTCGTTGAAGGCCGCGCCGTTCACCTTGGTGGAGATTGGCTCTCTCAGGCCGGATTTATCGACGGCATGCCCGTTAAAGTCCGCGTGATGAAAGATTGTTTTGTGATTACCCCGCAGAATACCCGCGAGCTATGGGGCTGCATTGAAGGTATGAGCGTCGCGAATATCAACGAACGGAAAATTCTAACAACCGCCGTAACCCGGCCGAGCGAACGCGACCTCGGGGATGGGGCCATTTTTTGTGCTTGTGGTTTGGCTCGGTGCCGTTCCCGGCGGCGCTACGCTTGGCCGGGCTACTGAGCGGTAGCTGGTGCAAGCAAGACGTCCCGAGGCTGCCCGTTGACGAGACAGCGACGCTGAGATAGGAAGACGTAAATAGTAGGCGCTTCGCTGACCGTTGCGTCGGCAGCGGCAGCAGAAGCGTCCTGATTTAAACGCCTATCGGTAAATACCCCTGCCACTCAGGTCGAGCGCGGGAGCCGTTTTCACAAGGCGTGAGATGAATAAACATCTCGCCGAGTTTTTCAAGCAGCAGGCAGTCATCGACCTCGACCAAATTGTCTTTATGTTGCTGAAAGGCACCACACAGCAACGTACTCAACGCTTTTTTCTTCGCCTCCTGGGCACTCTCTGCGACAAACAAATCGTATTCGTGCAGCTCGGCAAGCGTGTCGGGGCTGTAGCCTCCCGCATTGACGAAAAATAATCTTAATGCTGACTGAGGTGGCTCAGGAGATAGCGTGACAGCATAGCCGTCTGCCCAGGTAATACGACTGTAACCGTCGATATGAATTTTATCGCTATCGCCAAACCATGATTCACGGAGCGCAGGCCAAGCATCCTGAGGCTCGTTGGCTGCAACAAACTGAATATCATGCACTTCAATATTCGATTTTCCCGCATTCCCACCAATATAAAACATAAACAAATTCATGCTGAACCTCATAGGTTATTCTAATCGCTATATATTTGACTATATATCGCTTTGTGTCGCAACTGACTCATTTCCTGACGTCGATGCTATTCGGCGCTGAATTTTGGTACTGAGATGAATGAGGGGTACAACACGACGCCGGGATAACACCAACGCCCAAACCTGCAGGCCTGGCCGCCACCCGGCATCAACAACTAGCCTCTCGGCCAGACCTGCGGAAACAGCGGAGAGTCGAGCGGTTCACCATCTCGTAGCGTTAATTCCGGAAACGGTGGAGAGGTTACGCCGCCGCGATCGGCAAAAGCGGCGTCATCGCCCACCCAGCGGGCGGAAAAGACCCGTCGTGAACGCGCGGTATGATTTCCTCGCGCGCCATGAACGGTGCGAAAATGAAAGGCCACGGCATCCCCTGGTTCCAGATCCCAACTGACGATATCGTATTCCTCTTCATGCGCATCGATATCCGGCAGCGAGCGAAAACGGGCATGATCGTAGAGCTTCGTACCGTTAAATCGGGTTGGGCTGAACTCGGCGTCCCAGCGGTGCGAGCCGCGAATACAGCGCAGCGAGGTGGCCTGTGCAACCGGGTCCAGCGGGATCCAGAAGCTCACATTCTGCCGTCCGGAGACGCAATAGTACGGCTGGTCGTGATGCCACGGGGTCACCGTACTGCCCCCCGGCTGCTTCACCAGCGTATGCTCATGGAAAAACTTCGCCGTCTGCGACTGCATCAACGCGGCGGCGATTTCTGCTGCCGCCGACTGAAACACGAAATCCTCAAACTCCGGTATCCGCGACCAGTTGCAGTAATCCTGAAAAAACGGCGCCGAGCCATCTTTAGGGATCACCGTGCGCGCATGCCCATATTCACTGGGATTCGCCATCAGCGCCGCAACGCCAGTGGAGAGCGGTTCAATCCACGGGGTGAATACGCCTTTCAGTAACACCACGCCATCGGCCTGCCAGCGGTCGATGGTTTGTTGATCAATAGGTGCAGTGAGATCTTTTTGCATCGCTTACGATCCTGTGTTGAGGGAATCTTAGGGTTCGGCGCGCATCCAGGCGCAAAGGTTCTCCAGCATCTGTGTGCAGCGTTCCATTTGCGGAATGCTGACGTATTCATCGGGTTTATGGCCCTGCGCCATACTGCCGGGCCCGCAAATCAACGTCGCGACCCCCACGTCATCAAACAATCCCCCCTCGGTGCCAAACGCCACGGTGGAGAAATTATCGCTGCCGCACCACTGCGCCAGCCAGCGGGCAAAGTCAGACTGCGGGTCGTTGAGCAGCCCCGGATAATGACTTAATGGCTGAAACTGGATATCGCTGCGTGCGGCGATTTGCCGCATCTGCGGCAGCAATTGATGGGCATAGTCTGCCAGCGATGTCGTGACGGTGTCCGGGTTAACGCCGGGCAAATAGCGGATTTCAAAATCAAACCAACAAGACTGCGGCACGATGTTAAGCGCCGCCCCGCCCTGAATCATCCCCACCTGTAAGGTGCTGAAAGCGGGTGAAAAACGCGGATCTTTATGTTGCGCCAGCGCGTCGCCCAATGATTCCAGCCGGGTAATCAATTTCGCGGCATAATTGATAGCGTTGACGCCCTGCGGCGCATAGGCAGAATGGCAGGCCTGACCTTCTACGCAGCAGCGCATCGCCAGTTTGCCTTTGTGGCCGTAGACCGGCTGCATTTCCGTCGGTTCGCCAATCAGGCACAGTGCGGGTTTCTCCGGCGAGGCCGCAATAAAATCCACCAGGCTGCGCACACCGAGGCAGCCCACCTCTTCGTCATAGGAGAACGCCAGATGCAGTGGCATGCGCAGCGTCACTGTGCAAAAGGTATCGACGCTCGCCAGCACGCAGGCAATAAAACCTTTCATGTCGGCACTGCCGCGCCCGTAGTAACGCCCGTCGCGCTCGGTGAGCGCAAACGGCGGCACGCTCCAGGTCTGCCCATCGACGGGAACCACGTCGGTGTGACCCGAGAGCATCACCCCGCCCGGCCCTTCTGGCCCCAGGCGGGCGTAGAGGTTGGCTTTGCGCCCGTCTTCGTTGTAAAAACGCTGGCAAGCAATGCCGCGCACGGCCAGAAAATCGGCAATCCAGTCAATCAGCGCCAGATTGGATTCCCGGCTGGTGGTATCAAACGCCAGCAGCGCGGCCAGAATATTGCGCGCGGAATTATTCATCGCCCGGCACGCCGTAAGATGGCGCATCGCGCGGGTCCAGGGCGCGGGTAATGTAGGCCTCCATCTGCGGTTCATACGCCAGCCATAGCTGCTCCAGCTCGGCGATCGGATCGTCGTCCGCCCAGTCAACGCGCAGGTCGACCACCGGCCAGGCATAATCTTCCACCACTTTCACCGCCGCCGAGTGCACCGGCCCGGCTTCGCCACCGGCGGCGATCCCCGCGCGTAACCCGGCAATCAGTCGGCTGGCCAGTTCCCCGGTCGCGTATTCAAAGGCTTCAACCATGGCGGCAATGACGCCGCGCTCCGCCAGCATATTCCCTGCGGCCACGCAGTTCTCACCTGCCAGCGTTTCACCAATACCCAATGTGTGTTCACCGCTAAAGGTGGCAATTTCGCCGCTGGCGTCAATCACCGTCACCTGGCGATACTCGCTAAAACGATCCTCCGCCAGCGCGCGGTTCAGCGCCTGCTCCACCGACTCGCCTGCTTCCAGGCTAGCAAGAATATGCGGCCCCAGAGATGGCAGCGTGATGTTCTGGCTGGAGACCGCGCCTACGCCCGCAAGGAGCCACGGGCAGCGTGCGCCCACAGCAATGCTTGAAGAGCTAATCGCGATACCTAACTGCCCGGACTCCGGGCACAATGCTGCAATCGAAATCGTCATTACGCCACCTCGCCGTTCCAGTCATCCGGGATCACCGCCGTGACGTCAATTTCCATCAGCCACTGCGGCTGTGCCAGCGCCGACACCACCACGCCGGTTGAGATAGGGAAAACGCCTTTCAGCCACTTGCCGACTTCCTGATACACCGGCTCGCGATAGCGCGGGTCGATAAGATAGGTAGTGGTTTTCACAATGTGCGTCAGGTCACTGCCCGCTTCTTTCAGCAGTTGCGCCACGTTCTTCATTGCCTGTTCCGCCTGCGCGCGCGGGTCACCAAGGCCAATCAGGTTACCGTCAAAATCGGTACCGACCTGACCGCGTACGTACACGGTGTTGCCCGCACGCACCGCCTGGCATAAATCGTTGTTCAGCGACTGATTCGGGTAGGTCTCTTTGGTGTTAAACATGCGAATACGGGTATGGGTTGGCATCGTTGTGTTCCTTTATTCACGGATTATCAGGATGGCTGGTAGTGCTGGTACTGACGCTGGATAGCAATCTGGTCGGCGATGTATTTCGCGTCGTGCCACACGCCCCAGATAAAGGTTGAACCGCGACGCGACAACCACGGCAGGCCCAGGAAATAGACGCCCGGTTCGGTAGAAACACCGCGGTGATGCTGCGGACGCTGCGCGTCGTTAAAAGCATTCACCTTCAACCAGCGGTAATCAGTGGTGTAGCCGGTGGCCCAGATGATGGTGGTGATCCCGGCCTGTATCAGATCAAGATTTAACAGCGGTTCGGTGACGCACGCCGGGTCCAGCAGGAACTCGCGGGCCGCCGGTTCTTCAGGGAGATCGAGACCGTTGCGGGCGACATAGGCGTCCGCCGCATCGAGCAGCGCCAGATAGGAATCGTCACCGCGTCGAATGTTGTCGGCCAGATCGTTCTGGAAAGTGGCCGTTGCGCCGTCAAACGATTGGGTTTGCCCCACCAGCGTTACGCCCTGGTAGGCAAGCTGACGGAAATCCACGGTATGGCCACCGCGCGCGCCGCTCACCGCAATGGTAACGTGTTCTTTGCCCGGCTGATTTGCCGCGGCGTCCCATAGCCCAAGCACCCCAAGCCACCAGCAAAAATCGCGATCACGATAGCGGCGCGGTGGGCGGTCGTGCGCGCCGACCGAGAGCCACACGTTACGCCCCGCACGCTGCAATTCATCGGCAATCTGCACGCCGGAAGAGCCTGCGCCAATCACCAGCACGCCGCCGTCGGCAAGCTGCTGCGGGTTGTAATACTGCGCGGAATGAATTTGATCGATGGCATCAGTCTGTGGCGCGATCGCCGGGATCGTCGGGCGCTGGAACGGACCGGTGGCGGCGACAATACGCTGCGCTTCAATTACGCCTTGCGAAGTTTCCACGCGAAAACCCGGGCGGCCCTTCAGGCGCTCAGCGCTATAGACCTCAACGCCAGTACGAATGGGGGCGTTAAAACTACGGGCATAAGCCGCGAAATAGTCCGCAATCTGTTCTTTGGCGACAAAGCCGTCGGCGTCGCACTCCGGGAACATCATGCCGGGAAAGCGGTCGTGCCAGGCCGGACCGTTGGCGACCAGCGAATCCCAGCGGCCGGTGCGCCACGCCTGGGCGATGCCCTGTTTTTCCAGTACCAGATGCGGAATATCGAGCGTCGTCAGATGTTCGCTCATGGCGACGCCCGCCTGCCCCGCGCCAACCACCAGGGTATCGATTTCGGTAATGTGTTCTGTCATTTCTCTGTCCTTCAAGCACGGTTGCCGACGATATCGCCGGAATTGACAGAACTCAGGTTATGTAACTGTGAGGAAATCGTAAATTATTATAAAACGATCGTCTGAATAGAATTTTATGAGGGTAGCCGTAATACAATAAAATAAACCTGCAGGTTATGCAGGCATTATTTTCATGCGCGTGAAGGCATTAACTCAATACTGCGGCAATAATCCATAAACAGCTGCGTCGGGCGCGTTGGCTCATTGTTGGCAAGATGCGCCATAATTAATGTTGATGCAGGCATCTCATCAACAATATCTCGCTGCACCACCCTTTCACCGTCATAGGTCATATCACAATACGGACGCGTGACTAATACCGAAAAACCTAATCCTTGCCCCACCATACAGCGCACCATTTCAATGGACGGCGAACTGTAGGCGACTTCCGGGTGATAGCCTTTTTCTTTAAATATTGAGATAAAATAGTTTTTACTGGGGACGGCATCCAGCAAGATCATCGGTTCCCGGCTTAATTCCTGTAACGTCACCGCCGATTTTTGCGCTAATGGATGTGAGGCTGGCAATAATGCATAGGGCTTGTGCGGCGCGTTCAGACGCTCTTTGTTAATGGAATGCCCCAGTTCGAGATCGTAAACCAGCGCTAAATCAAAGCGCCCGCGATGCAGGCCATGCATTAATTCATGCTGCTCACCGTCGTATAAATGCAGGGTAATTTCCGGGTACAGCTTTTTAAACCCGGCCACCAGTTTTGGCATATACAGCGGCGCCACGGATTCAAAGCAACCCACTGAAATCATGCCGGAAACCAGCTCTTTATCTGCCCGTGAGTTCTGCTCAAACTCCCACGACAGGCGCAGCAGTTCTTTGGCTTTATCGTAGATGCGGCGGCCACTGGAGGTGAGCGACACGCCCTGGGCATGGTGGCGAATAAACAGCTGCTGGTCGAAGGTGCTTTCCAGGTTTTTTATCGCAATCGAAATTGACGGCTGTGCAATATGCAGCTGGCGGGAGGCCTCGGCGATACTTTCCGTCTCCACGACCGTCACAAAGTACTTCAGCTGTTTGAGTGTAAATCGGTTCATCGCATCACCATTGATAAAATATTGTTTATTACTCATCGGAAGTAGTTTCCTGCTATGGCGTTGCAATCCCCATGCCATTTAACCCAAACGGGGTATTTATCCCCAATACGGAGTGCTGATATTTATCAACGGCCATTTTATTAACGCTGTTATTTTCTGATTGCACCATCACGAGCCACGCTGCACTATTACCACGCACCTCCTGCCCCGATAATGTGCAAATACCTCTCCTCCCCCTAAATATCGTTATTTAATTTCAGTGATTGTTTTTTAATTGTTTCATATCGGCATTGAGATAATCACTTTACATTCCATAACGTTAATATCGCTGCATAGTTTTTTTAAACTTAAAGACCAAAAATTTACTAATTGCCTCGATGAACATCCTGCCAGCATAGTGTCATTGCACGATGAATATCGGCGACGTTGGATTAATGCACCATCACGTCGCTTCCATTTCTGTTAATTATGGCGAGTAAATAGCCCATGACGTTTAACTGGAACTACATGTTAAGCCTGCTTAGCGATGTCGATTTTTGGCAGGCCACCTGGACCGTCATTAAATTAAGTCTGCTGACCTGGGGCTGCAGTATTGTGCTGGGGTTTATTCTGGCGCTGGCCAAACAATCGCCGCGTGCCTGGTTAAGCACACCGGCCCGACTTTATATCTGGCTGTTTCGCAGTATGCCGCTGCTGGTGCTGCTGATTTTTGTCTACAACATGCCGCAGGCGCTGCCGTCCGTCGCCCCGCTGCTTAACGACCCGTTCTGGGCCGGGCTCATCGCCATGGTATTAAGCGAATCTGCCTATATTGCCGAAATTCACCGCGGTGGGCTGCTTTCCATTCCCCGTGGGCAAAGCGAAGCCGCGCGGGCGCTAGGTTTGCGCTACGCCGGCATTCAGTGGCGAGTCATTATTCCTCAGGCATTGCGCGTCGCGCTGCCTGCGCTTGCCAACGAATACATCGCTATTGTGAAACTCAGCTCGCTGGTGTCGGTTATCTCACTGACCGAAATTCTGATGGTCGGTCAGCGTCTCTATTCGCAGAACTTCCTCGTCATGGAGACGATGGCGGCAGTCGCCTTCTATTACATCCTGATCGTCACGGTGTTTGATTTCCTGCTCAAGTGGCTGGAGAAGTATCTCGACGTCACCCAGCGCAAAACCACTCGTCAGGTTGACGCCGAAATGCAGAAGCTGGCCACTGCGCAACGCCCGGTGATGGCGCGAAGCGTTGCGACCGCTGAAGAGCCCGCGCTGCAGGCCTCGAAGCTGCATAAAGCCTATAACAATGTCGAAGTGCTCGGCGCGGTAAGCCTCAAAATCCAGCCAGGTGAAGTGGTTTCGGTTATTGGCCCGTCCGGCTCGGGAAAAACTACGCTTATCCGCCTGCTGAACGGCCTGGAACAAATTGATAACGGCGAAATCAGCATCAACGGCCAGCCGTTTATCCACCTTGAGCGTCAGGGTCAGCAGAAGCCACGCTTTATGGAAGAGGCTAAGCATCGCCTGAATATCGGCATGGTGTTCCAGAGCTTCAACCTGTTCCCGCACCTCACCGTGCTCGGCAATCTGCTGCTGGCACCGCGCTACCACCGCCTGGCGACCGATGCCGAGCTGCGCCAGCATGCCTGTGAACTGCTGCATAAGGTCGGCATGCTGGAACACGCGTGGAAGTATCCGCACCAGCTCTCCGGCGGCCAGCAGCAGCGTGTGGCGATTGCCCGCGCGCTGATGATGCGCCCACAGATCATGCTGTTTGATGAACCGACCTCAGCGCTGGACCCAGAAAAGGTTAACGAAGTGCTACAGGTAATTGAATCCCTGGCGCATGAAGGCATCACCATGGTCATCGTTACCCACGAGATGAACTTCGCCTTCAAAGTCTCTGACCGAATTGTATTTATGGAAAAAGGCCGGGTGGTCTGTGACGACACGCCGCAGGCCATGCGTAGCGGGCAACACCCGCGCGTCGATGCCTTCCTGAAAGATGTCTCTTTGGCTTAATCATTCGTACTTGAAGAGGAACCACTATGATCGCGCAATGGCAAATCGAGCAGTTTCATCAGCAGGGTTATCTGGTTGTCGAAGGGGTGCTTTCCAGCGATGAAATCGCCGCATTGCAGACCGATTTTGACGGCTGGGTGGAAGAGAGCCGCGCCCACGACGCGGTGTGGGGCGAGACGCTGGACGGACGTCCGCGCTTTGACCTTGAGCAGGATCATTCGCCGGATCACCCTTCTCTTCGCCGCGTCACCTCGCCTACCGAGATTTCCGCCGCCTATCACCACGCGGCGCTGAACTCGCGGATGGCGACCATCGCCGCCCAGCTTATCGGCGGCAGCGGCACCCGTTTTCATCACAGCAAAATTAATTCCAAGCTGCCGCACACCGCCACGCAGGTGAAATGGCATCAGGATTTTCTGTTCACCCCGCATAGCAACGACGACATCATCACCGCGCTGCTGATGGTGAGCGACGTCACCCCGGAGAACGGCCCGCTGAATGTGGTGCCCGCCAGCCATAAAGGGCCACTGTGGTCGCACTGGCAAAACGAGCGTTTTACCGGCGCGGTTGATACCGACGTGGTTGACGCGCATTGCCAGCAGCCGCAGGCCTGCTTTGGCCCTTCTGGCTCCGTCTGCTTTATGCACACGCGCCTGCTGCACGCTTCAAGCCCGAACGAGACCGCACAGCCGCGCACGCTGTTCATCAGCGTCTATGCCGCCGAAGACGCGCTGCCGTTTGGTGAAAACCCACTGCCGAGCGCCCACGCGGGTCAACTGGTCGCGGGTGCAGAGAGCGGCCTTGTGCGCAGCACCGTGAACCAGCTTCGTCTGCCGCAGAAACCACGCGGCGCATCCTTCTTTGTTCAACAGGCCGGTGCCGACAGCGCCAGCATGTAATTTGCTCATTTTTCTGGAGGTTTTATGACACGTTTGACTGCACTGCGTCCTGTTGCCCTGCTCCTTTGCGCCACTGGCGCGCTGACGTCCTTTAGCGCGCTGGCCTTCCAGCACGACGGCAAGATCACCGCCGGTTCGGACATGACCTTTTTCCCGTATGAATATATGGAGAACAATAAACCGGCCGGGTTTGATATCGAGTTTCTCGATGGTCTGGCAAAAACCATGGGCCGGGAAGCGGTCAATATCGACACCCGCTTCCCGAACCTGATTCCTGGCCTACAGGGTGGCCGTTTCGACATCACCAACTCGTCGATGTACATCACCGCCGAGCGTCTGAAGGTTATCGACATGGTGCCATATCTGAAAAGCGGCGAAGCGATTCTGTCGCTAAAAGGCAGTGACTATCAGCCAAAAACCCCGGAGGAGTTCTGCGGCCATAAAATTGGCTCGATGGGCGCTACTTCCTGGCTGGCGCAGCTGCAGAAGCTTTCCGTCGACTACTGCGTGAAAAAAGGTCTTAAGCCGATTCAACTGAGTGAATACACCACCGATCCGCAAACCACTCAGGCGATGCTCTCCCGTGCGGTGGAAGCGCAGATCACCGATGCAGCGGTTGCGCGCGGGGTTGTTGAGAAGCTCGGCGACCGCGTGGTGATCTCCTCCGAGACGCTTATCTACCCGGTGCTGAACGGCTATGGCGTGAAGAAAGGCAATACCGAGGTGAAAACAGCCCTTGAGGAAGGTCTGAAGAAATTCAGCGCCACGCCTGAATACGCCGCGCTGCTGAAGAAATACAATTTCCAGGCACCGAGCGCAGAGGACCTGCAAACCCTGATGCCAAAAGCGGAGTAATCACCATGCGCTACTCGCACGAAGAGCAAACCCGTATCGATCTCGCGGTGACCTTTCGCATCATCGCCCAGCTTGGGATGCATGAAGCGGTTGCCAACCATTTCAGCGCGGCGCTCTCACCCGATGGGAAAACGTTTCTGCTGAATCCGAAGTGGAAGCATTTCTCACGCATTCGCGCCAGCGACCTGTTGCTGCTGAACGCTGATGATGAAAGCTGCGCGGCGCGCCCGGACGTGGACGCCACCGCATGGGCGATTCACGGGCAAATTCACCAGCGCCTGCCGGACGTGCGAGTGGTGCTTCACCTGCACCCGGTCTACACCACCAGCCTCGCCTGTCTGGCCACGCCGCAGATCCTGCCGGTTGACCAGAACACCGCCCGCTATTTTAACCGCGTTGCCGTCGACACGCTGTACGGCGGCATGGCGGACACCACCGCAGAAGGCGCAAGACTGGCGGGGCTGCTGGCAGATAAACGCCGCCTACTGATGGGCAACCACGGCGTGCTGGTGACGGCACCCAATATTGGCGAGGCGTTTGATGATATCTGGACGCTGGAACGCGCTTGCCAGATTCTGATTACCGCGTGGTCGACCGGGCAGCCGCTGAAGGTGTTATCGGATGAAGTGGCGGAAAAGACGGCGCAGGATTGGGAGAAGATTGCGGACTTTTCGAGACGGCATTTTGAGGAGATGAAGGAGATGGTGATTGAGAGGGATCGGACGGTGTTGGATTGATGAGGTGCGGCCCGGGGAAACCTGGGCCGGATTCGTTTTTACGGGGTAAATAGCGCAGTCTAAAACTGTGAGTTCTCCGGTATAGTGAGTATCTACTTTACCGGGTGATTTCCCATCTTTCCTGCCGCCTGCGGCTTTCTTAGCGGGCAGATTATTCGCTTTTACTTACCATCAAAAAAGTTATCAGGAAGCTGGCCAGGAGGCATGTTGATAACCTCGTCATTGTCGGCACCTTCATTTTTCATATAGGTTACCTGGGCAAACTCAGGGATGATGACATAAGGATAGGCTGGACCCTCATCGCGGAAGCGATGCATATCTTCGATGAACTCATTCTGATAGCAGATGGTTTTTTCTGGGTGCTGCCCTTCGCCGGCAATCCACTGTGGGAAAAAGATTGTCCCATGTACGAGTTTACGTTTCAGATCAAACAGCAGGCTCACACAGGTTCCAGTCGGTTCATGCCAGTCGACTTTGTAGATGCCCGGAGCAAACTGGATGGCATGCATTTTCTGATTTGTCACCCAACGCCCACCAACTAACCCCTGATGAATACGGTAGTCGCAGGTATTGTCATTACGTGCGTACCACTCATATTTCCAGCCGTTGTCATAGGTGTATACGAAGTGGGTTCCCACGAACTCTGACAGGTCGGAAGACATCTCTTGCAGTGAACGGTTTTCCATATTCTTATCCTTGATGATAAATATCGTTGAACTTTGAGTATGAACTCTAGTGGTTGAGATAAGGATATGGTTTGAAAATCAAATTAAAAAGTGCAATTAACGAATGAGATTGATTCAAAAAATAGTTCTATTTATCTTTGCTAATGCTTCCACTGCTGCCGTGGTCGATGTCCCGTCACTTTTCGCGCTCTCCTCCGAACTGGGCTATTTGCAACGGTTGCCGGTCAGCTGGATTATGCTTTCATAGCTGTATCTGTACTTTATGGGGTTTCGCATGCTGCGTACCAGAATTCAGCCTATCCCGTGCACTTAATACTGTTCCAATCATCCTCTGCGACTCTATTAACTTGACCGTTTTTCGGCCTCACCTGTAAACATTTTTTCATCACAACATCAATATTGGCGCCCTTCCCGTATATGGCTGTATAAATAACAACCAGCAGATTAAGAACTCGCCTCAAATATTACTTTTAATGAAAAATCATCATGTTCTTCACATCACTCAATAAATCAATGATTTACACGAAAACGGATTGAATAAAAATATAATTCTATATCCCCAGGAAGGGTTATAGACAATGACAATTTATAATGAAAATTCCTAGTATAAACATGAAAAGTCTTAATAAACCTCATAATATGAATAAAAACCAAACTGATTGTATAGGAGAATATATGAAGATAATCCTTTGTAATTTAAATGCATTTCATTTGTCTTAAATCAAATTACAGTTATTATGATGTTAATTCTTAATATCCTGAATTGACTGAGGCTTAATCATTGTTTGACAAAGGATACAAACTGCTGTGCCAAAGTTGTGCATTGAAATGTGAGATCTTACCGCAGCGAATGGTGAAGTCCGCTAATTGTCTCAATGGTCAGGTAAGTATATGGCCTAATAGCAATATGTTTTTTACGGATGGCCTTCTTGATATGCTCAAATCCACAAGAGCGATAATCATTGGTAAAGGCTACTTATTTGTAGATTTCTCGTATTACAACATTAAGTACTTTTTAAATACTGACTGGAATGCTCGCTTGGTTAGTTCGGGGTTAACTGTCATCCTGGTTACCGATAGATATTTAAAAGCTCTTGCTCTGTATTTTCAAAGCATCAATCCAGGAATCAAAGAAGTGCTTAGCAGTACCGATGGTGTGATTGTCTTCAGGAGGAGGCTTGAATACTTTTTATCAGGAAGAAGCATCAGTACAAGAAGTTATGGAAAAATAAACTACACAGAACTTCAGGTGCTTAAGTATCTAATCAAAGGAATGTCTGTCCAGGAAATAGCTTCTCGTACATACACCACTGACAAGAGAATATATAACTTACGCAGCTCAATAGAACGAAAAATGGGCATTACAATAAAAAGGATGCTTTAACTTATGGAAAATCAACATACGTGTTATGCAATCAATAAAGGAAAAATCATGTTAAAGAAATTACTTGTCTTATCGTTAGCATCAGTTTCAGCATCCAGCGTATATGCTGACTCGACCAACACAGTGCAATTTAAAGGGGAAGTCAGCACCCAAACCTGTTCCGTCAACATCAACGGCAATGAAGCTAATCCAGTTGTATTGCTGCCTACAGTTTCGACAAGCTCTCTGGCAACCGCTGGCGCAACTGCAGGTGAGACAACATTTACCGTGAACGTTACCGGCTGCGATGTTGCTACGGCTGATACCGCGATTAAGACGGAATTTGCTGGTAATAATATTACGACCAACGGCAACCTTGGCAATACGGGTGATGCCGCAAATGTATCAATCCAGTTGGTCGACAGTGATGCAACCACGCCGTTATCTTTCGCCTCAGGGTCAATAGCCACAACCTCAGCCATGACGCTGGCTACCGGTGCTGATTCGACGTCACAAGATTTAATCGTCCGTTACTATGCTGAGGATACCGGTGTTACCGCTGGTACCGTCATTGCCAGCGCCCAGTACGCAATCACCTACGAATAGTTTTTTAAATATGCGTTAACCCTAAATTGATGCAGTTTAGGGTTTTAATACTATTAGATAAATGGCCGTTATTAATGTTACATGTTAATAAGTATATCATCATTATTTTCCTGTTCGCTTTCATCAATAAAACAATGGCGAGTGTAACATTGGTCGGCACCCGCATTATCTATAATTCGGCATCAAAAGAAAAGACATTACAGTTTAGCAATCAGGACAATAAGCCTTCTTTAGTGCAGATATGGGTTGATAGCAAAGCGAAAAACTCCTCACCGGATAAGGCATCTGCACCATTCATTATTACACCACCTATTTTCAGGATTGACGCCAAAAAAAGTCAGTTAGTTAGAATCATGTTTTCAGGCAAGGAAAAGCTCCCTGAGGATAGAGAGTCTGTATTTTATTTTAATTTTCTCCAGGTTCCCGCGGTCAATGATGAGGATAAAGACAAGAATAAACTCCTGTTAATGGTGACTAATAACCTAAAGTTGTTCTATCGCCCTGCCAATCTTCGTGGTGACCCTAATCAGATGGCAGAGAATTTGTTGGTTTCAAGGATAGGTAATTCACTGACGATAAAAAATCCGATGCCATTTTATGCCAATATAAGTTCGGCAGAGATCGTTAGCAATAATAAAGTAGAGAAGATTAAAAATATAAAAATGCTCGCACCTTTTTCTTCTCAAGATTTTCCGATTCAGGGAACATTTAAAAAACCCCAGGTGGCATTGAAAGTTATCAACGATTACGGCGTAGAAATTAAACGGACTTATGATTTTTAACAGGTTTGCTACTATGAACTTACTCAATGAAAAAATAAACTTCTTTATCTGGAATGCTTTTATTATTTTTCCATTTAGTTTTCTTGCTCACGGTGCGGATGACGGATTCACATTTGATACCTCATTGTTACGCGGTAGCTCTCTTAACAATGCAATGCTTGATAAATTCAAACAAGAAGAGACTATAGCGCCTGGCATATACCTGCTTGATGTCTACGTCAACGGGGATTTTGTATTCCGCGATGATATATCAATTGAGCAAGATAAAAATGGTCATACATCGCCAAAACTTACCCTAAAACAGATTCAAAATATTGGATTAAAAATAAAACCTCAGGAGAATACTAAAACTTATCCTCTCAGTGCTGATATAAAATCCACCATTGATCTGCCGCAGTTAAGAATAGACCTGAGCATTCCCCAGGCTATGATGAACCGTAGGCCGCGTGGATATCTCACTGAAAACATTCTCGAATCTGGCGAGTCAATGTTTTTCATGAACTACAACCTCAATCAATATCATGTGAGTTATAAAGAAAACAATATCAGCGATCTGAACTCTACCTATGCAAGCATGAATGGCGGCATAAATTTGGGTTTGTGGCGTTATCGTCAGATATCAAATCTACGTTATCAAAGCGGGAGTGGCACTAACTTTGATACGTCTCGACGATATGTTCAGCGAGCCATTTATCCGCTAAAAAGTGAAGTGTTATTGGGGGAAGGGTTTACCACCGGTCATTTCTTTAGCGGTTTGGGGTTTCGAGGCATAAAATTAAGCTCGGATGAACGTATGCTTCCTGATTCATTGCGCGGATACGCACCAACCGTTCGTGGCGTAGCTAATTCAAATGCTCGCGTAAGGGTTATTCAAGGTAAGAATGTACTATATGAAACTACGGTGGCTCCCGGCCCCTTTTCAATAGAAGATCTTTACGCAACCAACTATGCAGGTGATCTAACCGTTATCGTGACCGAGGCGGATGGCTCGACGCATTCATTTTCCGTTCCTTTTGCTGCGGTTCCTGAATCTATGCGCCCAGGATTATCAAGATACAGCTTTACGTTAGGCAAAACGCGGTACGTTGGTGATGACGATCTTTTCAGCGAATTAACATGGCAGCGCGGGTTAACAAATGAGCTAACGCTTAACCTTGGTAACCAATTTGCTGATGGCTATCAGTCACTAATGCTTGGCGGTGTATACACCAATTCATTTGGGGCCTTTGGGATGGACACGACCTACTCCCATGCGAGTCTCCCTGATGATGATGCCGCAGGATGGCTTATGCATCTGTCATATAGTAAAACGTTTCAACCCTTTAATACGACATTGTCTATTGCAGGATATCGCTATTCAACCGACGGTTACCGGGAAATGGGCGATGTACTTGGTCTGCGTAAAGCGGCTAAAAACGGCGATACGTGGTCATCAACGACTTATCGTCAACGTTCGCGCTTTGAGTTATCGCTTAATCAAAATATAGGCGATTTGGGCAACCTGACAATGTCAGGTTCGATACAGGATTATCGCGATAGCCGTAATCGTGATAAGCAACTGCAATTTGGCTGGGGAAAAATATTCCATAATGGAGTGGCATTAAATCTGTCAGTAACGAAGTCAAGAACATTAAGTTATGCTTATAACTATAACGACCAATACGATTATGGTTCTAGAGCCAGTTATAGTAATGCATATAAATCCCAGACGACTACAGCATTATCATTAACTTTCCCACTTGGTCGGAAAATGAATTCACCCAGTGTGTCAGTAGTGGCAAACAACACCAGAGGTCAAGGAAGCAGTTACCAGACGGCATTATCTGGTAACGTGGGCGACGATAATCCTGTGAGCTACGGCGTTAATTTCTCCACAGATAACACCAGTCACCAAAATATCTGGGGAGGTAATCTTCAAACCCGATTGCCTTACGCTAATGTCACCGGCTCAGCATCGACATCGCAACAATACTGGCAAGGTTCAATGTCCTTACAGGGGGCTGCTGTAGTGCACCGTGGAGGGATTACCCTTGGCCCATATGTGGGTGACAGCTTTGCACTTATTGATGCGCCCGGAGCCAGGGGAGCCAAAATTGTGGGCGGACAGGGCTCAAAAATTGATTACTTTGGTTATGCTTTAGCGCCATCATTGACGCCATATCATTATAATACGGTAGCCTTAGATCCACAGGGTATGAATAATAAAGTCGAACTTGAAGATGGTCACAAACGTATTGCGCCTTATGCCGGCGCCACCGTTAGAGTGAAATTCAATACTATTAATGGGCAAGCTATTTTGATTACAGCTAAAACGCTAAATAATCAAATTATCCCCATGGGGACTTCTGTTCTCGATTCAGACGGGAAAGAAATAGGTATGGTCGGGCAAGCTAACCAGGTATATCTGCGTAGCGTAAAACAGCATGCCAAAATCACCTTGAAGTGGGGCAATCAAGATAATCAAAAATGCAATTTAGAATATGATTTACCCACTAACCTTGATGCGCCGGTTGCGTTACTTGATGCTCAATGTCGTTAGTTTACCGAGGAACCATTATGTATAATTTATTTTTCTCCATCGTATTTCTATCACTGTGTTATACATTACCCTCTTACGCCACCTGTACGCGCGTTTCGCCCACTGTGGATGCCGGGTGCGATACCTGTGGTGTCGGTATTGGCCTTGGGAGAGTTAACCTTACAAGTGCATATCTTCAACCGGTGGGCACCCCTTTAGGTAGTAGCACTTTTAACCTTACTTCAGGTGTTCGTTATTCGGATCCCGACCAGGTGCTTTATCAATGTGCAGCCAGTGATGCTGGAAGTATTTATGAAGTATTCGCCACGAACGGCGATGACCGTGTCGGTGGATATTATGACCTGGGGGCTACTGACGGTTATCCTAACTATTTTGCCACCTATTTTCCTTATGTCGGAATTAAGCTCACGCATCTGAATTCGGGGCTTGAGTTCACGCGCTATTGGCAGCAATATCCAATTAAAAGTTATGCCACTACATCCGATGGATATATTCAGATAAGGGTTAAGGATTTTAGTTCAGTTCGCGCCGATCTGATTAAAATCAGTTCACTGCCCGGCCAGGGGGCAAATCAGTACTGTGGCTATAGCGCATCGGACTTAACATACGGTATGGCGTCAACAACCGGAACGTCTACTTACAGCTGCGCCCAACCCAACGGTTATGTCACTTTTGCAGGCCCAGGCATTGAATCTGACACTGTAGGTAGTGATTCCGCAACGAACTATAGTGTCTGGGGAACCGGTCGCTGGAATGCATTTGGCATGGGCACGTCACCAGTTTCAACGCTTACGCATACCGCGACATGTGTTGCTCGTAATGTGACCCCGCTGGTTTTATTACCGACGATTTCTGTTTCCGCATTAAATAATGGTTCATCTTCTCAGGCACAATTCGTCATTAACATTGAGTGTGATAACTCAGCGGTATCAGGAATCAGTAGCGACGGAACAGCGTTGGGTTTACAGGTTCCCTATGAAGCTTACACCATAGCTCAGGAGCTCGGCCTCGTTAATTCAAGCGGCGGTGTGAGCTACCTTCTTTCCGATGGTTACGGTACTGATAGCAGCGTAGCGACCGGTGTTGGAATTGAACTTTCAAACACCGAAACTGGAACCGCCATGAATTTTTTAGGTTGGGCAGCTTCTAATCCTTCCAGCTTAACCGGCAATGCCGGCGGATGGTACCCGGTGCTGGATGGTTCAACCAGCAACGGTAGCACAACTGATGGCTACACCCACTACACCACGCAATTAACCGCAACGCTTACCCGAATTCCAGGGGAAACCGTAACAGCGGGTAAGGTTGATGCCAAAGCATATATCTGGGTAAAGGTCCAATGAATCCGATTAAAATATCATTACTACTGCTCCTCAGTGCGGTTTTCATTGCCTCGTCGGGTCAATATGCAAATGCTGGAATTATTGCATCAGCCACCCGGGTTATTTTTGTTGAGGGTGACAATGAAAAAAGCCTGATGCTTGTCAATACGAATGCCTACCCCGTCATTGTTCAGACCTGGGTTGATGATGGCGACATTAAAAGCACGCCAGATTCTACTGTTGCACCATTCGTATCGTTGCCTGGTGTATTCAAAATGCATTCAGGAGCCATGAAAGGTTTGCGTATCGTAAGGAATAACTTAAGTCTACCTGATGATAGAGAATCCGTTGTCTGGCTTAATCTTTATGAAATACCACCTGGCAAACCAACGATACCGCCCTACCAGACACAGGTGACTCTTGCCATGAATACGCAAATGAAGATTTTTTATCGGCCACGTAGCATCGCTAAAAAAGCAGGCCTTGCTGTCAACCAGCTTAGTTTTACCGTCAGAAAAAATGGCAGCACCGTATCGCTTACCGGTAAAAATGATTCATTATTTCATATTTCATTTGCCAAAATCTCACTCTTAGTTAACGGCAAAAAATATGAGATCAAACAAGAAAGCAACATGATGATTGCACCACTGAGCCAAAAAACGTTTGAGGTTGAAGGTGCCGTTGAATCCTTTAATGAGAATGCTACCGTCGAAACTTCTATTATCGATGATGAAGGCCATCAGTTTTCCCGCACATATAGCACGGAGTCTCAACGGGAGTGAGATAATCTGAAACTTTTAACCTTGCAAACTTGTGTTTTGCAACGTTGGAAATCGCCGTATTTACTTGCCCCCTCTCCACTTATAAGGACATACCCCTTTAGGGTTGTCCTTTGCTACTCTTTCGTAGCCATTGATTGTATAAGTTTAAAATAGATATTCCTATCATAGATTGTCATTAACAATCTGTTAAGCGATAACCTTTTCATTAGACAGACAAAATCTATTGATAGATCTCAATGAATAGTTGTTTGCTGTTAATCTCACCCATAAAACATAATCAAGATCAATTCCTCCCCTTTCTTCTCATCATATATTCTGTGAAAACCCGGTCATCCTTCAGGTTCTTATTCTCCAGAAAGCGATACTAATTTTACTCGCGTTACGTTATTTGACGAGATACTGTATGATTAAAAAATTATCAATGATAGCGCCAGTTTTTTCCTTACTTTGTTCTTCAAGCCTGGCTTTTGCCAGCTCTTACTCGTCAGGCAGTGATGTTCATTTTCTAGGAAAAATAGTAGAACCGTCGTGCTTTGTTAGCACAAATAACAACCAGGTCAGGTTGTCATGTGGACGTACCCAAGAATCCAACACGTACGTGTTAAGCTCCAGAAAAGCATCCGGCAACCTCAATGATCGATTTTATTTCTCATCGTCACTGAAGAAGATCAACGATAAAACCAAGCTAATTACCCTAAGGGTTTTATATAAATAAAGACCTGGCATCACGCTTTTAGTATTGTGATGCCTTTTTCTTCAATACGCCTTCACCCATTATCATCAGTTTCGCTATCAACTACAGTTGTGTTGATTCCCCCTACCGCGACGCTGCTCGCTGAAGTTCAACGTGCTATCAGAGTTCTTTGCCATGCAAAATATTCGGGGCCAGGTGGGGTTGTCAAAAGTGATTTAATTCACAAGTTCACTATTTTTTGACAGTAACGCAAAAAAACAGGAACTTTTAAAACAAAAAAAAGGAAGACGCCGTTAAACAAAATGTGAGTATATGAGCTTAGTGATGGATAGTAATACTGCATCATATCAAGCGCTTTAATATTTATTATCGATTACTTCCTGGGCGTTATATATACACTTACACTCAAAGGCCTCTGTATGACTATTATGAATAAGATTGTTATTGGTATTGTTTCGGCAATGTTCTTTTCAACTGCTCTAGCTGAACCAGTAGAAAAATCAAATATAGAAAATAAAGAAATAAAAATCTATATCGTCAGACACGGTAAAACGATGTTCAATACGCTCCACCGGGTGCAAGGTTGGTCAGATTCACCACTAACAGAAAAGGGCAAGAAAGACGCCTATATGGTGGCTAATGGTCTTTCAACAATCAAATTTGATATCCTATACACCAGCGATCTTGGTAGGGCCAGGGAAACCGCTAGTATAATTAAAAGTAAGCAACATAGTAAATTAGCTGTTATTGAAGATAACAGACTCAGAGAGTGGAACTACGGAGGATACGAAGGCGGCTTAGATGGTGAGCTGTGGACGCCGATTTTCAAAAAGTGGAATCTGAGCTATGACAAAAACTTCACTCAGTGGGATCAGTTGATGAGTAAGGCGACTGATAGGGATATTGCAAATGAAATCAGTCAAAACGATCCCATGCATTGGGCCGAAAACTACCAACAGATTGAAACACGCTTACATGATTCTCTAGAAGATATAGCAAAAAATGCCGAAAAAAACGGTTATAAAAATGTACTGGTAGTTAGCCATGGCGGGGCCATTGGCACTATTATCGATACACTCACACCAGGTATAGAGGCTGTGCCGTTAATTGATAATATGAGTGTTACCACCTTATCTTACCAGGGAGACGGCACATTTAGACTGATTAAAGCTGGAGATATGTCCTATTACCAAGCCCATTAATCTCTAAAGCAGTTCCCGCTCCCAGCTAATCTGCCCTGGCAGTCGTAAACCATTTAATATTATACCGGGAACCCATACGACAATAGGTTCCCGGGTAAATAGTAAAACCAACAGGCTTAGCGCCGTGACAGGCTGCAAAGGCAGGCTATTACTGCACACGCGGTCAGAACGAGTCCAAGCTGCTGCACGATACCAGCAAGTCCCAGCATCATTCCCAGCAATAAATAGTAGACCAATCCAAACAGCGCTCCGGCTGCGCCTGCCTGTTCACGATACTGGCTTAGAGCCTGACTCAGCACGTTTGGAATCGCAATACCATAGGCAATCACAACCCCAACTACCGGCACAAGGATCCATACAGATTGCTGTAAGATCCATGCTGCAACACCCGACAATAGAGCCAGCAGGCAAGCATTTTTCACCAGTTGTTCTGGCGACAAACCGATAGACAACAGTTTCCGGTTCCATAAGCTGCCCGATAGAGAAGCAAAGGCCAGTAAAATCCCTGTCCATCCGAAAGCCCTGGCACTCCAACCCAATTGGCCGAAAAGAAACGGTGCAAGGCTGTAGTAACTGAAAAGCATGGTATTAAGCAGTGCAACGAGCATTGCATTTTTCCACAGCCTTCCATCCCCCGCCATCCGGCAGACCAGTCCGCCAAATCGCGAGCCGGAAGTATTTTCCGACCGCGTTTCAGGCAGCAAGAATGCTGTCAGCATCAGCAGTATCAGCGCCAACGTGACCAGCGCAACAAACACGCCGGTATGTCCGTACAGGCTAACCAGCCAGCCGCCACTGACCAGACCGAAAACGGGACTGATTGCCAGCGCCGCTCCCATCACGGAAAAGACACGGGCTAACGCCGTCGATTCATAGCTATCTCGCAGCATGGTTTGAACGACAACTGAGCCAGCAGCGGCACCTATGGCTGCGACCATGCGAGCCAGGAGCAATATGCTAAAGTCGGTAGCCACAAGAGCGAGTGCTGAACCGGCCCCGTAGCACAGAAGCCCGGCCATCATCGCGGGGCGCCGACCAACGCGATCGCTTAACCATCCCCAGAGCGCCACGCCGACGGCAAACGCGACAAAATAGACTGAAAGCGTCTGTGCGGCACGTTCACTGCCCACCTGAAAAGCACGAGCAATGTCGGGCAACGCTGGGCTGTATATGGTTTCCACCAACTGGGGAAACATAATCAGTAATGTAAGTAACCACAACGGTGGTTTTTTATTGGTTTTCATAGCAACAATCCTTAGATAATCAGAATATGCGGCTATTATTGCGGAAGTGGTTATGTCGTATTACCATGATAAGGACTATTTATATTTAAAATAGGACACAAGATGAAGATCAATCCAGACGATTCTTTTGACCCGGATACGTTCGATGAAAGGGTTGTTGGAATTGCATCCGATATGGGAATACATGATTCAGGGATGCACAGCCACCTTCGTCATCAGTTGCTTTTTTCGGCAGCGGGAAGCATCACGATTGAGCTGGATAATACCCTTTGCCTACTTCCGCCCCGGCGCGCTGCCTGGATACCTGCCGGCACGGTTCATCGCGCCATTATGAATGGCGCAATGGCCTATCGTTCTCTTTACTTTTCAAATGTTTTACCGTTATCGGCGTTGCCCCTACAGATCGTTGAGGTTAATCCCCTGTTCTTTGAAGTGATCGAAAGGATGGCATTCTGGCAATGGGGAATGCCTGAAGAACAACAAAGCAGTCTCATTACCGTGTTTTGTGAAGAAATTAAAAACGCCCAAAGCGAAAACTGGACGTTGCGGTTTCCGTTAGATATTCGCCTGAGTGTCTGGCTGGACAGCGTGCGCGGAGGCGAATTACCCCCACGTCTGGGGCAGTTAGCCCAAAAAGTCGGCGCATGTGAACGCACAATAAGCCGTATATTTATCCGGGATACGGGAATGAGTTATCAGAGCTGGAGGCAGCAGTGGCGGCTGCTGAAAGCGATGGAAATGCTGTGTGACGGCTGGTCGCTAAGTCAGGTGGCGCAACAGCTTGATTTTGTCAGTGACAGCGCCTTCATTGTTTTCTTTCGTCAATATACGGGCACAACACCGACCCGCTATCTCCGCCATTCAATCACTGAACATCAGGACACATCTTTGGGTTAACCGTCGACAAAACCTTATTTTAAGCATGTCGCCATTGCGTTCTGCCCTATTTGGTTGATGTGCGAGTGCAGATGAACAGTGACTTTTGCAGTTATTAGATGACTGAAGATAACGCTTCATTCTTTTACTGAAAGGTCACGCGTTTGATCATTCTGATTCATGTTTACCCAGTATACGCACGCAAGATAGATTTTCTTTCCTGTATCGCAATTTCTTCTCAGTCGTCAATCAGAGGCTCCGATGGCATTCTGGTATTGCACAATGAGGATCACGGCTTTTCGTCAATGAAAGCCAGAGGAGAAAGAGACCGTGGACCGTCGCCGCATAAAACATGGTGTCTCGTTTTCTCGTCGCCCTTGCCATCTGATAATCCCTATTTTTACCGGTGCCATTTATGAATAAAAAATACCGCGCGATGCAGATCGTTGCCCCCGGCGTGCTGGAAATGACAGAGCGGCCGATCCCCGCTCCCGGCCCGGATGAGGTGCTTATCAAAATTGAAGCATGCGGAGTATGCGGTGCCGATCTCCGGGACGCGGAAAGCGCGCCGCAAGAGGGCCAGCCTGGTCGTATACCGGGACATGAGATCGTCGGGTTTATTGCCCGCAAGGGAGAAAAGGTACCCGATATCTGGCAAACCGAGCAGCGGGTAGGCGTCGGGCGGCTGGGTGGGTACTGTCAGTGCTGCAAACCCTGTCGCAGCGGGCTTTTTCATCTCTGTGAAAATCAGCTTACACCAGGACTTAGCTGCGATGGCGGCTACGCAGAGTACGTTGTCATGCGGCATACCGCGCTGATAGCGATCCCCACCGCGCTCGCTTCCGTGCATGCCGCCCCAATCCTTTGCGCCGGTACCGCAACCTTCAACGCGCTGCGTAATTCTGGTGCCAGAGCGGGCGACAGAGTGGCGGTTATCGGGATGGGTGGCCTTGGCCATATGGCGGTTCAGTACGCCCGCAAAATGGGGTTTGACGTGACGGTGGTTGCGCGGGGTAATGAAAAAGAACGTGCGGCCTTTCAGCTGGGTGCACACCACTACATCGATACGCTGAAGGAAAATGCATCACAACGGCTGAAAAACGACGGCGGTGTGGATTATATTGTGGCTACGGCAGCGGATTCAAAAACGGTTGCAGCCCTCTTGTCCGCCCTCTCTCCTCGGGGAAAGACGATCCTGCTTGGTACAGGACAAACGCCGTTGCAGGTCTCGCCGGGTATGATGATCGGCGCTGAACGCACACTGACTGGCTCCTTCGTCAGCACACCTGCGCAAACCGAGCGCGCGCTGCGGTTCAGCCAGCTCTTTCAGACGTTGCCCATCACAGAACTATTGCCCTTTGAACGGGCAAATGAGGCGCTCAACAGACTTAAGCAAGGTATGGCGCGATACCGGATAGTCCTCACCATGAACCAGGATAATTAATCACATGTCCGCAGAACATTTCCTGCCCGTTGCAGACCAAAACAATAATATTATCCGGCTGTCGGCCGCCCAGGCCCTCGCCGGCGCCAACTCCGTCGTCTTTTATGCCACCGGCGCAATTGTGGGTAACGCCCTCGCGCCCAGCGGCTCGCTGGCGACACTTCCCATCACCATGTTTGTTCTGGGGATGGCAGCCTGTATCCTGCCGTTAGGCACATTAGCGCGAAAAGAAGGCCGTAAAGCCGCC
Organism: Kluyvera ascorbata ATCC 33433; assembly: GCF_000735365.1. Classification (GTDB taxonomy): domain Bacteria; phylum Pseudomonadota; class Gammaproteobacteria; order Enterobacterales; family Enterobacteriaceae; genus Kluyvera; species Kluyvera ascorbata. Next base: position 3,840 of record NZ_JMPL01000049.1, on the reverse strand, counting down.
TTTATGGCCGGCACCGGGGCGGGCGCCATTACTGGCCTGACGGCTGCGCTGGCCGTGGTCATCGGCTCGTTTTTATTGTTCTGCATTGCCGCATTTTTAGGTGGCGCATATGCCGCCGTTGCGCTCAGCTTTCGTTTTGCCGCAACCGACGGCGTCACGCCAGAACGTCGCGCCCGGGCCCTATCGCTGGTGATGGGAGGCGGAGTGATTGCCGGCGTGATTGGCCCCATGCTGGTTTCAGGTACTATGCACCTCTGGCCGCCTCATACCTTTGCCGTCACGTTCATCGCCCAGGCGCTGGTGGCCGTCATTTCGGCATTCATCCTCAAAGGCGTGAAAACAACAGAACCTGCCAGCACGGTAAAAATGGGTGGGCGACCTTTGCGCGACATTGTCCGTCAGCCAGGGTTTGCCCGAACCGTATTCAGCGGTGCGGTAACCTATATGGTGATGAACTTCCTAATGACGGCAGCACCACTCTCCATGCACATGCACGGCATTTCTCAGCAGGCGTCGAATCTCGGTATCCAGTGGCATGTTATTGCCATGTATGGCCCAGGTTTTTTCACCGGCAAATTAATCAACCGCTTCGGAGCCATGCGTATCGCCGCTGCCGGTCTGCTTATCACCGCAAGTTCTGTTCTGGCCGGGCTCGGTGGAACCGATATTTTCCACTACTGGCTGTCGCTGATTTTACTGGGTCTCGGCTGGAATTTTGGTTTTACCGGCGCATCGGCGAAGATCATTGAATATCACCGTCCCGAAGAGAAAACTCAGGTCCAGTCTCTGAACGATTTTGTGGTGTTTGGAGTGATGATCGTCGGCTCTTTCTCTTCAGGTGCCCTGCTCAGCCTCTACGGCTGGAACGCCGTCCTGTGTGGATCCCTTGTTCCCATCGCTCTTGCCTTGGCCGGTATTGTTAGAGAGTTGCAGGCGAAAAAGCTGGATAAATTAGGCTTCTGAGGCCGTTTTATCTGCTGCCTGGATGCGAGTTATAGTGATTTGAAAAGTAGCTAAAGCCCAAAATCAGCGGGCAGGATTTTGGGCATATTCGCCGATGCTGACTGGCCTTCTGCACGCATAACTCCCGAACTAGCCAACGGGTTGGTCCGTTTAATGCCAAAAGCTCACTGAAATCATCAAGAGTTTTTTGTTCAAAACACGCCAGCGTTCTGAGAATAAAGCTTATTTTTATGAAATTTATGAGAAAAATAAATAATCGGGAAGAGATAACATTGTGAGCTCGATCTTTAGAATGGTTGACTCATGAGAACAAATCAAAATATTCCTTTTCTGGCTGCCTTTTCCGGAATGGTTTCAGTACAAACTGGCGCAGCCTTCGCTAAAACATTGTTCCCGGTTGTCGGCAGTGAAGGTGTGGCCGCGTTGCGGCTTGGAATATCTGCTGTCATTTTATTTCTGATTTTCCGTCCATGGACATTACGTCAAAGCGGTATCTCATACGGAGCTATTACTCTGTATGGAGTTGTCCTTGCTCTGATGAATCTGCTGATTTACCGGGCTTTTGCTTATATTCCCGTCAGTATTGCTATATCAATCGAGGTTATGGGTCCACTGACAGCAGCGCTACTCACGTCCAGACAGAAAACAGATCTGCTCTGGATACTGCTGTCCGCAATTGGCATGTTTCTGCTGGCAGCTGGAGACATAAACAACACCATTGACATCAGAGGCGTGGCCTATTCTGTTGCGGCGGCACTTTTCTGGGGAATCTATGTCATTGTAGGCAAAAAAGTATCGGGAGGCGGCGGGCGCTCTGTCGCGGCCGGCATGCTGATTGCGGCCCTGATAGCCGTTCCGCTCGGAATCGCTCAGGCTGGCGTTGCGCTGCTCGCGCCAGAGGTGCTTCTTACAGGGCTCTGCGTGGCGCTGCTGTCAAGTATGTTGCCTTTCCTGCTGGATGTGTACGCTATGCGCTGGCTACCTTCACGCGTATTTGGCGTTCTGCTAAGCGGTTCCCCGGCGGTAAGCGCGCTTGCTGGATGGATTATCCTTCATGAGGAGCTTAGCCTGACGCAATGCGGTGGCATTCTGTCTGTCATGGCAGCCTGCGCAGGCTGTGCGCTGTTCGCTCGCCCACGTACACTCTCCTGACACAGGCATTTACTCATTCAAATCAAACAGAGGAATCTTCATTCCTGTTTTAACCGGGTCCAAAACAATGAGCGTTCTGTAGGTCAGAATGTCCTGATTATCCGCAAAGTGCTGTCTGACGAGACGTTCAAAGTGCTGTAGGTCGCGGGCGATCATAATGATGATGAATGAGACGCCTCCATTAACGAAATAGCACTGCTGAATTTCATCCACGTTGTGAAAATAACGCTTGGCTCTGTCCATGACCATACTCCGATCCTCAGTCAGCCGTGACTCAATCACGGCTGTAATCGGATTACCAACGTACGCCGGTTCTATGAGCGCAATATTTGCCCTGATAACCCCTTTCTCTTCGAGTCTACTAATACGGCGTTGTACAGAGGGGGTCGAAAGCCCGACTTTTTCCGCGATTGCAGAGTGCGACTGGCGGTTATTCACCTGCAGCATGTCGAGGATGGATAAATCAAAGCGATCCAGGTTTTCTCGCATGATTTTTTTTCTCATTATCGCGCCTAAAAAGAGCAAATTCAGCCATCGGGATAAGCAAATGAATCATTTCATAAGCTGCTGCACTTTATCATAAAAGCACTTAATTTGCAGAGTGAGCCTGAAAGAGCATGACATGAAAAGAAGAAGTCGGATTGTCATCGGAACCGTGATTTGTGTTGTCATAGTATTTTCTCAGTTCTTATTTTCCACTCTCTATCCTGATGGCGCTTCGCTTATCAGACCTACAAATTCATTGCGGCGTTAGCGGTATTTTTCATGCCACCTCTCCCACCCAATGCCTACCTTTAACATTTTTATTAAAAACAACACGTTATTGGTATCAACCAGATACTATTTTATTTCTAATTGTAATGAGAACTATTCTCATATTAATATAGCCGCGTGATAATTAACTTTTGATGCACTGCGCATGCCTGACCACGCCACTACTACTGCTTCCTTAACGCTCGAGTCGCTTTATGGCGCCCATCACGGCTGGCTGAAAAGTTGGCTGACGCGCAAGCTCCAGTCAGCCTTTGATGCCGATGACATTGCCCAGGACACATTTATACGGGTAATGGGCAGCGATACGCTCTCGACGATCCGCGATCCGCGCTCCTTCCTGTGCACTATCGCCAAACGGGTAATGGTCGACCTGTTTCGTCGAAATGCGCTGGAAAAAGCCTATCTGGAGATGCTGGCGCTGATGCCGGAAAATCTCGCGCCTTCGCCCGAGGAACGTGAGAGTCAGCTCGAAACACTGCAACTCATCGACAGCATGCTTGACGGGCTGAGCGGAAAAACACGCGAAGCGTTTCTCCTTTCGCAGCTGGATGGTCTGACCTACAGCGAAATAGCACTTAAGCTCGATGTTTCGGTCAGTTCAGTAAAAAAATATATGGCAAAGGCTATCGAACATTGTCTGCTGTTTCGTCTGGAGCACGGCCTGTGAACGCTTCTATCACCGATTCTCGCCGTCAGGCTTTGCGCTCGGCATCACACTGGTATGCCGTATTGAGCGGCGAGCGTGTCAGCCCACAGCAGGAAGCGCGCTGGCAACAATGGTATGAAGAGGACAAAGATCATCAGTGGGCCTGGCAACAAGTTGAAAACCTGCGCAGCCAGCTTAGCAGCGTTCCGGGCGATGTCGCCAGCCGGGCGCTGCACGATACGCGTCTTACCCGTCGTCATGTCATGAAAGGGCTACTGCTGCTGCTCGGCGTGGGCGGCGGCTGG